>DATJWN010000024.1:0-10113 GCA_035501235.1 Reyranella sp.
CATGAGGCGAGCCGGAGGCTCGCGGTCCGGAAGAACATGAGCGCGAAACTCAGGGAATGGCAGCTCGCGCTGCCGCTCGGGCTCGCCTTCGCGGCGCTGTTCCTGTCGCCGTTCCTGATGCTGTTCGGCGTCTCGTTCTTCGACGACGACAAGATCACCCAGCCGGGCCTCGCGCAGTGGGCCAAGTTCCTGGGCGATCCCTTCCACTACAAGGTCGTGGCCGACACGCTGCTGCTGGGCGTCAAGACGATCGTCGCCACGGTCGTCGTCGGCTATCCGCTGGCGCTGGTCTTCATCGACCTGCCGGCGCGGCTGCAGAAGATCCTGATCTTCGTGATCGTGATGCCGCTCCTGCTCTCGGTCGTGGTGCGCACCTTCGCCTGGATCGTGGTGCTGGGCCGCGAAGGCGTGCTGAACCAGCTGCTCCTGTCGCTCGGCCTCATCCACGAGCCGTTGCGGCTCCTGCAGACCGAATTCGGGCTGGTGATCTCGCTGACGCAGATCGAGATGCCGCTGATGCTGCTGCCCTTGATCAGCGTGATGTCGCGCATCGACCCTAACCTGCGCGACGCCGCGGCGGCGCTCGGCGCCTCGCGCTGGCGCACGCTCTTCACCGTGATCGTTCCGCTCAGCATGCCCGGCCTGATCGCCGGCTGCCTGCTGGTGTTCGCGAGCTCGACCACGGCCTTCATCTCGCAGAGCATCATCGGCGGCATGCGGCTGATCTACCTGCCGCTGCTGATCTGGCAGCAGTCGCTGGTCGTGTTCAACTGGCCCTTCGCCGCCGTGCTGTCGATGGCGCTGCTGGTCTCGGTGCTGACCGTGATCGCCGCCCTGTCCTGGCTCGGACGGCGCGCGGGAGGCGCCGTCCACGGAGAGGTACATGGGGGGTAGAAGGCACAGCCTCGCCGACATCTCCTACGGCCTGGCGATCGGCGGCCTGGCGCTGCTCGCCGTCCTGATCATCGTGACGCCGGTGATATTGGTGCTGACCATGTCCTTCACCGAGAACCAGTCGCTGAAGTTTCCGCCGACCGGCTTCACCTTCGCCTGGTACCGCCAGCTCTTCGACCCCGGCCAGTCGCGGCAGATCCACATCGCCGTCGGCAATTCGCTCGAGGTCGCCGCCCTCTCGACCCTGTTCGGCGTCGTGCTGGGCACGCTCGCGGCCATCGGCATCGGCCGCAGCCGGGCGCGCGCCGCCCGCATCGTCGACAGCTTCTTCCTCTCGCCGCTGGTGCTGCCCGGCATCGCCTTCGGGCTGGCGGCGCTGATGTACTTCACCCTGATCGGCTTCCGCCCCTCGCTCGGCCTGATCGTGGCCGGCCACATGATCGTGACCGTGCCCTTCATCCTGCGCACCACGGCGGCGAGCTTGAGCCAGCTCGATCCGGCGCTGAACGACAGCTCGCAGGCGCTGGGCGCCTCGTGGCTCTACACGCTCCGTCGCGTGACCCTGCCGCTGATCTCGCCCGGCGTGGCGGCCGGCGCCTTCCTCGCCTTCATGTCCTCGATCGACAACGTGCCCGTCTCGCTCTTCCTCTCGACGGCGCGCACCGACATGCTGCCGATCCGCATGTGGGGCATGATGGAGGCCACGCTCGACGTGCGGATCGCGGCCATCTCGGGCATCTTGATCACGGTGGCGTTCCTGCTGATGCTGCTGATGGAATGGACGGTGGGCCTCACCCGCCGCATGCGCGATTGAGGATGACCAATGGAACTCGTGCCGCAGCCGCTCACCCAGGAAGCCTTCGCCCCGTTCGGCGACGTGATCGACGTCCCGACCGCCGCCGGCCGCACCTACTACGAGGAGGGCCTCGGCAACCTGCGCGGGGAGGCCAAGCCCAGCCTGTCGATGACCTTCCGCATCGAGACGCAAGACCGGCCGCTGAAATCCGAGACGATGGAGCGCCACGAATTCTCGTCGCAGAGCTTCGTGCCGGTCGATGTCGGCCGCTGGCTGATCGTCGTCTGTCCGCACGCCAAGCAGGGCGGGCCGGACATGGCGGGCGCCAAGGCCTTCATCGCCAACGGCCAGCAGGGCGTGACCTACAAGCCCAACACTTGGCACCATGGCCTGACAACACTCGACAAGCCCGGCCGCTTCGCCGTCTTCATGTGGCGCGCAGGCTCGAAGGACGAGGAGTTCGTGCCGGTGGCGCCCTTCAGCGTCCGCATTCCCTAGTCGTAGGGACCCAGTTCCTCGAGCGCGTCGTTCAGCCGATGCAGCAGCTTGTTCAGTTGGTCGATCAGCTTGCTGTTCTCGGTCGAGATGTCGTGGGAATCGAATGGATTGGTGTTCAGCACGGGATAAGGCCGGTCCCGCAGCTTCTCGATCTGCTTCTCGACCTTGGCGCGGGCTGCGAGCAGCTGCTCGCGGAGGCTGAGTTCGTCGGACACCGCGACACTATAGGCCAAGGCTGTTGTATCGTCGCCTCTGTGGACAAACGCCCGATCCTGGTCCGTGACTGGCGGCAGACCGAAGCGGCGCTCACCGCCGCGCGCGCCGACGGTACGGCGCCGACCCTGGTCACGCCGCACGGCGCCGCCTCCTTCCATGGCGCGGGCTATCTCGCGGCCCTGCAGGAGCGCGCGCGCGAGGAATTTCCCGATGTCGCCTTCACCCTGATCGTCGATTGCGGCGACGCGGCCGGCCATGCGCTCGCCTGCCTGCGCGCCGGCGTGAAGGTGATCTCGATGGAACCGCTCAATGAGAAGATCGCCGACATCGCCCGTCAGATGGGCGCCAACCTTGTGAGGAGACCGACATGAGCTGGCAACCCACGCGTGACTTCCGCGGCTATGGCGCGAACCCGCCCGATCCCAAGTGGCCCAACGGCGCGCGGGTCGCGGTCAACTTCGTCATGAACTACGAGGAAGGCTCCGAGCCTTCGGTCCAGGATGGCGAGGGCTATACCGAGACCGGCCTCACCGAATCGACGACCTCCTCGATGGGGCTGAAGGGCCGCGACCTCGCGGGCGAGAGCATGTTCGAATACGGCAGCCGCGCGGGCTTCTGGCGCCTGATGCGCGCCTTCCAGGAGCGCGGCCTGCCGATGACCGTGTTCGCCTGTGCGCTGGCCTTCGAGCGCAACGCGGAGGCCGCCGCCGCGGTCAAGGCCTCGGGCTTCGACATCTGCAGCCACGGCTGGCGCTGGATCAAGCACTTCGACCTCACCGAGGCCGAGGAGCGCGATCACATCCAGAAGGCGGTGAAGTCCCTCACCTCGACGGTGGGCGCGCCGGCCGGCTGGTACTGCCGCTATGGACCTTCGGTGAACACGCGCCGCCTCGTGGTCGAGCATGGCGGCTTCACCTACGACAGCGACTATTACGGCGACGACCTGCCCTTCTGGCAGACCGTCGAGGGCAAGCCGCAACTCGTCGTGCCCTACTCGCTGACCAACAACGACGGCAAGTACGCCAACACGATGGGCCATGCCGACGAATGGTTCAGCCTGGTGAAGGACGCCTTCGACGTGCTGTACCGCGAGGGCGCGCAGACGCCGAAGATGATGTCGGTCGGCATGCACATGCGCATCCTCGGCCATCCCGGCCGCACGATGGGTCTCTGGCGCCTGCTCGATTACCTGCAGAAGCAGCCCGGCGTTTGGATCACGCGTCGGCTGGACATCGCCAAGCACTGGATGGCGACGCATCCGTATCCGGGCAAGGGGCTGAACGAGTAGCTAGCTCAAAGCTCTCGCGACCCGGCGCACCTTGCGCGGGGCCGCGATCCACACGGTCGCGCCGCAGACCAGGCTCAACACGATGCCGAGCCCGAACGCGATCGTGTAGGTGCCGGTCCAGTCGTGCAGCAGGCCGGTCACCAGAGGGCCGGCAGCACCGCCGCCGATCAGGGCCACCATCAGGAGGCTGAAGATCGAGGCGAAGCGCTTGCCCTCGAAGATCTCGGCGACGATCGGGCCCATGATCGTGGCGATGGCGTAGCCCAGCAGGCCCTGGCTCAGCACCATCAGCCACAGGAGCGGCTGCGACGGCGTCTCGGCCAGCAGCAGCAACGCCGCGTAGCAGATCGCGAAGCCGAGCCCGCTCATCGCCCAGACGATCTCGCGGCCGATGCGGTCGGAGAGCGCGCCCAGCACGATCTGGCCCGGGATACCGGCCATCCCCACGACCCCCAGCGACCAGGCGGCCAGCATGGGATCGAAGCCGATCTCGACCAGGTACTTGGTCTGATGGATCTGCACGGAGTACCAGATCCAGCCCCCGGAGAAGTAGCTGACGGCGAGCCACCAGAAGCGCCGGGTGCGCAGCGCCAGCGGCACCGTCCATTCGACGGCCACCCATTCGGCATCGACGATGGCGGACGACCGTTTCTTCGCCGCACCCGTGGCGCTCTGCTCGCCGTCGGGCAGCAGGCCGAGCGTCTCGGGACTCTTGGCGACCAGGAGGTTGATCGGCATCAGCACGACAACCGTGATCAGCCCGAGCTTCCAGCACGCCGCCCGCCAGCCCTCGTGCAGGATCAGCGCCTGCAGCCAGGGCAGGATCAGGATCGCGCCCGCGCCGACTCCGGAGAAGGCGATGCCGATCGCGAGCGCCCTGTTGGCGACAAACCAGTTGGGCAGGAACTGCGAGTGGACGGCGTAGCTCATGCAGTTGGCGCCGATGCCGACCAGCAGTCCGAGCGTCAGGTAGAGATGCAACGGCGAGGTGATCAGTGTCGCGCCGGCAAGGCCCGCCGCCGCGATCAGCGTGCCGATCTCGATCACGAAGCGCGGGCCGCGGCGGTCGATCAGGCGGCCCACCACCGGGCTGACGCCCGCCGACACCATGAAGCCGAAGGAGAAGGCGCCGGCCGCCAGCCCGCGGTCCCAGCCGAACTCGTCGACGATCGGCGGGAACATCAGCGAGAAGGCCGTGCGCACCGTCACCGACAGCGCCATGGTGACGAAGGCGACGGCGATGATCACCCAGCCGAAGAAGAACGGCAGGCGGTGGGCCAGGCGGGCGAGGACGGACGTCGGCATGCGCGCCTGACCTATCCTGCCGGGCCGGTTGGGGCAATTTGCTCCCACGTAATCGGCCGTTCCGCGTGGCGGGCACTTGAACGGACATTCGCCCGCCGCTATCACGGCGCCGAAAGGGAGACGCCCGTGAAGATCAGCCGCACCGTCAAGAAGATCCTCGACAATTACGAGAGCGATTGCCCCGGCACCAAGGCGAACCTCGCGCGCATGCTGATGCACGGCCGCCTGGGCGGCTCGGGCAAGATGGTGATCCTCCCCGTCGACCAGGGCTTCGAGCACGGCCCCGACCGCTCCTTCGCGCCCAACCCGCCGGCCTACGATCCGCACTATCACTACCAGCTCGCGATCGACGCGGGCCTCAACGCCTATGCCGCACCTCTCGGCCCGCTGGAAGCCGGCGCCGACACGTTCGCGGGTGCGATCCCGACCATCCTCAAGCTCAACAGCGCCAATAGTCTCTCGACCAACAAGGACCAGGCGGTCACTGCCTCGGTGAAGGATGCGCTGCGTATCGGCTGCGGCGCGATCGGCTTCACGATCTATCCCGGCGCCGAAGACCAGTACGAGATGATGGAGGAGATCCGCGAGCTCGCGAAGGAGGCCAAGTCCTACGGCCTCGCCGTCGTCATGTGGTCCTATCCGCGCGGCGGCAAGCTCGACAAGGCCGGCGAGACGGCGATGGATGTCTGCGCCTACGCCGCCCACATGGCCGCCCTGCTCGGCGCCCACATCATCAAGGTCAAGCCGCCGACCAACGTGCTGTGGCAGCCCGAGGCCAAGGCCGCGATCGAGAAGGCCAAGATCGACATCTCCACGCTCGCCAAGCGAGTCGAGCACGTGATGCAGGCGAGCTTCGCCGGCCGCCGCATCGTCGTCTTCTCGGGCGGCGAAGCGAAGGACCTCGAAGGCCTGTTCACCGAGATCCGCGGCCTGCGCGACGGCGGCGCCAACGGCTCGATCATCGGCCGCAACACCTTCCAGCGCCCGCGCGAGGAAGCGCTCGACATGCTCGACAAGATCATCTCGATCTATCAGGGCAAGATGTAAGGCGCGGGCGATCCCCGGCACGAGACGAGGCGGCCCCAATGGCCGCCTTTTCTTTGCCGCATCCCTTGCGGAAAGTGCGGAAAGTGCGCCGTATGATCTCCCGAAGGACCCTCGTCTCGTGCCTGGCGGCTACGGCAGCGACGGGATGCGCCGCCCCTCCGGCGCCCCGTCAGGCCTATGTGCGGCCCACTCAATATCCGCCGGCTCAGTATCCGCCCGCTCAATATCCCGTCGCGCCGCCACCGCCGATACCTTCGACCCAGGGGCTGGATGCGGTGATCGACATCAGCGCGAACACGACGGTCTCCGATTTCCAGCAGGTGCGCGCGAGCAACATCCTCGCCGTCATCCATAAGGCGAGCGAGGGCGACTTCTATGCCGACCCCGCCTGCGCCGCGCGCCGGCAGCAGGCCGAGGCGGCGGGATTGCTGTGGGGCACGTATCATTTCGGCAAGGGTGATTCGCCCGGCGCGCGGCAGGCGGCGTTCTTCCTGGACTCCTCGCGGCCCACGCGAGCGACCCTGCTCGCCCTGGACCTCGAGGAGCATGAAAGCGATCCCTCGAACTCCATGACGCTCGAACAGGCCGAGGCGTTCGCGGAGTTCGTGGGCAACGCCACCGGCCGGTTACCGCTCGTCTACGTGCGTTCGAGCTGGGCAAATGGCGGCCTCGGGATCACGACTGGCTCAGTGCTCGCGCGCTGCGGCCTGTGGGTCACCGACTACCACGACTCGCCCGAGATCCCGCTCGCCTGGGCAAGGAGCGGCTGGCGGCTCTGGCAATATGCCGGCGACCAGACTGCCGGCAGCGTCCAGGGCCTCGACCGCTGCGATCGCAACGTGTTCAACGGAAATGCGGCCGGGCTTTACCGGTTCTGGAACGCTTAGCCAGCGATCAGCACGCGTGCCATCGTCGGCAGCTACAGGGTCTTCAGGAACTTCTCGACCAGCGGCACCCAGATCGGCATCGCGCCCGGTTCGGTGACCAACCCGTGGCCGTCGCTGCCGTAGGCGGCGACCTGCTCGAAGTCGAGCTTGCCGCCGGCGGCCTTGTAGGCATCGGCCATCTGGCGGGCGAGCGGTGCATCGAAGAACGTGTCGTTGTTCGAATAGATCCAGAGCATGGGCTGGCGCGCCGTGGCGCCATAGCGGCCCGCGCCGCTCACCAGCGCCTGCGGGCCGCAATTGCCGTTGATCGCCGCCTTGTCGGTCTGATGACCGCCGCGCCCGCCCGCGAAGCTGATCAGGCCCGCGACGCCCGGCGGGTTGAGGCTCGACAGCGCGTCGGCCGCCCAGCCGCCGGCCGAGTGGCCGACCACGATCGTGCGCGTCGGCTGGATGAACGGCTGCTGGCGCATGAAGTCGATGGTCGCCCTTATGTCCTCGGCCGCGCGCAGGCCGGAATGGAAATAGTCGGGCCGGGCGCAGCTGCCGTATTGCTCGACCCAGGGACCGCCGGTCTCGCCATAGCCGCGCCGCAGCGGCAGGACGACGGCGTAGCCGCGCGCCAGGAACCAGTTGGAGAGCGAGCCGTAGATCGGCCGGGTCATGCGCGGCCGCTCCTTGTCGGTGGCGGGCGAGCCGTGATTGATCACGACCAGCGGCACGGGGGCATCGCCCATAGGCCGCATCAGAGTCGCGACCATCAACTGCCCGCCAGACGGGATGCGCCAGACCTGCTCGCGCGTCGGGCCGCTCTCCTTGCCCTGCGGGCCGGGACTCTGCGCCAGGCAGGGCGCGGCCAGGACCGCGGCAGCGAACAAGGCCAGCAGGCATCCGATCGATCGCATCTCGTCTCTCCCCTGTCGCGGAGTGTAGAGCAAAGCCGCCTTGCCGACAGGGGCCGATCTTGCGAAGACGGTTGCATGAGATCTGTCGTCATCTCCGGCGTCTCCACGGGCATCGGCTTCGGCCTCGCCCAGGAACTCGGCCGGCAGGGCATCCGCGTCTTCGGCACGATCCGGGACGCCGCGCTCGAAGCCTCGCTCCGTGGGCCGCTCGGTCCCGACTTCGTGCCGCTGGTCCTCGACGTCACCGATCGCGCCGCCATCGATCGCGCCGCCGCGACCGTGGCGCGCGAGACGGAAGGCAGCGGCCTGTTCGGGCTGGTGAACAATGCCGGCATCTGCGATCCCGGCCCCCTCGCCAACATCGCGCCCGAGGCGTTGCGCCGCCATCTCGAGGTCAACGTGATCGGCGTGCTCAACATGGTGCAGGCCTTCCTGCCGCTGCTGCGCAAGTCCGACGCGGGCCGGCCGGGGCGCATCGTCAACATCAGCTCGGTGAGCGGCAAGATCGCCTACCCGTTCATGGGCGCCTATGCCGCCTCCAAGTTCGGGCTCGAGGCGATGTCGGATTCGCTGCGCCGCGAGCTCATGGTCTACGGCGTCGACGTGATCCTGATCGAGCCGGGCTCGATCGACACGCCGATCTGGGACAAGGCCAACCACATCAGCAAGTCGTTCGCCGACACCGACTACGCGCCGCTCTTCGAATACGTCGACCTGGTGGCCGACAACCGGCGCAACGCCCAGCCGGTGTCCCGCGTCGCCGACCGCGTGCTGAAGGGCCTGACCGCGGCCAAGCCCAAGACGCGCTATGCGCTGCCCGACAAGTGGCTGCTCTACTGGATGCTGCCGCGGCTGCTGCCCGACCGGCTGCTCGACCGCATCATCTACAAGGCGCTCGACATGAAGCGCGTGAAGGTGTGAAGGCGGCCGGATGATCCAGGCGACCGGCAGCATCGACGCCCTGCAGCTCAGCATCGACGGCGCGCCGATCACGGTGCTGAACCACAACAAGCGGGGATTCGCGCTGGACGGACGGGACTTCACCGTCCGACGCAGCGGCGCCTTCACGCCGCGCTACGAGCTGCTGCGCGCCGACGAATTGCTGGTCACGGTGCAGCAGGCGCCATTCGTGAACCGCTTCACCGTCACTTGCGCGGACCGCACCTGGCTGCTGAAGGCCGAAGGACTGGCCGCGAAGACATTCGGCCTGTTCGAGGGCGAGACCAGGGTCGGCGGCATCACGCCTTCCAGCACTTTCCGCTCGACCCGCGACGTCGTCATCGACCTGCCGGCCACCCTGCCGCTCGAGGGCCAGGTGTTCCTGATGTGGGTGGTGTTGTGGAAGTGGGGCGCCGCCGGCTGAAGCGCCGCTCGGTCAGTTGGCCTTGCGCGTGCAGACGAGCTCCGTCTTGCCGCCCTTCGTGCGCTCGAGATTGCCGTCCTTGTTGATGAACATGCGCGTGCCCTCGCCCGCTTCGCCCGCGACCTTGAGGAACAGCGCGCCGTCGTCGCACAGGTTGGATCCGGGCAGCCGCTTGGCATTCTCCTTCGGCACGCCGTCCGCAGCCGAGGTCAGGTCCTTGCCCATGATCCTGTAGGTGAACTTGTAGGTGCGGGCGCCCCAGGCGCTTTCGTCGCTTTTCACCGTCAGGGTCATCGGCGGCTGCTTGTCCGAGGCGGGACACTCGAAGACCCCGCTGAGATTGGGACAGGGCGGAGGCTCCGCCGCCGCCGGAACGGCCGCCATCGCGGCCAATGCCATGCCCAAGAACCCCATTCGGCCACATATCATGCCGATCTCCCTGCCAGTCCCCGGTAGCGTCAAACCACGGACCAGCGCTATAGGCAAGGCCCTGACATGTCCGACACGCGCCTCTACCTCGTTTCTCCACAGCGAATCGACCATCCCACGCTCTTCGCAGACGATCTGCGCCATGCTCTGGACGGCGGCGACGTCGCGGCCTTCCTGCTGCGCGCGCCGGCGGCCCGCATCGCCGACACGCTGCGGCCGGTCTGCCAGCAGCGCGGCGTCGCCTTCTTCATCGCGGGCTCCCCCGACGCGGCCGTGACGCTCGACGCCGACGGCGTGCACCTTGAGTCGGACGGTCCCTCCTGCGCCGAGGCGCGCCGCATCGTCGGACCCGACCGCCAGGTCGGCATCGCCTCTCCCTCCTCGCGCCACTTCGCGATGGAAGCGGCCGAGCACGGCGCCGACTACGTCGCTTTCGACTCCGCCGATAGGGAGTTGATCGAATGGTGGAGCGGCCTGTTCGAGATTCC
>DATJWN010000025.1:0-8952 GCA_035501235.1 Reyranella sp.
GCGTGCCGGCGCTGGAGAAGGCGGCCGAGGGGCTGAAATGCACCACCGCCGTGCACATCTGCTACGGCTACGGCATCGAGGCCAACATCAAATGGAAGGAAACGCTGGGCGAGAGCTGGCGCCAGTACGAACAGACTTTCCCCGCACTCGACAGAAGCAAGATCCAGCAGGTCTCGCTCGAATGCCGCAACAGCCACGTGCCGCCCGAGCTGATGAAGCTTCTCAAGAACAAGACGGTGCTGGTCGGCTGCATCGACGTGGCGTCCGAGAAGATCGACACGCCCGAGGAAGTTGCCGCGACTCTGAAGCTTGCGAGTGGGTTCGTAGAGCCTGAAAGAATCCAGGCCTGCACGAATTGCGGCATGGCGCCGATGACGCTTGGCGTCGCTTACGGTAAACTCCGCGCTCTCGCCGAGGGAGCCGCGCTGGCGCGCAAGTCCCTCTAGCGACGGAGTGCGATGCCCCACTCGGACGACGCCACAGCGAATACGACGCCGCTCTCTCTTCTCGGCGTCGATGCGCTCGTCTTCTGGCTGCGCAACCAGACGATCTTCTGGATGCTCGTCCTGCCGATCGCGGGTCTCGCAGCCGCGGTCGCGTGGCTGCTCGCGACCGACTTCCGGTTCGCCCAGCTCCGCAATCACTGGGGATGGGATTTCCTGTTCGCGCTGATCTACGCGATGTTCCTCGATCGCTGGATGAAGGAGACGCTGCTCGACGACGCCTCGCCGTGCGAGGAGGTCCACGAGCTGCGCCGCTCGATCATCGGCCTGCGCTTCCTCGTTTTCACCACGCTCTTCTTCCTGCTCGCCCTGACGCTCGGCATGCTGCGCCTGCAGGGGATCGAGGCGAGCTTCCTGCGCTGGGGCGTGCCGCACGCTCCCGCGATCGTGATCGCGACGATGCTCACCTGGTTGCCGCATCTCTTCGTCTGGTCCGCGCTGCTCGCGCCGCTCGTCCTGATGATGCCGTCCTGGGCGGGCATCGAACCGCTGACGATGGGCCAGGCCTGGGCGCTCGGCCGACGCTTCCGCCGTCCCCTGTTTGCACTCGTCTTCGGCGCCGTGCTCGCCTCGTTCGGTGCCTATGCCCTGACGGTCTGGGCCGTGCAGGTCCTGCCGCACAAGCCGTGGGCGCCGGCGGCGATGGCGGCAACGCTCAGGCTGTGGGATTGCCTGCTTCTCGCCCTGGCGGGACACGTGCTGGCGGCGCTGTGGCGCGACGCCACCGGCTGGCGCCAGCCCGAACCGGCCGATCATCCGTTCCGCGATCTCAAGCTCAGGCCGCAGCGGCTGGCCTGAAACATTCCGTTAACGAGATTTGGCGTTAATGTACCCAACCAAAGGGGTACTCGCCGCATGCGTCCATTTTCCGTCCTCGCCGCCGTGACCGCGGCGGGCCTGCTCGCTCTTCCCGCCGTTGCCCAGACGCCGGCGCCCGCGCCCGGCCGGCCGCACAATGTCATCCTGTTCGTGGCCGACGGCCTGCGCGGCGGCATGGTGAACGAGAAGAACGCGCCGGCCATGGCGGCGCTGATGGCGCGCGGCGTGCACTATACCAACTCGCATTCCCTGTTCCCGACCTTCACGACGGCCAACGCCTCGGGCATGGCGACCGGCCATCACCTCGGCGACACCGGCGACTTCTCCAACAACATCTATGTCGGCTTCCCGATGACGACGGCGGGCGGCTCGGTCACGCCGTTCCTCGAGAACGACGCGGTGCTGGGCGAGGTCGACAAGCATTTCGGCGGCAGCTACCTCAACGAGGAGACGATGCTGCAGGCCGCGCGCGATGCCGGCTACTCGACCGCGGCGGTCGGCAAGGTCGGCCCCGTGCTGATCTTCGACAGCACCGAGCGCACCGGCCAGCACACGATCGTCGTCGACGACCAGACCGGCCGCCCGGGCGGCATCCCGCTCTCCGACGAGATGGGCAAGCGTCTCGCCGCCGCGCAGCTTCCGACCGAGGCGCCCGGCCGCGGCGAGAACGGCAAGTCGGGCAACAGCACGACGCCCGGCACGACCGTCGCCAATATCGGCCAGCAGGGCTACTTCACCGGCGTCACGACCAAGGTCCTGCTGCCGATGTTCAAGGAGCGCAACAAGCCGTTCCTGATGGTCTACTGGTCGCGCGATCCCGACGGCAGCCAGCACAATCAGGGCGACAGCCTCGGCCGCCTGGTGCCGGGCATCAACGGCCCGACCTCGCTCGCCGCCATCAGGAACGCCGACGACAACCTCGCGAGCATCCTCGCCGCGCTGAAGGAGCAGGGTCTCGAGGGCACGACCGACGTGGTCGTCACCTCCGACCACGGCTTCTCGACGATCTCCAAGGAGAGCGCCACCAGCTTTGCCGCCAGCCAGACCTACAAGGGCGTCGTTCCGGGCCAGCTCCCGGCGGGCTTCGTGGCGCTCGACGTGGCCCATGCGCTCGGCCTCAAGATGTACGACCCCGACAACAAGAACGGGGAGATCGCGGCGGGCAGCTTTCCCGTCCGCGGCAACGGGCTCCTGGGTGACGACCCGGCCAAGCCGCAGGTCGTCGTCGTGTCGAACGGCGGCTCCGATCTGATCTACGTGCCCGGCGGCGACAAGGCGCTGACGACGAAGATCGTGTCGATCCTGGCCGCGCAGGACTATGTGAGCGGCCTGTTCGTCGACGATGCGATCGGCAAGATCCCGGGCACGCTGCCGCTCTCGGCGATCGCGCTCAAGGGCGCGTCGGTGACGCCGCATCCCACCATCGCCGTGAACTTCCGTTCCTTCACCACCGGCTGCGCCGATCCCACGACCTGCGGCGTCGAAGTGGCCGACACGCCCTTGCAGCAGGGCCAGGGCATGCACGGTTCCTTCTCGCGCGCCGATACGCGCAACTTCATGGCCGCCGCCGGGCCGGGCTTCCGCCAGCACTTCGAGGACGTGGCGCCCGCGAGCAACGCCGATCTCAACCGCACCATCGTGCGGCTGATGGGCCTCAAGGTCCCCGACAAGGGCAAGCTGGTCGGCCGCGTGCTGACCGAATCGCTGCCCAACGGCCCCATGCCCTTCCTGCAGAAGATCGTGGTGCGGTCGGAGCCCGATTCAGCCGGCCGCAAGACCGTGGTCGTGACCGAGACCGCCGACGGCGTGCGCTACTTCAATGTCGGCGGCTATCCCGGCCGCACGCTCGGCCTGCCTGCGCATATGGGCGACTGAGGCAATCGATCCGCTTCGGAGTCTCATTGGGTTTTCTCCGGAGTCTCGCACGCCTGAGACTCCTAAAAGCCCATCCCACATGGCTTTTAGGCCCCCAGTCTCAGAGTCTCACCACCCCCCTGCGCTAACTCATTGATCGGAAACGATTCCTGAAAAGTCAGGTCTTCGGGAGGCGCTCGCGCAGAGCGTAGAGCGTCTCCAGCGCCTCGCGCGGCGTGAGCTCGTCGGGATTGACCGCGGCCAGCGCCTTCTCGACTTCGGATTCTGCCGCCTTTGCGACACCCCCCGCCGGTCGCGGCGGCGCGGCGGCGAACAGCGGCAAGTCGTCGGCAAGCCGGGTCACCGCGCCCGACTGCTCGCCCTTCTCCAGCACCGCCAGCACTTCCTCGGCGCGCGCCACCACGGCAGCGGGCAGGCCCGCGAGCTGCGCCACGTGGATGCCGTAGGAACGGTCGGCGGCGCCGGGTGCCACCTCGTGCAGGAACACGACCTCGTTCTGCCATTCCTTGACGCGCATCGTGTAGGGCGCGAGTGACGACAGCCGCTCCTTCAGCGCGCCCAGCTCATGATAGTGCGTGGCGAACAGCGCGCGGCACTTGTTCGTCTCGTGCAGGTGCTCGAGCGTCGCCCAGGCGATCGAAAGGCCGTCGAAAGTCGCCGTGCCGCGGCCGATCTCGTCCAGGATCACGAGGCTGCGCGGCGTGGCCTGATTGAGGATCGCCGCGGTCTCGACCATCTCGACCATGAAGGTCGAGCGGCCGCGCGCCAAGTCGTCCGAAGCGCCGACCCTGCTGAACAGGCGATCGACGATGCCGATGGTCGCGGCCTTGGCCGGCACGAAGGAACCGGCCTGGGCCAGCACGGCGATCAGCGCGTTCTGGCGCAGGAAGGTCGACTTGCCGGCCATGTTCGGGCCGGTCAGCAGCCACAGCCGCTTGTCGGGCCCGAGTTCGCAATCGTTGGGCACGAAGCCCGTGCCGCCGCCGCGCAGCAGCGCCGCTTCGACCACAGGATGACGGCCGCCCTCGATGGTGAAAGCGGGCTCGTCGGCCAATTGAGGCCGCACATAGTTGCCGCTGGCCGACAGCTCGGCCAACGCCGCCGCGACATCCAGCGCCGCCAGAGCGCGGCCGGCATTGGCGATCGCGGTCGAGACCGCCATCGCTTCGGCGACCAGCGCATCGAAGATCGACATCTCCAGCGCCAGCGCCTGATCGGCGGCGCGGCCGATGCGTGTTTCCAGGTCAGCCAGCTCCGCCGTGCTGAAGCGCGTGGCGTTCGACATCGACTGCCGCCGCGTGAAGCCCAGCTTCGCCAGATCGAGCTTGTCGGCATGCGTCGCCGTCACCTCGATGTGATAGCCGATCATGTTGTTGTGGCGGATCTTGAGGGTCGCCACGCCGGTCGCCGTCTTGTACTTGGCCTCGAGCGCGGCGACGGTCTTGCGGCTGTCGTCGCGCAAGGTGCGCTGCTCGTCGAGCTCGGCGCGATAGCCCGCACGGATGAAGCCGCCATCGCGCGCCAGCAGCGGCGGCTCGTCGGCCAGCGCCGCGGCAAAGGACTGGATCAGCGGGCGGTGATGGGACGCGGCCTTCACGATCTCGGCCAGCGGCGCCGGCGGCGGAGCGAGCGCTTCCGGCTCGGCGCCCAGCATCGCGGCGAGCGCTTCCGCCGAATCGAGGCCGTCGCGCAACGCCGCGAGATCGCGCGGGCCGCCGCGGCCGACCGACAAACGCTGCAACGCGCGCTCGACATCGGGCGTGTGCTTCAGCGCCTCGCGGACTGATGCGCGCAAACCGGCGCGCTCGACGAAGAGCTGCACCAAATCGAGACGGCGCTCGATCTCCGCCTTGTCGGTGAGCGGCGCGGCCAATCGCTCGGCCAGCAGCCGCGCGCCGGGCCCGGTCAAGGTGCGGTCGACGGTGGCGAGCAGGCTGCCGTCGCGCCGGCCGTCGAGGCTGCGCACCAGCTCGAGATTGCGCCGCGTCGCGGGATCGATCTCCATCGTGCCGTCGGCGCGCTCGCGGCGAGGCGGCGACAGGGCCGGCTTCTTGCCGGCTTGCGTGAGCTCGACATAGTCGAGCAGCGCGCCGCAGGCCGCAATCTCCGCGCGCGAGAAGGCGCCGAAGCTGTCCAGCGCCGCCACGTTGAACTGCGCCTGCAGGCGCTTGCGGGCATTGTCCGAATCGAAGCGGGCCGAGGGCAGCGGCGTCAGCGCCGACGTCCACTCCTCGAACGCAGCCTTCATCGGTTCGCGCGAGAGCAGGCGATCGGGCACGAGCACCTCGCCCGGCGCCAGGCGCGCGAGCGCGGCGGCGAGTTGGCCGGGCAACAACGGTTGGGCTGCGAAGTCGGCCGTCGAGAGGTCGAGCCAGGCCAGTGCCAGCTCTCCCTGCGCCTCGGCGATGGCCGCGAGATAGTTGTGGCTCCGCGCATCGAGCAGCGCATCCTCGGTGAGCGTGCCCGGCGTGATCACGCGCACCACGGCGCGTTCGACGACAGACTTGGCGCCGGCGCGCTTCCTGGCCTCGGCCGGATCCTCCATCTGCTCGCAGACGGCGACCTTGAAGCCCTGGCGGATCAGGCGCGAGAGATAGGCCTCGTGGCTGTGCACGGGCACGCCGCACATCTTGATGTCTTCGCCGAGATGCTGGCCGCGCTTGGTCAACGCGATGTCGAGCGCGGCCGAGGCCTTCACGGCATCGTCGAAGAACAGCTCGTAGAAATCGCCCATACGATAGAAGACGAGATGATCCGGGTGCGCCGCCTTGATCGCCAGGTACTGGCGCATCATCGGCGTGGCGTCGGGCGGGATCACGTGAGCGGGCGAGCTGTCGGGCACGCCCCGGCTTAACACGTGGGGCCAAGGCCCCGCCATTCGACGAGCGGGGATAGCGTGAACAACATTCTTCTTCCTCTCCCCCTAGCGGGGAGAGGAGTTCATGAGTGTCGCCGTCTCCTCGACCAGCGCCATCAGCGGCGCAAGACCGTCGGCGCCGGCAACCATTGCCTGTCGCACGCGGCCGGCGAAGTCGTGTGGCTTCACGGATAGCCGCTCCACGCCGCCCGAGGCACCCTTCTCGTTCAAGAGATAGACCCGGTTCAACGCGAACAGCGCCTGGCAGAGGCAGGCCACGCACCGGAAGGCGCAGCCCGCGACATAGGCCGGATCGTCCCGGCCGCGGCCGTGCAGGGCGTTCTCGAGCGCGAACCTGGCCTCGAAGAAGAACGTGCGGATCAGCGCCTCGCCCAACGCCGCCGGATAGGGATCGCATTGGCGCTTGAGCGACGCCATCGCGCCGTCCGGGTCCCAGAGCAGGCGGGCCAACGCCATCTCGCCCATGTAGATCGAGGAGACGAAGGCGTGCGGGTGGCCGGGCTGATACACCCGCTCGACCTTGCCGGCGCGACACGCCTCGATCACCGACCGCACCTTGCCGAGATCGCGATAGAGGAGATCGACCCGCGTGCCCTCGACCGTGAGCCAGGCGCCACCATTGATCCACGGCCCCCATTCGCCGATCGCCGTGACCGAAGAGCTCGCGACGCCGGGAAGCGTCATCGCCGCCTTGGCCAGCCGGCCGACATCGATCGGATGATCGGCCTCGTAGTACAGGCCGATATCGTAGTCGGAGTGCACCGACGCCTCGCCGCGCGCCCGGCTGCCGCCCAACACAATGGCGCGGATGCCCGGCACGCCGCCAAAAGCGCGCACGAGGCGCGCGAGCAGGGCATCGTCGTTCTGCATGCCGGCGCCACCTTAGCCATTTCACAGCCACGTTGCACCGCGGGATGGCCTTCTGGCCCCGCCCCCCGATTGCCGCCAATATGGAAGTTCAATCGGGAGAGAAACGACAATGGCGAGTACCAGCTCGAGCGAGAGTGCCGAGGCGATGGTCAGCGAGATGGGCGATCTGGACGGCGATTCGCTGATCATGCATCGCACCGGCCGGCCGGGTAAGATCGAGATCATCGCGACCAAGCCGCTGGTCACCCAGCGCGACCTGGCGCTCGCCTATTCGCCCGGCGTCGCCGCGCCCTGCGTCGAGATCCACAAGAACCCCGACCTCGCCTACGACTACACCACGCGCGGCAACCTGGTGGCCGTGATCTCCAACGGCACGGCCGTCCTCGGCCTGGGCGACATCGGCGCGCTCGCCGGCAAGCCGGTGATGGAGGGCAAGGCCGTCCTGTTCAAGCGCTTCGCCGATGTCGACTGCATGGATCTCGAGGTCGACACCAAGGAAGTCGACGAATTCGTGAACTGCGTGCGCTTCCTGGGGCCGACCTTCGGCGGCATCAATCTCGAGGACATCAAGGCGCCGGAGTGCTTCATCATCGAGCAGCGCCTGCGCGAGGCGATGGACATCCCGATCTTCCACGACGACCAGCACGGCACGGCGATCGTGTCGGCGGCCGGATTGATCAACGCGCTCCACCTCACCGGCCGCGATATCCGCGACATCAAGATGGTGGTGAACGGCGCGGGTGCGGCCTCCATCGCCTGCATCGAGCTCGTGAAGGCGATGGGCATGCCGCACGAGAACGCCATCCTGGTCGACACCAAGGGCGTGCTCTGGCAGGGCCGCACCGAGGGCATGAACCAGTGGAAGAGCGCGCATGCCGTTCGCACCAAGGCGCGCTCGCTGAAGGACGCGATGGAAGGCGCCGACGTCTTCTTCGGCCTGTCGGTCAAGGGCGCGGTGACCAAGGACATGGTGAAGTCCATGGCGCCCAAGCCGATCATCTTCGCCATGGCCAATCCCGATCCGGAGATCACGCCGGAGGACGTGCGCTCGGTGCGCAAGGACGCCATCGTCGCCACGGGCCGCAGCGACTACGCCAACCAGATCAACAACGTTCTTGGCTTCCCCTACATCTTCCGCGGCGCACTCGACGTGCGCGCGCGCACCATCAACGAGGAGATGAAGGTCGCCGCGGCCGAGGCGCTGGCGCGGCTCGCGCGCGAGGACGTGCCCGACGAGGTCGATCGTGCCTACTCGGGGCGCCGCCTGCGCTATGGGCCCGACTATATCGTGCCGGTACCCTTCGATCCGCGCCTCATCAGCCACGTCTCCGCGGCCGTGGCGCAAGCGGCAATGGATTCGGGCGTCGCGCGCCGCAAGATCCCCGACATGGCCGAGTATCGCCGCGCGCTGGCCGGCCGTCTCGATCCGACCAATCACTGGCTGCAGAGCCTGTTCGACCAGGTGAAGGCCAATCCGCAGCGCATCGTCTTCGCCGAGGGCGAGGAAGAGCGCACCATTCGCGCCGCCAAGATGTTCCGTGACAACGGCTACGGCACGCCGGTGCTGATCGGCCGCGAGGAGCTGGTGCGCGACACCATGAAGAATCTCGGCATCTCGCCCGAGGGCTTCGAGATCCACAATGCGCGGCTCTCGACGCGCAACGCGCCCTACACCGAGCATGTCTACAAGCGCCTGCAGCGCGACGGGTTCCTGCGCCGCGACGTGCAGCGCATGGTGAACCAGGGCCGCAACGTGTTCGGCGCCTGCATGGTCGCGCTGGGCGACGCCGACGGCCTGGTGACCGGCATCACCCGCCGCTTCCCCGAATGCTACGGCGACGTGAAGCGCGTGATCGACGTCGAGCCGAACAAGGTGGCGATGGGCTATTCCATCGTCGTGGCGCGCCACGGCACGGTGTTCCTGGCCGACACGGCGGTGAACGAGACGCCAACCCCCGACCAGCTCGCCTCGATCGCCAAGCAGATGGCCAAGAACGCCCGCACCAT
>DATJWN010000026.1:0-4497 GCA_035501235.1 Reyranella sp.
GGACTGTTCATGCTGCAGCGGCGCGGCACCGCGAAGGTCGGCGGCTTCTTCGGCCCCGTGATGCTGGTCTGGTTCGTGGTCCTGGCCGTACTCGGGGGCGCACAGATCATCCAGAACCCGCGCATCCTGCTGGCGCTCGACCCCTTTTATGCGGTCGACCTCGCGATCATCGCACCGGGTCAGTGCTTCTTCGTCCTGGGTGCCTGCTTCCTCGCGGTCACGGGTGCCGAGGCGCTCTACGCGGACATGGGCCATTTCGGCCGGCATCCGCTACGCTCGGCCTGGCTCTATCTCGTGTTCCCGGCGCTGATGCTGAATTACATGGGCCAGGGCGCACTGGTCCTCGCCACGCCGACAGCGCTGGAAAACCCGTTCTATCACCTGGCGCCGAGCTGGGCGCTGATCCCGCTGGTGGTGCTCGCGTCGGCCGCGACGATCATCGCCTCGCAGGCCGTGATCTCGGGCGCCTTCTCGCTGACCCGCCAGGCCACCACCCTGGGATATCTGCCGCGCCTCGAAGTCCGGCATACCTCGGAAGAGGAGATCGGCCAGGTCTACGTGCCGCGCATCAACATGGTGCTGGGCATCGGCGTGGCGGTGCTGATCGTGACGTTCAAGTCGTCCGACAATCTGGGAGCGGCCTACGGCATCGCGGTCAGCGGCATGATGCTGATCACGACCGCGCTTGCCTTCATCTACATGCGCTGGGTCGCGCAGTGGAGCCTGGCCAAGGCCGCGACGGTCTTCGGGTTCTTCCTCATCATCGATGCGACATATTTCTCGGCCAACCTGCTCAAGATCTTCGAAGGAGGCTGGTTCCCGATCGGAGTCGCCATTCTCGTCGCCATGCTGATGGCGACGTGGTGGCGCGGCCGGCAGATGCTGGCGACCTTGCGCGCGCGCGATGCGCTGCCGCTCTCCATGTTCATCGAAGGCTTGCGGCCAGGGCATCCCCAGCGGATCCCGGGAACCGCGATCTTCATGACGGCGAATCTCGACCAGGTGCCGAACGCGCTGCTGCACACCCTCAAGCACTATCGGGTGCTGCACGAGCGGGTCATCCTCATGACCATGTTCACCGAGGACGTGCCGCACGTGCCGCGCGACCAGCGCATCCAGGTGCGCCAGCTCGACAAGGGCTTCTACACGGTCAAGGTCTGCCACGGCTTCATGGACCAGCCCAGCGTGCCGCGGGCGCTGGCCTTGTGCCGCATGCAGAACCTGCGCTTCGACCTCATGGAGACGTCGTTCATCGTCGGCCGCGAGAAGCTCCGGCGCGCGAAGCGCTCACCCTTGCGCTGGCGCCAGCGCCTGTTCGTGCTGATGTACAACAACATGCTGGGCGCGACCGAGTTCTTCGGCATCCCGCCGAACCGCGCCATCGAAGTCGGCGGCCACACCGAGATCTAGAGCCAGTACGACCAGATCTTCGACCAGAACTCGGTCAGGCGCTCGTCGAACGGCCGCTCTTTCCACTGCGCAAGGTCGATCTCCTTCGAGTTCTTGAGATCGTCCTGGAAAAACGCTTCCAACTGTTCCGCGGTCTCGCGGCCGAGCACGACCGCATCCACCTCGTCGTTGAACAGCACGCTGCGGCCGTCGAAGTTGGAGGAGCCGACCACCGACCACACGCCGTCGATGGTCGCCGTTTTCGAATGCAGGATGGCACCCTGCAGCTCGTAGATCTTCACCCCCACCTCGAGCAAGTCGCTGTAATGCGACCGCCCGCAGTCGAGGGCGAGATCGGAATCGCTCTGGCTGGGCAGCAGGAGCCGGACGTCGACCCCGCGCCGCGCCGCGTCGCGCAAAATCTCCACCTCTTCGTGGGTCGGCACGAAATAGGCGGAGGTGATCCAGATGCGGGTTTCCGCGTTGCGGATCGCGGACAGCAGGGTGACGTAGAACCGCGGCCGCGAACGATCTGGCGCACTGCCGATGATGTGGATGATCTGCGCGTCGACCGGACGCTGCGGCGGGAAGAACTCTGCCTGATTGAGCTCACCGTCGTCCTGCTGCCGCCAATGCGTGAGGAACAGGCGCTCGAGGTCGGCGACCGCCGGGCCTTCGATCTGGATGTCGGCGTCGCGCCAGTATTGCGGCGGCGTGTTTTCGGTAGCCGCCGAGGGCAGCGGACCGCTGGAATAGACCTTGCTCAGGTTCACACCGCCGACGATGCCCAACGTGCCGTCGACCAGAAGGATCTTGCGGTGGTCGCGGTCGTTGAGGGAGTAGCCCTTTCCGACCATCTCCGGGCCGATGGGGTGAAAATCGAGCACCTTGACCCCGGCGTTGCGGAGCCGGTCGAACACCTCGCCAGGCGTACCGCTCGAGCCGAACGCGTCGTACATGAGGTTCACCTGTACGCCCGCCTGCTGCTTGGCGATCAGGAGATCCACCACGTGCTGGTTGTCCTGCTCCACGTCTTCGAAGGTGTAGTACTCGAGGTTGATGTGGTTCCTGGCGCTTTTGATCGCCGCAAAGATGGCACGGAAGCTCGCGGTCCCGTCGCGCAGCAAGGTCACCTTGTTGCCGACCGTGAGCGGCGTGTTGGTGATCGCCTCTTCGAACGCGAGGTGGCGCTGCAGCACGTCGGAATTCGGATTCTCCTGCCGCAGCCGGTCGAGAATGGCATGGCTTTGACGGGCGCTCAGCGGACCGCGTGCGCCGTGAAGCCGGACCGGCTCATCGGGGGTCGCCGAGGCGATCTGGTTGAAATCCGGCGGCGAGGCGCAGGAGGCCGCCAGAAGCGCCAGAACGGGTGCTGCGAGCAGGAGCAGCGCCGCGGCGCGGCCTCGGCCCTGGCTCATGCGGCGATTGCGGCGCCAAAGAGGAGACCGGCGGCCCGGCGTAGTCTCCCGGCCGTTCCAGCCAAGCCCATCGAGATCACCCCTTCTGAATTTGATTTGCCAAAAGCCGCTAGCGCGGCGGTGCCAGCGTAACGACCTCTCGGGCGAAACGTTCCCCGGAATGTCCCGCCCCGCTCCGCGGGCCCTCAGGACGGGAACCATACGGGCGGGGCTACGTTGCGGTGCTGACCGGCTTACCCCACGGAAGGAGAGGTACGAACATGCGTTTGAACACCGGGAGGCGGCAGTTTTTGACCGGCCTCGTTCTGGCTACGTCCCTGGCGGCCTGCTCGGCCATCGAAGGCCGCGAGACCGCGGGTCAGTACGTCGATGACACCACGATCACCACAAAGGTTAAGGCGGCGATCGTGAACGACGAAGGCCTGAAGGGCATGCAGATCAACGTTGAGACCATGGATGGCGTGGTCCAGCTCAGCGGCTTCGTCGACAACTCGACGCAGGCGGCACAGGCGGCGAACGATGCGCGCAGCGTGACCGGCGTCAAATCGGTCCGCAACAGCATCGTCGTCCGCAAGACCTGACGCCCTCGCCCCTCAAGTCTCGGCCGGGCGCGTCTGGCGCCCGGCCGCGGGCAACGACGGAGCGCTACTTCGCCATTTCCTTGGCCACGGCGGGGCCCGTCTTGGCCTCGCTGTAGCCGTGCTCGGACAGGTCGAACCAGTTGCCCTCCGGATCGACCGCCCGGTATTCCGCGAACGGGCGGTTCGACGGGCGCTTCTTCGGCTCTTCGGTCCCGGCGGCCACCAGCCGGCGCGACAGCTCCTCGCGATCCTCGACATGGAAGCCGAAATGGTTGAGGCCGA
Source organism: Reyranella sp. (assembly GCA_035501235.1). GTDB lineage: Bacteria > Pseudomonadota > Alphaproteobacteria > Reyranellales > Reyranellaceae > Reyranella. Next base: position 3,671 of record DATJWN010000026.1, read on the forward strand.
CCGCGGCTTCGGCCTCGAGCCGGTGCGGCAGCAGCGCCAGGGTCAGATACCCGTCGCTGACGAAGCAGGCGCCGCTCGGGCTCTTGTGGACGATCTCCATCTCGAAAACCTTGTGATAGAAGTCCGCGAGCTTGGCAGGGTTGCGCGCAAACAGCGCCAGGTGACGAATTTTGGGCTTGGCCATGGTTCCTCCTGCTGATCGAACGATCTTACATCGCCCTTAAACGGGCTTGAAGTTCCGCTCGACCGTCAGGTCGATCAGGAGCGGCCCCTCGCCGGACAGGCCCGTGCGGACGAGATCGACGGTCTCGGCCACGGTCGTGGCGCGTTCGGCGCGAACGCCAAGCGAGCGCGCCAGGCCCACGAAGTCGATCGGCGGGTCGACGAGGTCCATGCCGATGAAACTGTCCTGCTGTGCGGCGTGGCCGCGCAGATTGTTGAGCCTCTGCTTCAGGATCCGGTACGACGTGTTGTTGAGGATCACGATCACCACCGCGACCCGATAGTGCGCGGCCGTCCACAGCGCCTGGCAGGTGTACATCGCACTGCCGTCGCCGACGAACGCCACGACCGGCCGCGACGGAAGCGCCAGCTTGGCGCCGATCGCGGCCGGCAAGCCCCAGCCGATGCCGCCGCCGCGCAGGCCGAAGAAGCTCTGCGGATCGTCGCTGTCGATCATCTGGCGGATTCCCGGCGCGGATGACAAGGCCTCTTCGATCACCACGACGTCCTTCGGCAAGCTCCGTCCCATCGCCTCGAACAGTGCCAGCGGCCGCACCGGAACCGTATCCGCCTCGCCGCGCGCCTTCTCGCGCAAGGCCGCGCGC
>DATJWN010000027.1:0-2274 GCA_035501235.1 Reyranella sp.
AGATGCGCGGCTTGCTCACCTGATCCACCGCACGATGCCGGCGACGCCGTCCACGGCGCACTGCGCGCCGTCGGGAATCTTGCGCGTCGCGTCGAGCACGCCGAGCACCATGGGAATGCCGCGCTCGCGCGCCAGCGAAGCTAAATGCGAGGTCGAGCCGCCAAGCTCGGCGACCACGCCGGAGACACGCGGCAGAATCTGGCTCAGCGCCGGCCCCGCCACCTTGGTCACCAGCACATCGCCGGGCGCCACGCGCGACAATTCGCATTCGCAGTTGACGACAATGGCGCGGCCCGCGGCCCAGCCGATGCCGGCGGGGTGACCGCGCACCCCGGGATGCTGCAGCCAGATCGCATCGGGCACGATCGGCGCCTCGACATGCAAGGGCCGGGATTGAAGTAACCTGAAGCCGCTCTCGTCGAGTGCCCACTCGATCTCCACCGGACCGCCGGCGAGCTGCTCGCATTTTCGCAGCAGGCGGCCGAGCGTCACCGCTTCGCCGGGCGTCAGGCACGGCGCGCTCGCCATGTCCGCAGGAACGAGCTGCGGCGCGGCGACGCCATGCGCGCAGGTGTCGCGGTGGTTCTTGCGGCCGGCCTCGATCGAACGCAGGAAGCCGCTGCGCGACAGCACGACGCGATCCGGCACCACCTCGCCCTGGGCAATCGCCGAGCCGAGGCCCCAGGTCGCGGAAATCAGCATGTGGCCCTCGGCGGTCTCGCTCAAGCCGCCGCCGGAGGCGCGTGCGTCGACAGTCGGCTGGATCAGCACGCCCATCGCCGTCTCGGCCGGCGATAGGCCGTGATTGTCCATGTAGCGGCGCGCATGCGAGGTCCACAGCGCCGCCCAGCAGGCCCGCACCGCGGTGAGGAATTCGGCTTCGTCGGCAAGGCCAAGGAAACTCTCGAACTGGCCGGCAAAATTGGCGCCCTTGCGGTCCTCGATGAGCGCCGAGGAGCGCACCGCGCCGAGCGCGCCGCCAGCGCGCTGCGCCCGCCAGGCCGCCAGCAGCGGCGCCAGGATGTCCTCGGCGATCGGCTGCTGGTAGAGCGCGAGCCTGATCTGCACCGACAGCTTGCGCGAGGCCGGAATGTCGGCGGATCTGTACTGCTCGACCAGCTCGCCGATGCCGAGGTGCTCGATCTGCCTCTGATACGCCGCCGCCGTCAGCGCAAAGCCGCCCGGCGTCGGCAGCCCGGCTTGCGTCAGCGCGGCGAGATTGGCCGCCTTCGGGCCGACGGTGTCGGCTCCGACGGCGCGCGGATCGCTGAGCGGGATGATGAAGGCGGTCATTTGTCTTGTTCGTGTCCCGGATGCGGTGCAGCGCGTAGCACTTGCGAAGCCATGCACCGCTGATCCGCGACCCAGCTTCCTTCTAGATAACCGGGGTCCCGGGTCTGCAGCGCACCACTTCGCGCTGCGCTGCGCCCGGGACACGAAACCTACTTCACGTGATCCCCATAGCCCGGCAGCGGATCGACGACGGTGATCTGCTTCACCGGGAAGTTCGACACGATCTCGATGCCGTCGTTCTTCACGATCAGCATCTCTTCGATACGCACGCCATAGCGGTACTTCTTGCCGTGCTGCGTCTCCAGCGCAAAGGTCATGCCTTCCTGGATCTCGATCGGGTGATCGAGCGACCAGATGCGTGAGATGACCGGCGGATCGTATTGCGCCAGGCCAAGCCCGTGGCCCCAGAGATTGGCCGCCGCCTGGTCTTCGTCCTCGTAGCCCCAGGTTTCCATCGCCGACGGCCATTTCAGCGCGATGTCGCGCGTGGTGGCGCCGACCTTCACCGCGCCGATCGAGTCGTAGAGCCACTTGAGTGCGGTGCCGTAGGTGTCCTTCTGCTCCTGGGTCGGCTCCTTGCCGACGCAGTAGGTGCGGTAATAGCAGGACTTGTAGCCGTTCCAGGTGAGCGCGGCCAAATCCATGAACACGATGTCGCCGGGCTGGATGATGCGGTCGGAGAAGTTGCGCCAGTTCGGCCAGGTGTTCGGGCCGGACGAGACGATGACGTCCTCGACGTCTTCCATGCCCGGGAAGTTGTAGAGATATTCCATCAGATGCGCCGTCACCTGGTTCTCGGTGATGCCGGGGCGCAGGAACTTCATGCACTCCCAGTGCGTGGCGTCGCCGATGGCGCCGACGATGCGGAAGCATTCCTGCTCGTCGACGTTCTTGACGGCGCGCGCCTCCATCATCGGCGTCATGCCGTCGGCCCAGTTGATGCCCTTCTCCTTGAACACGTTGATCATGTTGATGTCGATG
>DATJWN010000028.1:0-6150 GCA_035501235.1 Reyranella sp.
CGGCTGATCGAGATCGGCGCCCACGGCGAGGTCGGTCGATTTCTTCGTGACCACCCGGATGCGCTCGCCGAACCCGTTCGTCTCGACGATCTGCCGCGCGATCGCGGCGATGGGGGCCACCAGCTCGCACGTGACGACGGAGGCCGCCCCGGCGCGTGCCGCCATCATCGACAAGAGGCCGCTGCCCGTGCCGATGTCGAGCACGCGGGCAGCCGGGCCGTGTGCCGCCACGGCGCGGCGGATGGCGCGCTCGAACGCCTCGTTGCGCGGCGCATCGTTCATCATCGGCACGTGCCAGGCCGGCACCACGGCGGTCGCTGCCAGGCGCATGCGATGGCGCAGCAGCGGAACGTCCGGCCAGCGGTCGACGGCGCGCAGCAGCACGGTCAGGGCCTCCTCGGGGCGTCCGGCGTCGGTCAGCGCCACGCCAAGGTTGGCCGCGACGTCGGGGTCGTCAGGCGCGCGGGCGGCCGCGGCGGAAAACGCGTCGACCGCCTCATCTACCCGGCCCAACCGCAACAGCAGCGAGCCGACGGTCGAGAGCGCCAGCACGTCATCGGGGTGAGCTTGCGCGATGGCCTGCCACCGCGAGAGCGCGACCTCCAGGCGCCCGTCTTCGTTGGCCAGGGCTGCGAGCAGACGCTCCGCCTCGGCCTTGCGATGGCCGCGCGCGGCGACCTCGAGATAAAGCCGCTCGGCCTCGGCCAGGCGGCCGTTGTAGTGATGCGAGACCGCCTCGCGGAACAGCTCGGCGACCGGGATCTCCGGCATCAGCGGCCGCCGTTCATCCGAGCGGCTCGATCGCGAGCTGGCCGGCCAGCTTGTCGAGCGAGCGGCGCAGGGCCGCCGGCATCGGGATGCCGTTCTTCGAGCGGTCCTGGCGTTTGTGGGAGCTTTGCTCGCCCGGCAGCCAGATGCGCTCCACGCCGGGCAGGCGCTTGGCCCCGCGCATGGTGCGCACGACCTCGTCCACGTTGCGCTTGAACGCCGTGACGTCGCCGAACGCCTCGACCGAGATCGCCATGATCGCCTGGCCAGTGTTCGTCGGCGTCGACTCGTCGTTGTTGAAATCGATGGTGCTGCGGCCCATCGCGGCACCGTTCAAGGTGCCGGCGAGAAGACCGAACATCAGCGCGAGGCCGTAGCCCTTGTAGCCGCCGATGGGCGTGAGGAACCCCTCGTCGGCCCTGTTGGGATCGGTCAGCGGCTTGCCGTCGCGGCCGATCATCCACCCTTCGGGGATCGTCTCGCCGCGCTGGGCGGCCGTCTTGATCTTGCCGTAGGCCGCAACGGTCGTCGCCATGTCGAGGATGACCGGCGGCTCGGCCAAAGTCGGGACCGCGATCGCGATGGGGTTGGTCGATAGCAGCATCTCGGCCCCGCCCCATGGCGGCAGGTGGTTCGCGTTGCCGACGGCGAGATAGAGGCCGATCATGTCATGCTGCAGCGGCATCGACGCATACAGCGAGGCGGGGCCGGCGTGGTTGCTCATCCGGGCGCCGACCCAGGCGACGCCGGTCTTTTTCGCCTTCTCGATCGCGGCCTCGGCGGCAAAGCGCATGACGAGGTGGCCCATCCCGTTGTCGCCGTCGACGAGGGCGGTTGAGTCGCGCTCCTCGACGATGCGGATGTTCGGCCTGGTGTTGACGCCGCCGGCCTGGATGCGCCGCACATAGGAGGGCAGGCGGAACACGCCGTGCCCGTCGGAGCCGTTGAGATCGGCGCGCACCATGAGCTCGGCGACGGCGGCGGCGTCCTCGGCCGGCAGGCCTGCCTTTTCGAAGGCGGTCGCCATGAATGTCTGCAGCCGGGCGGCCGCAACGCGTGTGGTGTCTTGGTCGAGAGTCATGCCGTCGCCTCCGCGGTACGTCGGTTCGCGCAATTCCCGTTCTTGTATCACAGACGGCGAGTTTGTAGCTTGAGGCCGTGTCTTTGCGAACAACCAGGAGACGCGGGTGAGGGGCAGGGCCACCAAGCGGATCGGGCTCGCCATCATCGGCGGCGGGCGGGTCGGACTGTTCCGTGGCGAGGTGGCGGCGCGTCATCCCGCTGTCGACTGGATCGGCCTCGCCGAGATCAAGCACAACCGCGGCGGCGACGTGGCTGCGAAGATCGAGGCCGATTTCGTTACGACGGATTACCGCGAGCTTCTCAAGCGGCCGGAGGTCACGGCGGTGATCGTCGCGACCGACGAGCATCTGCACGTCGAGCCGGTGCTCGCCGCGGTCGAGCGCGGCTTCCCCATGATGATCGAGAAGCCGCTGGCGACGCAGCTTGCCGAGTCCGAGCGTGTGTTGAAGGCGATCCAGGCGGCGAAGGTCGACGCCGTCGTCGGATACACCCAACGCTTCCGCCGCCGCTGGCTCGCGGCCAAGGAAAAGGTCAGGAGCGGCGCTCTGGGCGAGGTGACGCTCGTGACGTCGCGCGCGTTCATGAACCGCCTGGTTGCGATCGACAATTATCGCCGCACCGACAAGCCGGAGACCATCTCGCCCATGGTGATCTCGGGCACGCATGCGCTCGACATCGTCATGTGGATGATGGAGGGCAAGACGCCCGTCGAAGCCTACGCGCGCTCGGTCGACAAGGTGCTGGGGCCCGAATACCGGGGGATCGACGCCACGGCCGGCATGATCACGATGAGCGACGGCAGCGTCTATCACTGCAGCATCTCGTGGGGACTGCCGGTGACCTGGCCGGCGGCGGTCTACAGCCTCGAGGTCGGCGTCAACGGGACCACGGGGGTGCTGACCATCGACGACACGCACCGGGACATCGTGCTGGCCGTGAGCGCGCCGCAATCCGAAGGCTACGCGCCGGACAAGACGCGGCTGGTCGACTTCATGGGCAGCTATCCGCCGGGCGACATGGCCCTGGGCGAGCTGCGCGGGCCGATGCGCGATGAGACCGAGCAGTGGCTCAACCGCGTCGCCTTGGGCCTGCCGACGCAGCACGCGACGGCGGCCGAGGCGCACAACCGGCTGATGCTCACCAAGGCGCTCGACCTGTCCGCGCGGCTCAAGCGGCCGGTGAAGCTGCCGATCACGCCCGACGACGAAAACCAGCGCTGACGGGAAGAATAAAGGGGAGGGGACAACAAATGTGGCAACGACTGTGCCTCGCCGCGATGGCGGCGATGCTGGCGGCACCTGGTGCTTTCGCGCAAACCAATTATCCGACCAAGCCCATCCACGTGCTGATCCCCTTCGCACCGGGCGGGGCGTCGGACTTCGTCGCGCGCGTGATGCAGAACAAGCTCACCAGCGTCCTCGGACAGCAGATCGTCGTCGACAACCGGCCGGGGGCTGCCGGCGTTCTCGCCACCGAGCTGGTGGCGCACTCGGCGCCCGACGGCTACACGCTCTTCCTCGGCAATGTTGGCACGCTCGCGGTCAATGCGAGCGTGTTCGCGAGCCAGATGAAGGTCGATCCTGTCAAAGATCTCGCCGCTATCACGCTCGTCGCCGACACGCCCGACATTCTCATCGTGAAGAAGGATCTGCCGGTGAAGAGCGTGAAGGAGCTGGTGGCCTACGCCAAAGAGCGGCCCGGCAAGCTCAATTACGCCTCGCCCGGCAGCGGCAGCCTCAACCGGCTGGAGATGGAGCTGTTCCGCAAGATCGTCGGCGGCCTCGACATGGTGCACGTGCCTTATAAGGGCGGGGCCGGTCCGGCGGTCGCAGATCTGGTCGCCGGGCAGGACGAGATGATGTTCACGACCTTGTCCTCGGCGATCGGGCAGGTGAAGGCAGGTACGGTGCGCGGGCTCGCGGTCACCACGGCCAAGCGCGTGCCGAGCGTCTCCGACCTGCCGACCATGGTCGAGTCCGGCTATCCCGACATGGTCAGCAGCTCCTGGCAGGGAATGGTGGCGCCGGCCGGCACGCCGCAGCCCATCATCCAGAAGCTCTACGATGCTTTGATCCAGACCGTCTCGGACAAGGATGTCGCTGACCGTCTCGAAGCGGGCGGCGCCGGCGCGCGTACCAGCAAGTCCCCGGCCGAGTTCTCCCAGTACATGGCGGCCGAGCGCGAGCGCTGGGCAGTCGTGGTCAAAGAGTCGGGCGCTACGGCGGACTAGCATGGCAGTCCTCAACGCAGCCGTCGTGGGCCTCGGATGGTGGGGCAAGACCATCGTCGAGGGCATGAAGGACAGCTCGAAGCTGCGCGTCGTGCGCGCGGTCGGCAACGTGAACCCGGCCGCGGCCGACTATGCGAAGGCGCACGGCCTCGCGTATTCGACGAACTACGAGGATGCGCTCACCGATCCGGCGGTCGGCGCGGTCATCCTGTGCACGCCGAACCTGCAGCATGTCGACCAGGTCGTTCGCGCGGCAGCGGCCGGCAAGCATGTGTTTTGCGAAAAGCCGCTCGCCATGGACCGCAGAGGGGCGCAAGCTTGTGTGGACGCCTGCAACCGCGCCCGCGTCATTCTGGGCGTCGGCCACGAGCGCAGGTTCGAGCCGCCGATACTCGAACTGCAGAAGCTCGCAGCCTCGGGCGCGCTCGGCACGCTGCTGCAGGTGGAAGCCAATTTCAGCCAGGACAAGTTCCTGGGCTTGCCGGCGGACAATTGGCGCGGCTCCCCGCGCGAAGCGCCGGCCGGCCCGATGACCGCGACCGGCATCCACCTGCTCGACCTCGCGGTGAGCTTCTTGGGCGCTCCTGCGCGCGTGTTCGTGAACGTGCGCCAGCTCGGAAGCCAGCTCAAGAACGGCGACACCTTGGGGGCGCTCGTCACGTTCAAGAGCGGAGCCAACGCTCTGCTCACGGCGATCCTTGCCACGCCCTATTTCGGGCGCTTCTGTCTGTTCGGCAGCCAGGGTTGGGCCGAGGTGCGCGACAAGAGCCACCCGGACAAGCCGACCGGCTCGACCCTGACCGTGTGCCTGCGCGGGCAGGAGCCGACGGCGACCGACTATCCGCCGGTCTTTGCCGTGCGCAGCAACCTCGAGGCGTTCGCCGACGCGGTCGCGAGCCGCGCGTCCTATCCGATGCCGCAGAGCGAGATGGTCGCCAACATCGCCGCCCTCGAAGCGATCTTCAAATCCGCCGAAAGCGGCAACGTCGAAGACGTCGAATCATAAGGAGCACCGAAAGATGCCTGCACCACGCAAGCCGGGAGTCCCGGTCATCGACACGCACGCCCACTGGTTCCCCGCCGAATGGGTGAAGCTGATCGAGACCGACGGCCCGAAGAACGGCGCCAGGCTCGGCCGCAACGACAAGGGCCACCCGACCTTCATCACCGAGAAGATGGTGCAGACCTTTGCCCCCGCCTTCATCGACCTCGATCTGCGCCTGACGGCGATGGACGACACGGGCGTGGACGTGCACGCGCTGTCCCTGACCTCGCCGATGGTCTACTGGGCGCCGCCGGCGTTCGGCCTGGCGCTGTCGCAGTGCTACAACGACGCCGCCTCGCAAGCGCACGCGAAGCATCCGAAGCGCCTGCTCGGCATGGCGATGCTGCCGATGCAGGCGCCGGACCTGGCCCTCAAGGAGGTCGAGCGTGCCGCGAAGCTGCCGGGCCTGCGCGGCGTCTATATGGCGACCAACATCAACGGCACCGAGCTAGACGACAAGTCGTTCTGGCCGATCTACGCCAAATGCGAACAGCTCGGCTGGCCGATCTTCCTGCACCCGGTCGACACGATCGGCATGGACCGCACGAAGAAATATTACCTGCGCAACCTGCTGGGCAACCCGTACGACAGCGGGGTCGCCGCCGCGCACATCATCTTTGGCGGCGTGCTCGATGAGTTCCCGAGGCTCGAGATCATGCTGCCGCATGCCGGCGGCACCTACCCGGCGCTGGTCGGCCGGCTCGACCGCGGCACGCAGGTGCGGCCCGAGCTCAAGCACATGAAGCAGCCGCCGAGTGCGTATCTGCGCCGCTTCACCTACGACACGATCGGCCACAACGACCAGATCGTGATGAACCTGATCCGCCTGGTGGGCGCCGACCGGGTGATGCTCGGCAGCGATTATTGCTTCGATATGGGCTACGAGAGGCCGGTCGACGTGGTCGAGCGGCTCACCGATCTGCCCACCTCGGAGCGCGACCTGATCCTCGGCAAGACGGCGGCGAAGCTGCTGGGAGTCAGCTGAGGCTGGCCGCGGTCAGCTCGGGCTCGATGCCGGCGGCCT
>DATJWN010000029.1:0-15423 GCA_035501235.1 Reyranella sp.
ACAACGGCGATGGCGGCATCGCCGTCTTCGGCTGGCCGAACTCGCTGGAGGACCATGCCGACCGCGCCTGCGAGGCGGCCTGGCTGATCCAGAACCCGATCAGCGCGCCGCCCATGAAGGACCGGCTCGGCCGGCCCGTTCGCTTCCGCGTCGGCGTCCATTCCGGCCTGCTGGGGCTGCGCCGGATCAGCCTCGATACCGGCGACCGGCTCGATACGGTGGGCGCCACGGTCTATCTCGCGGCCAACCTGCAGAAGCGGGCGCCGTCGGGGGGCGTGCTGGTCAGCTCCAAGACGCAGGAGCTCTGCCAGGCCGAGCTCGACCTCGTGCCCCACGACGAAGTGCAGGTGTTGCAGCAGATCAACGCCAAGGCCTTCGTCATGCAGTCGCGGCCGGTGCGGCCGGCAAGCCGCTTCGCCGGCCTCAGCTATCGCGTCCCGCTGGTCGCGCGGGTCGAGGAGCGCGAAACCTTGCGCGACGTGCTGGTGCGCCAGGTCGGCGGACGGCGTTCCGTTGCCCTGATCGGCGAGCCCGGCATCGGCAAGAGCCGGCTCACCTCGGCCGCGATCGAGGATGCGCAGTCGAGCGGCATCTCCGAGCTCGTCTTCCACGGCGATTCGCAGCGCCGCACGACACCCTACACCGCGATGCGCGCGCTGATCCTGGCGTCGTTGGCCCTCCCGGATGCCGCGACCGACGACGCGATCGTCGCGGCGATGGACGCGGCGGGCATCGAGGATCTGGCGGACAGCCCGCTCGCCACGGTCCTGCTCGCCAAGCGGCCGGACTCCGCGCAGGCCGAGAACAGCCCGACCCAGACGCAGGTCGCCCGATCGCTGGTCGAGGCCCTGGGCAAGCTGGTGCGCAGCGCGAGCCGGCTGATCGTGATCGAGGACCTCCACCTGGTGGATCCCGAAAGTCTCTACTGCCTGCGCCTCATGGCCGAGGACAAGACGTCGGCATGGCGGCTGCTGCTGACGGGCCGGCCGGAATCCGAAGCCGATGCCGCGGCCATCGCGGGCACCGTGCTGCGGCTGACGCCGCTGGCGCGCGAGGAGATGCGCGCCCTCGCCACGGCACTGTGGCCCGATCAGGCGCCGCCCGAGGCCGCGCTCGAGAAGGTCATGGACCGCGCCGACGGCATTCCCTTCGTGCTCGAGCAGATCGTGCTGTCGATCGGCGCCGACGGGGCCGACAGCATCGATCTCGCTCCGCAGCGCGTGCAGTCGGTCATCCACGCGCGGCTCAACCGGCTTTCGCCCGCCGCCAAGAGCTGCGCGCAGGGGCTGAGCGTGCTCGGCCAGGAGGTCCAGACCGACATTGCGCTCCGGGCCCTCGACATCGACGTCGCGGCCCTGCAGCGCGACCGCGTCGAGCTGGAATCGCTTGAGATCATCCACCCGACGACCGGGCCGACCCTGCGCTTCCGCCACGCCATCGTGGCCGAAGCCATTGCCGAGACCCTGCCACGGCCGCGGCGCCGCGAGCTGCATCGGGCGTCGATCGCCGCCATCGCCGCGCTATATCCCGATCTCGGCGCGCACTATGAGCGGCTGGCCTTCCATGCCGAAGGCGCCGACGACTTCGACAAAGCGCTCGAATATCACTGGCAGGCGGGCCTGAGGGCGCGCCGCAGCTCGGCGAGCGGATCGTTGTTCCTGATCTTCCAGCGAGCCATGCAGTGCATCGAGCGCATCGGCGAGGCCGCCGACACGCGCTTCGTCGATCTCGTGTTGATGGCCTGTGCGCAGCTGCTGCAGATCGGCGAGTTCGGCAAGATGACGCCCTACCTGCCGCGCGCGCTCGAACTCGCCGAGAAGCAGGGCCGTCCGGACCGCATTTGCGCGGCACTCTGCAACATGGGCACGGTCTCCTGGTTCCAGGGGCGCTACGCCGAAAGCCGCGAGCAATGCGAGAAGGCGCTGAGCATCGCCGAGAGCCTGCACAACCTGCCGCTCATCTTCGCCGCCAAGTTCACGCTCGCCAGCGCCTTCTGGGGCAGCGGCGACCTCTCCCGGGCCATCGCGCTCCTCGAGGAGCTGCGCGGCACTGTCGCCGGCGACCTCGAAAAGGCGCGGCTCGGCGCCATCGCGATCCCCGCCTCCATGATCTACAGCTATCTCAGCTGGTTCATGATGGAGGTCGGCCGCTACGAGGAAGGGCTCGCCCATACAAGGCGGGCGCTCGAGATCGCGCAGCACCATGCCGAGCCCTATTCGGAACTGCTGGCCCGCCTCAGCATGGGCCGCAATCTCCTGAAACTCGGCCGCTACGGCGAGGCCGCCGACAGCCTGCAGGCCGCGACGTCGCTCATCGAGCAATACGGCTACGACGCCATCCGCCCGCACGTCATCGGCCTGCGCGCAAGCGCACTCGCGGGCATCGGCCAGGCGACACACGGCGTATCCCTGGTCGAAGGCTGGCTGGAGCGCGGGCGCCGCGACCGCACGAACCGGCTCGAGCTCTACTATCTCAACGCGGGCTATGCCGAGGCGCTGGCGCGGTCAGGCGAAGGCACCAAGGCGCTGGCCGCCGCGGAGCGCGCGCTCACGGTCGCCCGCACCATGGGCAATCCCTGCCTGCTCGTGCAAGGGCTCGGCCTGCGCGCCCGCCTGATGCGGCAATTCCATCCGGCCTCGCCCGCGATCCAGGCCGATCTCGCCGAGCAGGCGGACCTCTGCCGCCGGCACGGGCTGGTCGCGGCGGCCTGAATCAGGCCGTCCAGTCGGGCAGCACGCCGGTGAAGCGCGCCGGCAGGCCGATGGTGATCATCGCCACTTCGCGCGGCTGGCCGGCTGTACCGGCCACGCGCTGCAGCAGTTGCAGGCGACCGGCCGCCTTGAGGCACTCCTTCAGGACGACCAGCGCCAGCCGATCGCGGCCCCAGCAGTCACGCCCGCCGCCGGTCGCACCGAACAGCAGGTAGTTGTCGTGGCGGCGCTCGGGTCCCGGCATGAACGGCCGGAGCGAGAAGCGGTAGGGATCGGGGAAGGCGTCGGGCCGGGGATCGATGCTGGCCGCGGCCAGGATCGCCACCACCCACTCGCCCTTCTTGAGCTTGCCGCCGCTCGGCAGCGTCTGGTCCTGGATGACGGAGCGCATCAGCACCTTGAGCGGGCCGTTGATGCGCGTCGCTTCATAGACCAGGCGCGCGATGCCGTCCTCGTCGATCGCGCCAGGTCCGTTTTCGAGCGGGAACTGCGGCTTGCCGAGCAGGATCGGGATGAGCATGGCGAGCGGCAGGTTGTAGCCGAGCAGCGTCTGCATGATGAGGCCGAACGTCGCCGGAATGTTCGTCATCATCGAGCCCATCAACTCCATCAGGAGCATGCGGACGTCGGCGTAGTAGTCGTTCGCCGAGTAGCCGAACATCTTGGTAAACGGGTCCTCGAGCGCCACGAAGGCCGAGAGCAGATTCTTCGTCTTGTCGATCGGCTGGGTGCGCGCCGTGGCGATCAGCGAATCGATGTAGGTGAGATATTCCGAGCCGGCCTGGTTGGAGGGGCCGAGCAGCTCGTCCTGGTCGATCACGTTGCCGACCGACTGGGCGAACATCAAGATCGACCAGATCTGCAAGGTGGTCAGCCCGACATTGTCCGGCTTGTCGAAGTGCACCGCGGTCAGCCATTCCGGCGGCAGGCCGCTCACATGCTGCTGCGAGAATGGCAGCGAGATCGCGAGTTCCGTGAGCCAGTTGGGACCGGGCGTGCCGAACAGCTTGCACACGATGTCATAGACCGTGACCGAGGCCAGATCGTAGACGAGATCGATGCTGCGTGTCGGCCCGACGCGGCGCAACGACGCCTCGATGTTGCCCTTGATGATGGCGCGCAGGCGCGGATAGACGTCGGTCCCGAGCGCCTTCCAGCTCTCGTTCAGGATCTTGTCCAGCCGCTCGCGGCGGTCGGCATTGTTGGCGCCGCCCTTGCCCCGCTCCGTCGAGACCAGCATGTCCTGTCCGCGGCTGAGCGTCTCCACGGCGGTGTGATAGTGGATCACCGAATTGATGATCTCGTCGTTGGGATCCACCTTCATGCTGAGCACGTGCTTCACGTCCTCGAGGCGGGCGATGAAGGCGACATCCGGCGAGATCGGGTCGCTGGCGGGCGCAGGCCCCGGCATCTTGATGCGGATCACGCTCGGCCCGCCGTCGGCCAGGATGCGGTCGGCGTAGCCGGTGAGGCGGTCGACATCGAACAGGATCGGCGTCTGGGAATCGCCCATGCTGAAGCCGCGATAGGGCAGCTCGGCCTGCTCGACCTTGAACTTCTCGCCGTCCGCCAGCGCGCTCAGCGCGCTGATGCCGGGGCAGAAGAAGTAGTCGCCGCCGCGCGTGATCACGAAGCGCGGGATTCCGGTGACGGGCACGCCGGACTTCGCTTCGAAGAAGCGATCGGTCGGGCCGCCTGAATTGGCGCCGATGATCGGACAGCGGTCGAGGCCCGCCTGCCCCAGGAACTCGCCCTGGTTGATCCAGCGCGTCTGGATCAGCTCGAACTGCACGTCGATGCGGGAATTGGCCGCGATGAACAAGAGGCCACGCCGGTTGCCGTCGCCCAGCGCGCCTTCCGGCAGCAACGGGCCGCCGAAGCTGATCGCGCGGCGCAGGATGCGGTGGCGGCGCACGCCGTCGCGATCGCCTATGTCGCGCGGGTTGGCGCGGCGGGCGTGCGAGCCCAGCGGGCAGCGCAGCCCGTTGGGATCGTCGGCGGCATAGAGGAAATTGTTCAGGCGTCCGTCCGGATCGCGGCCGAGATCCATCGGCTCGTCGGGCGACATCACCAGCGACGTGCCGTTCTTCCAGCGGCCGACGAATTGCGCGGCGAGCTTCTCCTGGGCGTAGCGATCGCCCGGACGCTGGCTGGCGAGATACATGCGGAAGGCCGCGACATCCTGCTCCAGCTTGCGGAAGACCAGGAAGGTGCTGCCCTGGCGCAGCAGCGGATGGATCGGCAGCTGATGGACGGCGCCATCCTCGTCAGGCTGGTCGAGATAGATCTCGCCCGGCGCGACCGGTGCCCAGCTGCGGTTCTTGGCGGGCGTGCCGCCGCCCGGCGGCGGATCGCCGAGCTTCATGTCGACGAAGGGCTGGCTGATGCCGTCGCGGAAGCCGAAATGCTCCAGGCGATAGTCGAACTTCTTCACCGAGCCGTCGTCGTCCACTTCGTGCGGGTCCTCGCCGAGCTCGATGTGCAGGATCTCCATGCCGGCCAGCATGAAGAGCACGCGCAGAACTATGCGCAGGAACCGCCCGCGCTCGCCCTCGCGGTTGTTGTAGGCCTGCACGTCGTCGCGCAGCTTCTGCCAGTGCGCGGCCTTTACCTTGAGATTCTGGTCGCCGACCATGAAGCCGCCGGTGAAGTAGCCATGCACGCAGTCGAGGCCCAGCACGCCGTCCCAGTTCTCCGGCGCGCTCGGGCCGGTGTCGCCCAGCACATCGGCGCGCGCCGCCATGCCCTGCCGGAAGACCGTGGGAAACGAGGCGAGCGTCGTCTCGTCGATCTCCAGCGCCGACAGGCCCGAATAGGTGAAGGCGATGTTGATCGGCGCGCGATCCCAACCCTCGCCGCGCGTGTCGTCGTCGCCCGGCAGCGTCTCGTCCTGCGCCGCCTCGCTGCGCATGGCGCCGTGTGGCGTCTCAGCGTGGCTGGGCGCGATCTGACGCAGCAATTCGTAGAGCACGACCTTGGGCAAACCGCCCGCGAGCGCCGTCAGGCCGGCCTGGCCTGCACCGCCGCCCTCGCTGAAAGCGCCGAACAGTTCCTTGAACTTCGCGGGATTGAGCACCGCCGCCGGCACCGCGGCCGCGATCTTGCCGAGCGACAGGATGTTCTCGACCGCGCGTCCATGATCGGGCAGATGCGGCAGCACGAAGTCGTCGAGGAAACGATGGAACATGCCCGGCGGGCTCATCGCGTTGGCGACGGCCGGCGCCGCCGTCGGGATGCCGGCATCCTCCATGAGCTTCTTCAGCCGGTCGCCGAACAAGGCAGTGTCAGGCTTCACCAGCAGCTTCAACCAGTCGAGGAAGGTCTGCGCCGGCGCCATGACCGCCTTCTGGCTCCCCGGTGGCACCATGCGGGCATTCATTGCCGCCGGATGCTCGAGGGCCACCTGCATGGCGGCAGCGGCCTTGTCGGCGGCGTCCCTGTCGTCGCTGAGCAAGGCCGCAACCAGTCCCGTCAGCTGGTCGATGTTCGACTCCAGCTCCTGCTGCGGCATCACGCGAAAGAAGAAGAACAGTCCCCAATTGCGGCGGCTGCCATCGGCGAAGCGCGCGACCCGGCCGATATTGGCTTGTACCTCGTGACCCAGCGCCATTGTCGCCCCCTGCTTCCCGCCCCTGTTACTTGCCCGCCTCGAAGACCCCGCCCGGTCCCGGGAAGTTCTCCCCGTACTGCTGGGACTCGCGCAGGAACTCGTCGAACAGCTCGTCGATGCGCTCGACCTTCCTGCCGGTGGGCGAGCGGACGCGTGCCACGAAATCGTCGAAGCGGCGCTTGAAGTCCTGCAACTGCTTGATCCGCACGACCGAGAGATCGCGATAGTGCGGATAGAAGAGATTGCTCGAGACCTGGTATCGGCGGATCCATTGCCAGAACTCCTCGAACTTCGAGGTGCCCGGGAAGTCCTCGCAATTGACGAAGATCTGGTCGAACAGCGACCCCAGGAACTGGGCGATGTCCTTGAAGTAGGCGCGCAGATCGCCGTCGAACTCGACCAGGGTCAGCACCCACGAGCGCAGCAGCGGATTCGGCGGCTTGCCGTCATCGGCCTCGCGATACTCGTCGATCAGCTTGGGGACCTTCTTGTCCGGGCTCACCGGATTGTCGTGATAGGCGACGCCCGGCACGTCGGAATAGAGCAGATACTGCTCGGGCCGGATGATGATCATGCGGCCGAAATGGATGGTCAGGACCTTGTCGAGTTCCGTCGGCAGCCCCTGCACCGCGCGGCCCTGCAGGTTGTTGATCAGGAACTGCAGCCGCTCCTCATAGGTACGCCGCTCGCCGGGGATGCGGCCGCGCTTGATCGGCGCCAGCACGGCGATCTCCGACACCTGACCGACCATCTTGGAGTCGATCCAATTGAGCTCTGCCTGTTTCATCTTCCGCCCGCCCCTCGTTCACCCCGAGCATAGGCGGAAGGTCGCACGCCATACAACTTCAACTTGCAGACTGTGAAAACGAGATGACTCCGGAACGCGTCTCTCAGGGTTCTGTCCGACTGAACGGCGCTAACTGCGCCAGTCGGCACGCATGCGTACGCAGCCGCGGCATCAGGCGGGCCGTGTCGACGCTGAGGCCGAACCGCGCCAGCCGCTCGGCGACATAGGCGGTGATGTCGGCCTGGGTCAGCCGGCCCAGCAGCAGATAGGGCTGTGCCGGATCGACCATGGCATCGACGGCGGCGAGCGCGTGACATGCCTGCGCGAGACAATCGTCGAACCATGGCTGATGGCGCTTCTCCACCGGGATGTGGTTGCGGTGGTAGGCCGCCTGCAGGGCCTTGTCGCATGCGCCGAGCATCAGCGATGTGACTTTCATCACAGACCGCCGCTCTGCACCCGACCGCGGCGTCAGCGGCTCGGCGCCACCATAGGCCTCGTCGAGATGATCGACGATGGCGCTGCTGTCGACCAGCGTCTCGCCGTCGTCGAGCACGAGGGCGGGGATGCGGCCCAGCGGATTGGCGCGGCGGACCTCCTCGCGCTCGCCGAAGCCCGAGACGGTGCGCTGCTCGTACGGCAAGCCGTAGGCCTCGAGGGTGATTGCCACGCGCCGCGTATAGGGCGAGCGGTTGACGCCGATCAGGATCATGTCAGGCCGCCAGCACCA
Organism: Reyranella sp.; assembly: GCA_035501235.1. Taxonomy (GTDB): domain Bacteria; phylum Pseudomonadota; class Alphaproteobacteria; order Reyranellales; family Reyranellaceae; genus Reyranella. The sequence continues at coordinate 7,839 of DATJWN010000029.1, forward strand.
TGCGGCCGACCGACGGAGCAAAGCCGAAGTTGCCGTAGAAGCGCTGGGCATCGCGGTTGAAGTCGTGGACCGAGACCTCGACATGCGTCGCCCGGCGCTGGCGCGCCCATTCGACCGCCGCCGCCAGCAACCGGCGACCGACCCGCCGGCCGCGCTGATCGGCGCGCACGACCAGATTGTCGACCTCGACCACCTTGCGCGGCACGGCACCCGCGAAGCCCGACGGGGCGCGGGTCAGCAACACCGCAAGACCGACGACGCCCTCCTCGCTCTGTGCCACCAGCACCGTCGATTCGGGCTGGGCCAGCCAATGGGCGACCTGCTCGCGGGTGCGGGCGGGCGGCGGAAAGGGCCGGTACATGTCCGGCCGCGCGATGCGGTGCACCTCATCGAGCTCGTCGAACAGGCCGCACAACTCCTCGTAGTCGCGCATGCTCGCAAGCCGCACGCGAATCGGCAGAGGCTGCCGTTCGTTCTCTTCTTCTATGACTTCTACGATTGCCATCTCATCCTCCGTCTGCGGTCCACCGCGGCCCGGAGGCCCAATCCAGAAACAAAGAAGCCGCCGGGATGCGGCGGCTTCGTTTGGTCATGACCTTTCGCGCCGCCTATGTGAGCGACGTAAAATACCAACCCTTCTGGAGCAGGTTCGTGATCATGGGCGCCATATAGGCTCGCACGGCGCAGGCTGTCAACGCTATCGTGGACACCGATGAACGCTCCCCTCTTCGCCGCCGCCCCGTGGTGGCACCCCAGTGCCGGCCGTACGCTCGCCATCAAGGGCGGCAAACCGATCGTCGGCACCTATCCGGTCAGCGGCGCCAAGAATGCCGTGCTGCCGCTGATGGTGTCGGCGCTGCTGACGCCGCATCTCGTGACGTTGCACAACGTACCGGCCAATCTCGATGTCGCCGTCCTCGCCGAGCTGCTGCAACGGCTGGGCTGCGGCATGAGCTGGTCGACGAGCAACGCCACGGGCAACGGCCTCTCGGTGACGCTCTGCGCCGACCGCGTGCAGCCGCGCGCCATCGACCAGGAGCTGGTCACACGCATGCGCGCCTCGGTGCTGCTGCTCGGCGCCCTGCTCGCCCGTTGCGGCGAAGCGCGCCTGCCTCTGCCCGGCGGCGATGCGATCGGCCTGCGCGGCATCGACTTCCATATCGCGGGCCTACGCGCCATGGGCGCGACGGTCGAGCTCGACGGCGGCACCATCCATGCGGCCGCGCCTCATGGCCTCAAGGGAGCCGACATCCTGTTGCCGATGCCATCGGTCGGCGCGACGGAGAACCTGCTGCTCGCCGCCGTGCTGGCCCGCGGCACGACGACCCTGCGCAACGCCGCGCGCGAGCCGGAAATCGCCGATCTCGCGGCCTGCCTTATCGCCATGGGCGCGAAGATATCCGGCGTCGGCAGTCATGAACTCGTCGTCGAAGGCGACGCAGCGCTCGCAGGCGCGGTGCATGCGGTCCTGCCGGATCGCATCGAGTTCGGCACGCTCGCCTGCATCGCCGCAATCACCAACGGTGAACTGATGCTGCCCAACAGCCGCATCGAGCTTCTGGGCGCTGCGGCTCAGTCTTTCGAAGCGGCTGGTGTCGTGCTGCGCGAGACCGAACGCGGGGTGATCGCTCGCCGTGCAGCCGGCGGCCTGCGCGGCGTCGATGTCACGACGGGGCCGTTCCCTGAATTCGCTACCGATCTTCAAGCGCCGGCGATGGCCCTGCTCACGCGAGCCGCCGGCGCCAGCGCCATCACCGAGACGATCTTCGAGCAGCGCTTCCGCCATGTCGACGAGCTGCGGCGCCTCGGCGCCAACATCTCCGTCGTCGGCCGCACGGCTCTCGTCCGCGGCGTCGATCGCCTGAACGGCGCCGCAGTGACGTGCACCGACATCCGCGCCGCGGCGGCGCTCGTCATCGCAGGCCTGGGTGCCTCGGGCGAGACCGTGCTCAACGGTCTCGATCATCTCGATCGCGGCTACGACCGCATGGTCGAGAAGCTCGCGGCCTGCGGTGCGGATATCGTCCGCGCCTGAGCGGCTTATTCGGCGGCGATCGCCATCGCCTGCTTCAGCCCCGGCATGGTGAAGCCGAGCTTGTCGAGCTTGTCGATCATGTCCTTGCCGGCTTCGGCCGTCGTCTCCACGAGCGGCGGGCGGACGGGCGTCCAGGCGCCGTCGCTGCCGTAGTGCGCGATGCAGTACTTCAGCGCCGGGATCATGACGTAGCCTTGCATGACGCCGCGCACGTCGTTGATCCAGCCCTGCAGCTTCTCGCCCTCGGGCGTGGCGTGCTTCTTGTAGACCTCGGCGATCTTGCCGGGATTGATGTTCGCCGTCGCGCTGATGCAGCCCGCGCCGCCCGACTTGATGTTCTCGATGAGCGGCTTCTCGTTGCCCGAGAAGACGTCGAAGCCGTCCTTGGCGAAGGCGTCGATCATGCTCTTGGTGTGCGGCCAGTCGTCGGACGAATCCTTCATGCCGGCGATCTGCTTCGGGTACGCCTTCATCAGCCGCTCGACCAACTTGTGCGTGATCGGCACGGCCGAGACGGGCGGGATGTGATAGAGATAGACGCGCAGCCGATCGTCGCCCACGCGCTGCACGACCTCCGAGAAGAAGCGGAACAGCCCCTCCTCCGGAACGCCCTTGTAGTAGAACGGCGGCAGCATCAGCACGCCGGCCACGCCCTTCTTGGTCGCATGCGCGGAGACCTTTGCCGCTTCGGTGATCGAGCAGGCGCCGGTGCCGGGCATCATGCGATCGGTCGGCACGCCGGCGGCGACCACCTTGTCGAGCAGCTCCATCCGCTCGTCGGCCGACATCGAGTTGGCCTCGGAGTTGGTGCCGAACATGGCGAGCCCGCAATCCTGGCTCAGCAGCCACTTGCAGTGCGCGATGAAGCGGCCGACGTCCGGCGACAGGTCCTTCTTGAAGGGGGTGACGACCGGGGAAAGAACGCCTTTGATCCGCGCTGCGGCCATGGGTTAATGCTCCTGAAATTACGCGCCCGTTTTCGCATCCCAGCGCCGGAGCAGTCCAGTGGCAGAAATCCTCCCCCAAGACGGCTATGCCGGCACCCTGGTCGGCCGGGTCAACACGCCGGCCGGGCCGTGCGTCGTTGCGGTGCGGCAGGACGGCATCTTCGACATCACCGCGGCGGCGCCGACAACGGCCGATCTCTGCAATGCCGCCGACCCGGTGGCCCTGGCGCATGGCAACGGCACGCGCATCGGCTCGCTGGAAGAAGTGACGCACGCCCTGCTCGCCCCCATCGATCTGCAGGCGATCAAGGCGGCGGGCGTGACCTTCGCCGTCAGCCTGCTCGAACGGCTGATCGAGGAGCATGCCAAGGGCGATCTCAGCCGCGCCGATCAGGTGCGCAAGGAGCTGAACTCGATCATCGGCGTCGATGTCACGACCATCAAGCCCGGCTCGCCCGAGGCCGAGGCGCTGAAGAAGACGCTGGTCGCGCGCGGCGCCTGGTCGCCCTATCTCGAGGTCGGCATCGGCCCCTATGCCGAGATCTTCACCAAGGCGCCGCCCATGTCGGCGGTCGGCTACGGCGCGGAGATCGGCATCCGGCCCGACTCCGACTGGAACAATCCCGAACCCGAGGTGACGTTGATCGTCAATGCGGGCGGCAAAATCGTCGGCGCGACGCTGGGCAATGACGTCAACCTGCGTGACATGGAGGGCCGCAGCGCGCTCCTGCTGGGCATCGCCAAGGACAACAACGCCTCGTGCTCGATCGGCCCGTTCATCCGCCTGTTCGATGCGACCTTCACCCTCGACGACGTGCGCAAGGCCAAGGTCGATCTCGAAGTCACCGGTCCCGACCAGTTCCGGTTGAGAGGCTCGAGCGATCTTTCCAAGATCAGCCGCGATCCGACCGATCTCGTGATGCATGCCATGGGCAAGCTGCATCAGTATCCCGACGGCATGGCGCTGATGACCGGCACGCTGTTCGCGCCGACCGAGCAGAGGAAGCCCGGCGGTCACGGCTTCACCCACATGGTGGGCGATCTCGTGTCGATCAGCTCGCCCAAGCTCGGCACGCTCACCAACCGCGTGAACCATTGCGACAAGATCGCGCCCTGGACCTTCGGGACTTCGGCGTTGATGCGCAATCTCGCCGGCCGAGGACTGCTGAAGTGACCGAGCTCTGGCAACTGCCGGCCTCGGCCCTGCGCGAGAAGATCGGCACGAAGGAAGTCTCGCCGGTCGAGGTGATGAAGGCCGTGCTGGCGCGCGCGGAGAAGCTGCAGCCCGTCCTGAACTGCTTCATCACCCTAATTCCCGAGCAGGCGATGGCGCAGGCGCTCCAGGCCGAAGACGATGTCATGAAAGGCGAGGCGCTCGGGCTGCTGCACGGCATTCCCTTCGCCGCCAAGGATCTCGTGAACACCGCCGGCGTGCGCACGACCTTCGGCTCGCTGCACTTCGAGGACAACGTGCCGAAGCAGGATGCCGTTGCCGCAGCACGCATCAAGGCGGTAGGTGCGATCCTGTTCGGCAAGACCACGACACCGGAGTTCGGCCACAAGGCGCTGACCGATGCGCCGCTGTTCGGCCGCACGCGCAATGCCTGGAGCGCCGAACGCACGTCCGCAGGTTCGAGTGGCGGTGCGGCAGTCGCCGTTGCCGCAGGCATAGGACCGATCGGCATCGCCACCGACGGCGGCGGCTCGACACGCATTCCCGCGGCGGCCAACGGCATGGTCGGGCTGAAGCAGAGCAACGGCGTCATCCCGCACAGCCAGGTGGCCGACGCCTTCGGCAACTACACCTACGTGACGCCGATGACGCGCACGGTGATGGACACCGCGCTGATGCTCTGGACGATGGCGGGCCCGCATCCCTCCGATCCCTGGTCGATCGGCGTGCAGCCCAAGGACTATGTCTCGGCCGCGACTCCGGAGGGCGACCTCAAGGGCAAGCGCATCCTCTACAGCGTCACGCTCGGCAACAAGCTCGTGGCCAAGGACGTGCGCGCCGCCTTCGAGGCGTCGCTCGCCAAGCTGCGTGACCTCGGCGCCGAGCTGGTCGAGCTCACCGAGGCCCTGCCCGACATGGAGCCGATCTGGAAGGTCATCAACCACACGACCTGGCGGGCGCGCTTCGACGACATGATCCGCCGCGACGACAACAAGGTCTCGCCCTCGCTGGTGCGGCAGGTGGCGATGGCCGAGCAATGGACGGGCGCGGACTATCAGCGCGCCATGTTCCAGCGCACCGATCTCTTCCGCCTCGTGCAGCGCTGGTTCGAGACGGCCGACTATCTCGTGACGCCCACCCTCTCGCGCACCGCGCTGCCGATCGACCAGGACCTGTTCGAGCCGATCCGGATCGACGGCATCGAGGCGGGCGAGCTCAGGCGCAACTGGTTCCCCTACACGATGCCGTTCAACATCACCGGCCATCCTGCGATCACCGTGTGCAATGGCTTCGACAGTGCGGGACTGCCGATCGGCCTGCAGATCGTCGGCCGCTTCCGCGACGAGGCCTCGATCCTGCGCGCGGCCGCGCTTTACGAGGCGAGCGAGCCTTGGCTCGACCGATGGCCGGACCTGTAAGGCGGCGGCCACCGCCGCTCAGCGCCGAGGAGATCCAGGCCCGTGTGCTGCATCGCGACGGGCTGATCCTGGTGATCGACAAGCCGGCCGGCCTCGCCGTCCACGCGGGTCCCAGCGGCGCACCGAACCTCGAAGAGTGCTTCGATGCGCTGCGCTACGGCCTGCCCCGGCCGCCGGCGCTCGCCCATCGGCTCGATGCCGATACGTCGGGCGTGCTGGTGCTCGGCCGGCATCCGAAGGCGCTGAGCAAGCTCGGGCGGATCTTCCAGAGCCGCGACACCGAGAAGACCTACTGGGCCGTCGTGGAAGGCGCGCCGCCGGGCGATGAAGGCGTGTTCGACCAACCGCTGCTCAAGGTGAACACCCGGAACGGCTGGTCGGTGAAGGTCTCGGACAAGGGCCAGACCGCCGTCACGCGCTACAAGGTACTGGGCCGTGCGCCGGGCGTGAGCTGGCTGGAACTGAAGCCCGAGACCGGGCGGACGCATCAAATTCGCGTCCACTGCGCCCATGCGGGCTGCCCGGTGATCGCCGACCGGCTCTACGGCAACGCCATGCCCGGGCGGCAGCTTCATCTTCACGCGCGGGCGATCGTCCTGCCGCTCAGCAAGAACAAGCCGCCGATCAAAGTCGAGGCACCGCCGCCTGCGCACATGCTGGAGGCGCTGAAGGCCTGCGGGTTCAGTCCCGCGATTTGACCCATACCCTGAGCGGGTCGCCGACTTCGAAGGCGGCCTTGCGCGCGGCCGCCAGCTCGTCACCCGATTCGTAGCCGACGACGGGCAGGTTCGGGAACGTCGAGGCGGCGAGAATGGAAAGATCGCGCCACACGCCGGGTGCGTCATCGACATCGGCCGAGACGTTGGAGATGCCGACCACGCCGTCGGACCGATAGAGCGTGGCGCCAGCCACGACGTCGCCGCCGCGGCGGCCAGAAAACATCGCGAAATTGTCGTCGCTGAACAGCGAGGCCGGAAATGCCTCGCCGCCCGTTTTTGCCCGCTCCCAGGAAAGGCCCGAGACCATGGCGCTGCTGCGCGGCGGTGCTCCCGTCGCAGGAGCCTTGGCCGGCATCTTGCGGATCCAGTTGGCCTCGAGCAGCACCTCGAAGCCCAGCCGCGCTATGTCGAGCGTCTTGAAGCTGTCCTTCACTGCCCAGCGTCCGGGCAGGTTGGACCGGAGCAGCATGCTCACGATCTGGCGCTGCTCGTCGATGTCGCTCTCGCCGGTCGTGAGCGACACCACGTTGGGATAGAAGCGCGGCACGGGCTCGGCATTGACCCAGGTGTGGACCAAAAACCGCCCCACCGTGCCGTGGGCAAAGCACACGGCATTGCACCAACGCGCGTTGTTGAGCGCGGCGGTGATTGTCCAGTCTTTCAGGCGCGCACTTCCTCGCGCTGGAAGATGACGTAGGCGGCGGCGAACACCACGATCATGCCCGCAATCAGACCGGTAACCTGCGGCCAGATCAAGAGCAGGCTCTGGTCCAGAGGCAGCGGCGCGCCGGGAATGGCGCCCCGCATCTGGCTCGGCAGCATGACGCCCAGGCTGCGGGTCTCGGGGTTGAGCAGCCCCAGCACCGCCTCGCTGAACAGCGTTCCGGGCGACAGGCGCTGCAGCGCCAGGCCGAACTCCTGCAGCGACACCAGCTGGTCGAGGCTCCTGATCTCCGTCGGCGCGAAGCCGATGGTGATGGCGTTGGCGATCAGCGGCCACAGGATGAAGAAGAACAGCCACATCCCGAGCGCGCAGAGCGCCGACGTCGCGGTCGAGCGGAAGATCACCGAGAAAAGCATCGAGATCGCGAGCCACACGCCGCCATAGGCGACCGCCACCAGCAGGAAGCCCAGCGCACGTGCCACCTCGACACCGCGCGGCGGCAGGCCGAGCAGCAGGAGGCCGGCGCCGAACACGATCAGCCACAGCGCCAGCAGCGACACCGCAAGCGTGGTCAGCCCGGCCAGGAACTTCCCGATCAGCAGCGCATCGCGGTAGATCGGCTGCGACA
>DATJWN010000030.1:0-4998 GCA_035501235.1 Reyranella sp.
CCGACCGCTCGCTGAAGGCTCTGTTCGCTACCGGCCTGTTCTCCGATGTCGTGATCGACATGCAGGGCTCGACCATGGTCGTGCGCGTGACGGAGAACCCGATTCTCAACCGCGTGGCATTCGAGGGCAACCGCAAGATCGACGACGACAAGCTGCGGGACGAGGTGCAGTCCAAGGCCCGGCAGGTCTTCACGCGCGCTCGCGTGCAGGCCGACGTCGAGCGTATCCTGTCGATCTACCGCCGCGGCGGGCGCTACAACGCCGTCGTCGAGCCCAAGATCATCCGTCTCGAGCAGGGCCGCGTCGATCTCGTTTTCGAGATCAACGAAGGCGACGTGACCGGCATCAAGCGCATCAGCTTCGTCGGCAACGAGCATTTCGGCGACGGCACGCTGCGCGGCAAGATCCGCACCGTCGAAAGCGCCTGGTGGCGCTTCCTGTCCGCGGACGATCGCTTCGATCCCGACCGCGTCAATCTCGACCGCGAGCTGCTGCGCAAGTTCTATCTCTCCGAGGGCTACGCCGACTTCCGCGTCGAATCGGCGGTGGCCGAGCTGTCGCCGGACCGTGACGGCTTCTTCCTCACCTTCACCATCAACGAGGGCGAGCGTTACAAGTTCGGCAAGGTCGACATCTCGACCCGCTTCCAGGGCCTCGATCCCGACACGCTCAAGAGCTACCTGACGATGAGCGAGGGCGAGTGGTACGACGCCGACGAGGTCGAGAAGACCGTGACGGCGATCCAGGATGCCGTGGGCACGCTGGGCTACGCCTTCGTCGACGTGCGCCCGAACATCCGGCGCAACAAGGACAACCTCACCATCGACATCACCTTCGACATCCAGGAAGGCCCGCGTGTCTATGTCGAACGCATCGACATCCAGGGCAATACGCGCACCCTGGACAAGGTGATCCGCCGCGAGTTCCGACTGGCCGAGGGCGACGCCTTCTCGACGGCCAAGGTCCGCCGCAGCCAGGAGCGCCTGCGCAATCTCGGCTTCTTCGAAAAGGTCGATATCTCGGCGGCGCCGGGTTCCTCGCCCGACAAGACCAACCTGCAGGTCACGGTCACGGAGCAGAGTACCGGCGAAATCTCCTTCGGTGCCGGTTACTCGTCGACCGGCGGTATCCTGGGCGACATCTCGCTGCGAGAGCGCAACCTGCTCGGCAAGGGCCAGGACCTGCGGGTCGGCCTGTCGCTCGGCACGTTGAGCACCTTGATCGATCTCAGCTTCACCGAGCCGTACTTCCTCGACATGCCGCTGGCGGCGGGCTTCGATCTTTTCCGCACGACCAACAACCGCCAGGCCATCGCGAGCTACAACGACGAGAGCATCGGCTTCGCGCTGCGCGCCGGCTGGGCCTATACGGAGCATCTGCGCCAGACGGTCCGCTATACGCTGCGCGAGACGACCATCGAGGACGTTCTGCCCTGGGCTTCGCAGATCATCCAGTCGCAGGCCGGCTCGTCGGTGACGTCGGAGATCTCCGAGACACTGGCCTGGGATACGCGCGACCAGCGGCTCAACCCGACCAAGGGCTTCCTGCTCCGCAACAGCGTTGCGGTCGCGGGCCTCGGTGGCGACAACTACTATGTCCGGGTCACCGGCGATGCCGTGTACTATCACAGCATCTTCAGCGACGACATCATCGCCTCGGTTGGCGGCTCGGCCGGCGTGATCCAGACCTTCAACAACAGCGTGCTCAGGCTCACCAATGCCTTCTTCATCGGCGGCGACAGCCTGCGCGGTTTCGCCGTCGGCGGCATCGGCCCGCGCGACGCCAACACGACCGACGCGCTGGGCGGCTCCTACTATTACACCGGCACGGCGGAACTGAGCTTTCCGCTGGGCCTGCCGCGCGAGATCAACCTGGTCGGCAAGGCCTTCATCGACGTGGGCTCGCTGTGGGGCGCGACCAACTCGATCTACGGCGTCAGCATCCAGGACGACCAGCTGATGCGGGTGTCGCCTGGCATCGGCGTGCAATGGGTGTCGCCGTTCGGCCCGATCCGCGTGGACTACGCCATTCCCGTGGTCTACGAGTATTACGACAAGATCCAGAACTTCCACTTCAGCTTCGGCACGCGCTTCTGAACGAGGTTTGCCCCTCATGAACATGCAGACCGACAAGACCAGCGTGGCGACGTCGACAGCCACCGCCGTCGACATCAAGCGCATCCTGCAGATGATCCCGCATCGCTACCCGATGCTGATGGTCGACAAGGTGACCGAGATGGTGCTCGACAAGAGCGCCGTCGGGATCAAGAACGTCAGCATCAACGAGCCTTTCTTCCAGGGCCATTTCCCGTCCGAGCCGGTGATGCCGGGCGTCCTGATCGTGGAGGCGATGGCTCAGACCGCCGCCGTGCTGGTGGTGGCGACCTTCGGAGCGGAGTCCGAGGGCAAGCTGGTCTATTTCATGTCGATCGACGGCGTGCGCTTCCGCCGCCCGGTGCTGCCCGGCGACCGACTCGAGCTGCATGTCGAGAAGGTCCAGAGCCGCGCCAACGTCTGGAAGTTTTCGGGCAAGGCGATCGTCGAGGGCAAGGTGGCGGCCGAGGCGACGTTCGCCGCGATGATCCGCGACCGCTAGGAACGCGCGCAGGGAGAGACGATCATGTCCGCCAATTTCCGCATGCTGCACACGATGATCCGCGTGAAGGATCTCGACAAATCGCTGGCCTTCTACACCGGGCCGATGGGCATGAAGATGCTGCGCAAGCGCGAGGTTCCGGCCGGCAAGTACACGCTGGCGTTCGTGGGCTATGGCGACGAGAGCGAGCACTGCGCCGTCGAGCTCACCTACAACTGGGATCAGGAGAAGCCCTACGAGATCGGCACGGGGTTCGGCCATCTGGCGGTTGGCGTGCCCGACGTCTATGGCATGTGCGAGGAGGTCAAGAAGGCGGGCGGCAAGGTCACCCGTCCGGCCGGTCCCGTGCAGCATGGCACGACCGTGATCGCCTTCGTGGAAGATCCGGACGGCTACAAGATCGAGCTGATAGAGCGAAAGTAGGCGCAGCCTGCTTTCCGCGCGAGAGGAAGTAGCCCGCGTCGGCGGCTAAAGCAGCCGCCAGTCGTACAGCGCCACCATCACGAGCGCGGTCGCCAGAGCGACCACGAACAGGCGGGCCTGGAGGCTCGTGCGACGGGCATTGTCGTTCGCCGGCCGTCCCAGCCGTACCACGCGCGGCATCGGCCGGGGCTTCTGGTCGACCGCCCAGGCCGCTGCCCGGTACGATCCTCGTGACGATGACGATCTCGCCATGTCTTGCCGCCTTCCTCCCGATGACCCCCTCTTGCGGGGAGCCGATCAGCCCCTGAGATGCAGGGGCTTGTACGGACGCTCGGTCTGGCCGCTGTAGAGCTGGCGCGGCCGGCCGATCTTCTGGTCGGGATCCTCGATCATCTCGTTCCACTGCGAGATCCAGCCGACGGTCCGCGCCACGGCGAACAGGACGGTGAACATCGAGGTCGGGATGCCGATCGCCCGGAAAATGATGCCCGAGTAGAAGTCGACGTTGGGATAGAGCTTCTTCGAGACGAAGTAATCGTCCTTCAGCGCGATTTGTTCCATCTCCATCGCCAATTCGAGCAACGGATCGTGGTTGATGCCGAGCGAGGTCAGCACCTCGTGGCAGGCCTGCCGCATGACCTTGGCGCGCGGGTCGTAGTTCTTGTAGACGCGGTGGCCGAAGCCCATCAGGCGGGTGTGGTCCTGCTTGTCCTTCACGCGGGAGAGGAAGCCCGGGATGTTCTGCTTGCCGCCGATCTCCTGCAGCATGTTGATGACGGCTTCGTTGGCGCCGCCGTGGCTGGGGCCCCAGAGCGAGGCGATGCCGGCGGCGATGCAGGCGAACGGGTTGGCCCCCGAGGAGCCGGCCAAGCGCACGGTGGAGGTCGAGGCGTTCTGCTCGTGGTCGGCGTGCAGCATCAGGATGCGGTCGACGGCCTTCTCGAGGACCGGATTGACCTCGTACTCCTCGGCCGGGACCGAGAACATCATGCGCAGGAAGTTGCCGGCGTAGGACAGGTCGTTGCGCGGGTAAACGAACGGCTGGCCGACCGAGTACTTATAGGCCATGGCGGCGATGGTCGGCATCTTGGCGATCAGGCGATACGAGGCGACCATGCGCTGGTACGGATCGTTGATGTCGAGCGAGTCGTGATAGAAGGCCGAGAGCGCGCCGACCACGCCGCAGCACACCGCCATCGGATGCGCGTCGCGCCGGAAGCCGCGATAGAAGGTGCTGATCTGCTCGTGCACCATGGTGTGCATGGAGATGTCGTGGACGAACTTCTCCTTCTGCGCCTTGGTCGGCAGCTCGCCGTTCATCAGGAGGTAGCAGCACTCCATGAAGTCGCTCTGCTCGGCGAGCTCGGCTATGTTGTAGCCACGATAGAGCAGTACGCCCTCGTCGCCGTCGATGTAGGTGATCTTGGAGCCGCACGAGCCGGTCGAGGTGAAGCCGGGATCGTAGGTGAACATGCCCGAATCGCCGTAGAGCTTGCGGATGTCGACCAGGCGGGGGCCGATCGTGCCGTGAATGATCGGATATTCGTAGGATTTGCCGGTCTCGTTGTCGGTGAACGTGGCGGTTTTCTTGGCGGCCATGGAACTACTCTTTCGGCTCGATTTGGCGGGTTCGGGGGCACCCTAACAAGCCGTCCGGAAGGGCGCAATTGTGCCCGCAGGCCGCTATTTCGCGGTTCCTGCCGCCGTCTTGAACGTCTGCGCGATCCGGCCGTCGATGATGGCGAGGCCGATGCCGATCAGTCCCATGCCGGCGAAGTGCCGGAACTCCAGTCGCTCGCCGAGGAACGCTGCGCCCAGCAGGATCGAGGTCACGGGTATCAGAAATGTGACGAGCAGCAGATTGGTCGCGCCGGCCGCCGCTAGGATGCGGAAGTAGAGGACATAGGCCAGCGCCGTCGACAGCAGTGCGAGGCCCGCGATCGCGAGCCAAACGGCGGGCGCCGGCGGCGCGGCCAGGGT
>DATJWN010000031.1:0-8774 GCA_035501235.1 Reyranella sp.
GCCCATCGGATCGGCATCGACAATGGGGCGCTTGAGGAGCGCACCCGCTGCCAGGGGCCGCACTCCGTTGCCGCCGCCGATCTCCACGCTCATCAGGGCCGAAAAGGAGCGACCGAGATGCTTTTCCATCAGCGCCACGGCACGCGCCAGCGCGCCGCTGTCGGTCAGCCGCTCCTGGCCGACCAGCGGGGCACCCATGCCGCCCGCCATGCCGACCAGGTCGTCGTCGGCAAGATCGGCCGGATCCATGAGCTGCACGCGATGGCCCTCCTTGTAGAGGGCGCGCATGTTGAGCAGTGGCAGGTAAGGATTGCCGCCGCCGCCGGTGCCCAGGATCCAGGCGCCGACGGCCAGCGATTCGATGTCGTCGATCGACAGCTCGCGTTTCACGCGAACACGCTCTTGAACTCGATGTCGTAACCGAACGCGCGGGGACCGACATGCTGCAGCCCCTTGGCGGAGAGGAACACCGGCGGCGGCGGCAGCGCGATCACGGTGACGCGTTGGCCGTAGCGGATCGTCTCGGTGCCGACCGCCTCGCCCGCCACCGAGTCGAGCACGCAGATCAGGTCGGGCGACATGGCGATCGGCTTGCCGTCCAGCCAGGCCACGATCCACTCGTTCTGGAAATTGAGCTCGAGGGCCGAACCCTTCCACTCCTCCATGCCGTCGAAGCGCGTGCGGCCGCGCAAGAAGCCTTCGGTCGCCCGCCGTTCGACGTCCTGCACCTTGCCCTTGAACAGCACTTTGCCGGGCTCGACCGAAAGAATGGCGGCCACCGGATCCTGGTGAGTGCGCTGCGCCTCGCGCACGGCCTGGCCGATCTTGATCGCCTTGGTCGTGGTGCCGTGGATGCCCCACTTCTTGACTTCGGCGCCGGTACGCGGCGCCTTGCAGGTCGAGGCGATCGAGCCGTACTCGACGCAGATCTTGCGGCTCACCCGCTCCATCCACTTCCAGGTCGGCACCTTCTCGACGACGGATTCAAGGCCACGCACGTCGACGGTGGTGAGCGGGTACGGCTGGAGATCGCCGACGGCGACCGAGGTCATCTGCGCTTCGGGATAGGCGCGGCCCATCATGTCCGAATCGATGACCGGGCGTTTCAGGTGCGCCGCCGCCATCAACGGCTGGATGGAATTGCCGCCGCCTATCTCGAGGGACATGATCCCCCGGAAGCGCACGCCGATGTGATCTTCCATCAGCGCCACGGCCCGGGCGATGGTGCGGCTGTCGGTCAGCCGCTCCTGGCCCACCAGGGGTGCACCCATATTCGACACAGCGCCGACCCAGTCGTCGTCGGCAAGCTCGGACGCCGGCATGAGCTGCACGCGCAGACCCTCCTTGTAGAGGGCGCGCATGTTCAGGAGGCCGAGATAGGGGCTGCCGCCGCCGCCGGTGCCCAGCACCCAGGCGCCGACGGCCAGCGATTCGATGTCATCCAGACTGATGTCACGCAGGGCCATGGTTTGCTATGTAGCCGTCAGTTACTCCGGGGAGCAAAGGCAATGTCCGAGCCAACCATCAAACTCGCCGCCTTCTGCGGCAGCCTGCGCAAGGCGTCGTACAATCGCATGGCGCTGCAGGTGTTCGCCGAGCGGCTGCCGGCGGGCGTGTCGCTTTCGACGATCGAAATCGGCGACTGGCCGCTCTACGACGCCGACATCCAGGCCAAGGGCTTCCCCGCGCAGATCCAGGCGGCCCAGCAGCAGGTGCTGGCGGCCGACGGCGTCGTGTTCGCGTCGCCGGAGTACAATTACTCGGTCTCGGGCGTGCTGAAGAATGCCATCGACTGGCTGTCGCGCTTCACGCCGCAGCCCTTCGCCGGCAAGCCGATCGCGATGTTCGGCGCCGCGGGCGGCCCGCTCGGCACGGCGCGCTCGCAGTATCACCTGCGCCAGATGATGGTGTTTCTCGACGGCCGGGTGATCAACAAGCCGGAGGTCATGATCGGCGCCGCGCACACCAAGTTCGTCGACGGCAAGTTCAACGACGAGGTCGGCGCCAAGCTGCTCACCGACCTGGGCGCGGCGCTGGCGCTGGCGATCCGCCAGGCCCGCGCCGCCGCCAAAGTGACGTGACGCAGAACGTCTACGACGATCCGACGTTCTTTGCTGGCTACAGCCAGCTCCTGCGCTCGCGCGAGGGGCTGGGCGGCGCGCCCGAATGGCCGACGTTGCGCGCCATGCTGCCCGACCTCGCGGGCCGCAAAGTCGTCGATTTGGGCTGCGGCTTCGGCTGGTTCTGCCGCTACGCGCGCGAAGCGGGCGCCGCCGAGGTCCTGGGCCTCGACGTCTCGCAGAAGATGCTCGCCCGCGCCCGGGAGATGACGACGGATGCCGCCATCAGATACCGCGAAGCCGATCTTGACCGGCTGACCTTGCCGGCCGCCGCCTTCGACGTCGCGTTCAGTTCGCTCACATTGCACTACCTCGAGCATCTGGCGGCGCTGTTCGCGCAGGTTCATGAGGCACTCGTGCCCGGCGGCCGCTTCGTCTTCTCCGCCGAGCATCCGCTCTACACCGAGACGGGCCCCGACTATCTCGACGAAGGCCCGCGCAGCACGGATTGGCTGGCCAAGGGCGTGGTGAAACAGCACCGCACGCTCGCGACCTATCTCAACCTGCTGATCGAGTCTGGATTCACCGTCGGCCATGTCGAGGAATGGGGCCCGACGCGTGCCGAGATCGCGGCCCACCCCGAATGGAAGGTCGAGGGCCGCCGGCCCTACTTCCTGCTGGTCTCAGCCGTCGCCGGCTAGAGTCTCACCCGCGTGAGACCGGTCCGATACCGATGGCATAAGGCTTTTGGCCGCGAGTCTCAGAGTCTCACCACTCCCCCTCGCTAAGGGCTTGATAATCAACAAAAAGAGAAAAGGCCGGTCTAGGCCGCCGGCGTCGTCTGCACGTGTTCGGGCTGGAAGCCGAGCGCCATGAAGCGCGCCGGGAAGCGGCGCATCAGGGGGAACCAGCGGAAGAGCCGCAGGAACAGCGGCACCTTGAGCTCCCCGCCCGAGAGAGCGCGGGCGATGATCCGGTTCTGCAGGAAGACCTGCAGGCCCTGCGTCGCGCGTGTCGGATAGAAGCGGCGCGACTGCACGGCGGCCAGGTCGGAATCCTTCAACGTGCCGGCGCGCAAGGGTGCGGCGAGGATGTTCGAGGCGGCGACAGCGTCCTGGACGGCGAGGTTGATGCCGACGCCACCGATCGGCGACATGGTGTGCGCGCAATCGCCGATGCAGAGCACGCCGGGCTTCCACCAGCGCTCCAGCCGGTCGACGCCGACGGTGAGCAGCTTGAGGTCGTCCATGGTGGCGAGCTCGCCCACGCGATCGGCGAAGGCCGGCATCAGGCGGGCGATGGTGGCGCGCACCTTCTCGATGCCCTCGGCACGCACCTTGTCGGCCGAGCCCTTGGGAATGACATAGGCGCACTGCCAATAGTCGCCGCGATCGATCATCACCAGGATGCTGCCCGTATCGAAGCGGCCCAGCAGCTCGGGCGGGTCGCCTTCCCTGTGGGCGAGGCAGAACCACAGCACGTCCATGGGTGCGCCGATGTCGTGCACGGGAATGCGCAGCCGCTCGCGCACCGTCGAATGGCGGCCGTCGGCGCCGACCACGAGATCGGCTCGGATGTCCTCGGCGGCACCGTTCACGGTGGCGTGCACGCCGACCACACGGCCGCCCTCCTCGATCACGTCATGCGCTTCGGAATGCATCAGGAGCTTGAAGGCCGGATACTTCTTGCCGTGGGCCGCCAGGAAATCGAGGAAGTCCCATTGCGGCATCATGGCGATGAAGGGCGCCGGCACCTTGAGATGCGTGAGATCGGCGATCGGCAACGCCGTGCTGCCGAACTGACCCGTGAACTTCGCGATGCGGTGATGCGGCAGCTTCAGGAACTCGTCGAGCAGGCCGAGCTCGTGCATCACGTTCAATGTCGAGGGATGGACGGTGTCGCCGCGGAAGTCGCGCAGGAAATCGCCGTGCTTCTCCAGCACCACGACCTCGACGCCGGCGCGCGCCAGCAGGAAGCCCAGCATCATGCCGGCCGGGCCGCCACCCACGATGCAGCACTGCGTTTTCACGAGGGCGTCCTCATTCGAGCATCTCGCGCAGCACGCGGCCGGTCGCGGTGATGGCGAGCAGCGCCGGCACGCCCAGCCCTGGTTTCACCTGCTCCTTGGTCGCGGGCGTGTAGCTCATGCAGTCCATCGCCACGAGATCGGGCTTCTTCGCCGCCAGCCGCCGCGCCGCAGCGTCGGCCTCGCGCGCATCGGCACTGGGCGCCAGGGCCTCGGCCACGACCTCGAGGCCCGGCCGCGCCCATTTGGCCGAGAGTTTCTCGGCCTGCTCGGCGAGCGGGATCAGGAGCCCCAGCCGGCCGCGCGGCAGCAGGCCCGCGGCAAGGCCGTTCAGCACGCGCGAGGGGAACAGGATGCCTTCATCGCCCTGCATCGGCGGGAAGTCGCCGGTGCAGGCATAGACGATGGCATCGCAGCCATCGTCGCGCAGCTTCGCGATGGTCTCCGGCGAGCGGGCGATCACGGCCTTCTTGGAAATCTTCACATCGCGCCCGCCGCGCAGACGAGAGTAGAGCGTGTCGGCGCCGCTTCCGGGCGTGAGCCTGTCGACCTCGGCATCGCTCAAGCCATCGAGCGCGCCGCGCAGCACGACCTTGGTCCCGGCCGGTGCGTGCCGGGCGAACAGATTCGCGATGTCGTCGCGCGGCGCCTGGCCGATGGTGATGATTCCGAGGGTGCGAGGCATCATGCCTCCAACGTTGCTTGTGTCCTCATCGTTCCACAAAAGCCCGACCGGGTCACTTCAGAACGGGCGGCCCTTCATCTTGGCCAGGAACTGGATCGTGCGTTCATTCTTCGGCTGCTGGAAAAAGACGGCCGGCGGCGCTTCTTCCACGATCTGGCCGTGATCCATGAAGACGATGCGATCCGCGACGGCACTGGCAAAGCCCATGTCATGGGTAACGACGATCATGGTCATGCCGCCGCGCGCCAGCTCGGACATCACGGTGAGGACCTCGCCCACCAGCTCCGGATCGAGCGCCGAGGTCGGCTCGTCGAACAGCATGATCTCCGGATCCATGGCGAGCGCGCGGGCAATGGCGATGCGCTGCTGCTGGCCGCCCGAGAGCTTGGCCGGATAGGCGTCCCTCTTGTCTTCCAGGCCGACGAGCTTCAGCAGATTCAGGGCCTTTTCGTCCGCTTCCCGGCGGCTGAGGCCGTTCACGTGGATCGGCGCCTCGACGATGTTCGCCGCCGCCGTCATGTGCGTCCACAGATTGAAGCTCTGGAAGACCATGCCCATGCGCGCGCGCAGGCGGTTGATGTTCGCCTCGCCGTCCCGCCGCCGCTCCCCCTTGGCATCCTCGACGAAGCCGACGGGCTGGTCGTCGAGGAACACCATGCCTTCCGAAGGCTCCTCGAGAAAATTGAGGCAGCGCAGCAGCGTGCTCTTGCCCGACCCGCTCGGCCCCATGATGCAGACCTTCTCGCCCGCCTTGACCTCGAGGTCGATGCCCTTCAGGACGTGCGCCTCGCCGAACCATTTGTGCAGGTTCCGGACGCGGATGATCGACTTGCTCATCGATCGGTCCCCGCGATCAGCGAGGTCAGCTCCTGCGTCGAACGGTGGGTCGGAGTCATCCGCTCCAGTCGCGACATCACCAGCGTCACCGCCGAGGTCAGCAGCCAGTACAGCACCGCCACCGTCACGAAGGACTCGGGCGCGGCGAACGTCGTGCCCAGCACGGTGTTGAACGCCATCGAGAGCTCGGGCACCGAGATGATCGACAGCACGGCGGAGTCCTTGATCAAGCCCACGAGCTGATTGCCGATCGACGGCAGCACGTAGCCCATCATCTGGGGAAACACGACCCGGCGCAGGGTGAGCGGATACGACATGCCGGTCGCACGCGCGGCATCCACCTGCCCCTTCGGCACCGACAGGATGGCACCGCGGATCGATTCCGAGAAATAGACGGCGCCGTGGATCGTCAGCGCGAGAATGCCGGCGGCTGTCGACGACACCGGCAGGCCGGCCGCGGGCAGGACGAAGTAGATGACGAACACCTGCACGAGAAAGGGCGTGTCCCGCACGATCTCGACGATGACCTTGGCCGGCAAGCGCCAAGCGAACGATCGCGAGAGCTGAGCCAGCGCGATCGGCACGGCAAGGCCGAGGCCAAGCACGCTGCTGACGGAGCAGAAGACCGCCGTCGTGAGCAGTCCGGCCATGAACGTGGGCCAGGCCTCGGCGATGATGGAGAAACTGAAGGTCATAGCCGGTACGCCGCGGCCGCCTTTTCCAGGCGCCGCGTGACCGTGCCCAGGGCGAAGCACATGACGAAGTAGAGCGCGGCCGTGGTGAGCCACACTTCCGGCGACCGCAGCGTCTCGCCGATCACCTCCTGCGCCCGCCGCGTCAGCTCGACCAGCCCGATGACGGACAGCAGGGCCGAGGCCTTCAGGAGGCCCGTGAACTCGATGGTCAGCGGCGGCAGGATGAGGACCAGCACTTGCGGCAAGGTGATGCGGCGCCAGATCAGGCTGCTCCTCATGCCGAACGCCTTCGCGGCATCGAGCTGGCCCTTGGGGATCGCCATCAGGCCGCCCCGGATCATCTCGGAGATATAGGCGCCGCTGTTGAGGCTGAGCGCGATCACGCCCGATTCGAAGCGGGGGATGTCGAGGCCGAGCCCGGGCAGCGCGTAGTAGACGATCAGGATCTGGATGAAGAGCGGCGTGCCGCGGACGATGCTGATATAGGCCGCGACGAAGCCCCTCAGCGCCTTGAACCTCGATTGGCGCCCCAGCATCACGAAGATGCCGACGATCAATCCCAGAGCGACGGCCAGCAGGGACGCCGCGATGGTGATGAGCGTGCCTTCCAGCAGGAAAGGCAGCGCATGCTCAACGTACCGCCATTCCAGGGTCATTCGGACGCCGGGCGCCCTACTTGATCGCGTCCGGCGGCAGGTAGCCCGAATCGGGGATCGTCATGGCCTCGCCGAACCACTTCTTCTGAAGGACGCCAAGTTCGCCGCTGTCGCGCAGCTTGCGGATCTCGACGTTGATCGCATCGCGCAGGTCGAGGTCCTCGGGCCGCGTCACCCAGCCGACCCAGAACGGCTCGCCGAACGTGCCGACGACCTCGAACTTGCCCGGATATTTCTTCATCGCGCCCAGCATGACGGGCGTGCTGTCGACCAGGGCATCGACCTGTCCGTTGGCGAGCGCCAGAATGGTGTCGCCGGAGCTCGAGAACATCTTCTGTTCCTTCGCCCCCTTGCCCTTGGCCTTCAGGTCGTCGTTGTAGTGCATGAAGATGACCGTCGGGCCGGCCGGCGGCGTTCCCGACGCGATCGTCAATCCGCTGAGATCGTCGGCGCTCTTCACCTTGGGATCGCCCTTGCGCTTCAGGAAGCCGACCTTGGTCTGCGCAACCGGCATGGTGAAGGCATAGCGCTTGGCGCGCTCGGGATTGACCAGAAGTGCGGTCGCCACGAAGTCGAACTTCTTCTGCAGCAGGCCCGGCAGGATGCCGGCGAAGGGCAGGTCGAGCTGCTCCATCTTGTAGCCCCAGCTCTTGATGATGGCGTTGAGCACATCCTCGTCGTAGCCGACGATCTTGCCGTTCTCGATGAACTCGAACGGATAGTAGGCAGCCTCGGTGCCGACGACGACCTTTCCCCGCTTCTTGATGTCGTCGAGCGTGCCGGCCGACACCGGCTTCAGAACGCCACTCACGCCAAAAGCAACGACGGCCAGGGCGGCCGCCGCGAGGATTTTGACTTTATTCGATCTCATTGCCGTTCCCTCCCACTTGCCTATTCCAACCGTGCGTTCAGCCGATAGAAAGGCTGGCCTCCGAAATCCTGCGATGCATATCTCTCGACGATCTGCGATCTGAGCAGCCGGGTAGCCGGCGTCAGCCTCCATTGGCGCTCGCCTTCATGGGCCTTGCTCTCGATCTCCTCGCGATTCCGGAGGACGTATCGGCCGTCACGCACCATGACCTGTCCGCCCACCAGCACCTGATCGATATCCGGCTGACGCACCCAGTGGATCACGCTCGCCGCGATGTCGTGCCCATGCTCGAACACCGCGCGATCGAACGACCGGCTGTGAACCATGACCAGGTCCGCGGGGCTGCCCGGCCCGAGCGAGCCCAACCCTTCGATGCCCAAAACCTTGGCTCCTCCCTCGGTCGCCCATTGCAAGGCCGTCCCGGCCGGAATGGGCTTTTCCCCAATTCCCGGTGGAGATTGCAATATCTGAGCCAACCTCGTTTCCTGGAGAATGTCCTCGTCGTCGTTGAGCGTGAGATTGTCGGTGCCCAACGCGATGTGCACCTCCGCCTCGGCCATGGCCCGGATCGGCGCGAGCCCGCTGCGCAGACGCATGTTGGAGCTCGGATTGTGCACGACCATCGCGCCCGTTTCGCGCATGATCCCGATGTCCCTCTCCGTCAGCCAGACGCAATGGGCGCAACTCACATCGGAACAGAGGAATCCCGAGTCGGCGAGGCGCTGCACGGTCGTCTTGCCGAAGCGCTTCAGCGAATACTGCTTTGAGTAGGCGGTCTCCAGCAGATGGAGCTGCAGGCCGGCGCCGCGGTCGGTCGCCGCCTTTCGGACGTCGCGCAGGAAATCGTCGGCGCAGGCGCCGACGCCCGCGGGCTCGAGTTGCAGCTTCGCGTCCGGAAACTTCCGGTGCAGCCGGTCGTGCAGGCCGACATAGTCGTCCAGACT
>DATJWN010000032.1:0-2489 GCA_035501235.1 Reyranella sp.
CGCGGCAGCCGCCAGGTCGGCGGCTCCAGCCGCACCAGCCTCGGCACGCCGCCCGCTCGACGCACGATCGGCAGATAGGAATCGTACAGCGGCTCGATCAGCACCACTTCGTCGCCGGGCTCGATCAGGCCGAACAGGCAGTCCCCCAACGCCTCGGTGGCGCCCGACGTGACCAGCACCTCGCTCTGCCAGTCGATGTCGAGTCCCTGGAAGCGCCTGGCGTGCTCGGCGACGGCCTGGCGCAGTTCGGGAATGCCCATCATCGGCGGATACTGGTTGTGCCCATTCATCAGATACTCGGACGCCGCCTGCCGCACCTCCTCCGGTCCCTTGTCGTCCGGAAAGCCCTGGCCGAGGTTCACCGACTGGTGCTGGCGCGCCAGCGCCGACATGACCTCGAACACCGTCGTGCCAAGGCTCGACATCAGGGAATTCGCCGGCTTGTGGGGTCGCATCGATTCTGGTGATTTCTTGGGCACTTTTCCGCCTATTCCTCAGACATTCAGCTCATGAACCATACAGCGCCAATGCGTATTTCCGTGCGCAAGCCTGTGGAAATACCTGGCATGAAACCTGCTTCCTTGAGGCGCGCCCGGGCCGCCGGAGGGGCGGCGCCGGTGCTGGCGCGCGGAGTAGGCCCAAGGAAATGAAGAAGATTGAAGCGATCATCAAGCCCTTCAAACTCGACGAGGTCAAAGACGCGCTCAATCAGATCGGCCTCAAAGGCATCACCGTGCTGGAGGCCAAGGGCTTCGGCCGGCAGAAGGGTCACACCGAGCTCTATCGCGGCGCCGAGTACGTCGTCGACTTCCTGCCCAAGGTGAAGCTCGAGCTGATCATCGAGGACGAGCTGGTCGAGAAGGCCGTCGAGGCGATCCGCGCCTCGGCCCATACCGGACGCATCGGCGACGGCAAGATCTTCGTGTCGAGGATCGACGACGCGATAAGAATTCGCACTGGCGAGCGCGGCGACGCCGCCGTATGAGAAATTGCCCGGAGGGGCAGGGTCAACCACAAGAGAGGGACAATGGACGCCAAGCAAGTTCTCGCGATGATCAAGGAAAAGGACGTGAAGTTCGTGGACTTCCGCTTCACTGATCCTCGCGGCAAGTGGCAGCACACGGCGCGTATGGCTTCGGCCACCCAGGAGGATTCGTTCACCGACGGCGTGATGTTCGACGGCTCCTCGATCGCCGGCTGGAAGGCGATCAACGAGTCCGACATGATCCTGATGCCGGACCCCTCGACGGCGGTGCTCGATCCCTTCACCGCGCAGACCACGCTGATCGTCAACTGCGACGTCGTCGAGCCGTCGACCGGCCAGCTCTACGCCCGCTGCCCGCGCTCGACCGCCAAGCGCGCCGAGGCGTTCCTCAAGTCGTCCGGGGTGGGCGACACCGCCGTGTTCGGCCCCGAGCTGGAGTTCTTCGTGTTCGACGACGTGCGCTTTGACGTGCAGATGTCGGGCAGCTTCTTCAAGCTCAACCACTCGGAATCGCCGTGGAACACCGGCGCCGAGTTCGAAGGCGGCAACATGGGCCACCGTCCCGGCATCAAGGGCGGCTACTTCCCGGTCCAGCCGGTCGATTCGATGAACGACCTGCGCGCCGAGATGATGTCGGTGGCGAGCGAGATGGGCCTCACCATGGAGATCCATCACCACGAAGTGGCCCCGGCGCAGAACGAGCTGGGCTTCCGCTTCGACACGCTGGTGAAGACCGCCGACAACGTGCAGAAGTACAAGTACACGCTGCACAACGTCGCCCACAGCTACGGCAAGACGCTGACCTTCATGCCGAAGCCGCTCTATGGCGACAACGGCTCGGGCATGCACACCCACCAGTCGATCTGGAAGGACAACAAGCCCCTGTTCGCCGGCTCGGGCTACGCCGACCTCAGCGAGACGGCGCTCTACTACATCGGCGGCGTCATCAAGCACGCCAAGGCGCTCAACGCCTTCTGCAACGCCAGCACCAACTCCTACAAGCGCGTCATCCCGGGCTTCGAGGCGCCGGTGCTGCTGGCCTACTCGAGCCGCAACCGCTCGGCCTCGTGCCGCATCCCCTACTCGGCCTCGCCCAAGGGTAAGCGCGTGGAAGTGCGCTTCCCCGACCCGTCGGCCAACCCCTACCTCGCCTTCGCGGCGATGCTGATGGCCGGCATCGACGGCATCCAGAACAAGATCCATCCGGGCGACCCGATGGACAAGAACCTGTACGACCTGCCGCCGGAAGAGCTCAGCAAGGTGCCGACCGTGGCCGGCAGCCTGCGCGAGGCGCTGAACGCGCTCGACGCCGACCGCACGTTCCTCACCAAGGGCGGCGTGTTCACCGACGACCAGATCGACGCCTACATGGAACTCAAGTGGGAAGAGGTCTACGCCTGGGAACACCAGCCCGCGCCCGTCGAGTACAAGATGTACTACTCGGTCTGAGCTTCCCAAAGCGGATCAAGGAAAGGCGGCCCTCCGGGCCGCCTTTTTCGTTGGA
>DATJWN010000033.1:0-10722 GCA_035501235.1 Reyranella sp.
GTCCACTTCCAGAACGAGCAGTTCGCACCGCTGATCTCGTGGTTGACCTTGAACCATGGCGACCTCACGGTCTTCATCCATCCCAATACGGGACAGGATCTCGAGGATCACCGCGACCGCGCACTCTGGATCGGCCAGTCGCAGCCGCTGGTGCTGAAGATCTTCACCGACCGGAAGAAGGACTGACCATGGACTCGCTCTTGCCGCTGGCCACCAAAGTCGGAGAGAAGCTGAAGGCGCGCAAGGAGACGATCGCCATCAGCGAGTCATCGTCGGGCGGCCTGCTCTCCGCTTCGCTGCTCGCCGTGCCCGGCGCCTCGGCCTACTTCATGGGCGGCGCCGTGGTCTATACCGGCCCCGCCGGCATCGCCTTCCTCGATGCGACCAAGGAGAAGCGCGGCGACATCCGCTCCTCGTCGGAGCCCTGGGCGACGCTCGCCGCCGAGCTGGTGCGCGGCCGGCTGCGCACGACCTGGGGTCTTGCCGAAACCGGTGCGGCGGGTCCGACCGGCAACCGCTATGGCGATGCCGCGGGCCATACCTGCGTCGCGGTCGTGGGACCGAAGGGCAAGATCGCGCGTACGCTCGAAACGGCGTCGCCCGATCGCGTCGCCAACATGCGCGCCTTTGCGGCCGAGGCCCTCAAGCTCCTCGACGAGCAGCTCGGCTAGCGCACCCGATAAAGACGCAACGTTCCGTTGCCCTCACCGCTGCATTCGGCGGTCTCGCCGTTGGGGTGGCAGTCGAGGTCACCGGGATTGCTGCCGTCGCTGCAACTCACGTTGCTGCCATGCAGATGCAGCGTCGTTTGGGCGTAGGTCGCCTCCGCGTTGGCGTGACAGTACCAGTCCGGCTGGTCGGTGCGTGTGTACATGAAATGGCCGGCACCCTTGTCGTCGAAGCACCAGGTCGTGAGCCCTGTATGCTGGGCATAAAGGAAGACATCGGTGCGCCAGCAGCCGCGCAGGAACGAGACATTGGGTGCCGGCGTGTCGGGCAGGCTGAGCGGCACGGTCGAGGGCTTGTGGTGCGAAGCCTCGAACGGCGCCAGCGGCTGCGGATAGGGCCGCGAGGTGGACATGGCGCGCGGCGCGACCATCGAGGGGCTGGTGCCGCCGCCGGGCGGGGACAGCGTGGGCTGCTGCGTGCCGTTGGGCCAGCTCGGTCCCGTGCCGCCGGGCGTGCCGAGCCCGCTGCCGATGCCGGTCGAGTTTCCAATGGGACCGCCCGGCGCCACGCCCTGGGCAAAGGCTGTCCCGGCCGCTCCTGAGAGAGCGAGCGCGATGGCCGTCGCAGTGACGATCAGCCTGGGCATGCGTTAGATATCGGCGCCCGGGACCGGAGCGTCAAACGTTGCACGAAAATTTGTTGATCCGCGAAATCGAGAACCTGGTGATCCCGCTGCAGGACGGCACGCAGCTGGCCGCCCGGCTCTGGCTGCCGGCCGATGCCGAGCAGCATCCGGTGCCCGCAATCCTGGAATACCTGCCCTACCGCAAGCGCGACGGCACGCATGAGCGCGACATGCTCACCCATCCCTGGCTCGCCGCGCGCGGCTATGCCTGCATCCGGGTCGATATTCGCGGCAGCGGCGAATCGGACGGTGTGCTGACCGACGAATACAGCCTGCAGGAACAGGACGATGCACTGGAGGTGATCGCCTGGCTCGCAGCGCAGCCATGGTGCAACGGCGCGGTCGGCATGATGGGAATCTCCTGGGGCGGCTTCAACGGGCTGCAGGTCGCCGCGCGCCGGCCGCCGGCCCTGAAGGCGATCGTGACGCTGTGCTCGACCGACGATCGCTATGCCGACGACGTGCATTACATGGGCGGCGCCAAGCTCAACGCTGGCTTCGGCTGGGCGAGCTTCTTCTTTGCCGATATGTGCCATCCGCCTGACCCCGCGCTGGTCGGCGAGCGCTGGAGCGAGACGTGGCTGCAACGGTTGAAGCATCTGCCGCTGTTCCTCGAACGCTGGCTGCGTCATCAGCGGCGCGACGTCTACTGGAAGCATGGCTCGGTGTGCGAGGATTGGAACGCCATCCGGTGCCCCGTCTATGCCGTGGGCGGCTGGACCGACGGCTACACCAACGCCATTCCGCGCCTGCTCGAGCACCTGAACGTCCCGCGCAAGGGCCTGATCGGGCCGTGGGCACATGCCTATCCGCACTTCGCCCTGCCCGGCCCGCAGATCGGCTTCCTGCAGGACATGCTGCGCTGGTGGGACCATTGGCTGAAGGGCGAGCCGAACGACGTCATGGACGAGCCGATGCTGCGCGCCTGGATGACCGATACCGTACTGCCCGCCTCATCGCACGAACGCCTGCCCGGCCGTTGGGTCGGCGAGCGCACGTGGCCGTCGCCCGAGATCCGGCGACAGCGATTGTTCCTGACCGATGCGGGTCTGGCGGCGGAGGATGGTACGCTCACGGCGCGACCCGTCTGCTCGCCTCTCAGCGTTGGCAAGCATGCCGGCGAATGGTGCCCCTTCGGCCGCGGCCACGATCAGGCGGACGATCAGCGCGAGGACGATGCGCAGTCGCTGGTCTTCGAGACTCCGCCGCTCGACAGCACCGTCGAGATCCTGGGAGCGCCTGTCGTGACGCTCGACATGACGAGCGACAAGCCTGTCGCCACCTTGATCGCGCGCCTCTGCGACCTGCGCCCGTCGGGCGAATCCCTACGTGTGAGCTTTGGCGTGCTGAACCTGACCCATCGCGACAGTCACGAAACGCCGTCGCCGCTCGTGCCGAGCCAGCGCTATCGCGTCACCCTCAAGCTCAACGACACCGGCACGACGTTCCCTGCAGGTCATCGCATCCGGCTCGCCCTGTCGACGAACTACTGGCCGATGGTCTGGCCGGCCCCGGAGCCGGCGACCGTCACGATCCTGGGCGGCTCGATCGATTTGCCTGTACGTCCCGTCGAAGCCGGGCCCCTGCCGCCCATGCCTGAACCGCAAACAGCGCCGCCCGATCCGGCGACTCGCCCAAAGCCCGGTGTGATGCGCTTCGAGCGCATCGGGCTCGAGACCGGCAGCCAGGCTTCCTACGGCTTCGAAATAGACGGGAATGACCCGCTGAGCGCCGTCGCCCGCATGCAGCGGACGGCCACGGTTGCGCGCGGCGACTGGAGGATTCGCATCGAAACCGCGATGCGCATGAGCTGCACGCGCGACAGCTTCAGGCTCACCGCCTCAATGCGCGCCTTCGAAGGCGACGACGAGGTCTGTCATCGCGACTGGGAGACCTCGATCCCGCGCGATCTCGTCTGAGCGTCAGACGCCGTTCTTGCGCAGGAAAGCGAGCGTCCGCTGCCAGGCGTCGGCGGCCGAGGCGGCGTTGTTCGGGCCGGTGCTGCCGGACCGTTCGAAATCGTGGCCGGTGCCCGGATAGTACTTGATCTCGTAAGGCGCGCCGGCCGCCTTCAGGATCGACTCGAGCTTGCGCGGCGGCTCCATCCCGATGATGGCGTCGTTCTCGCCGGCCAGCACCAGCAGCGGCGAACTCGCGCCGGTGATTCGCTTCTGGAACTGTGCCAGGTCAGGCTGGGTGCGGGCACCGTCGAGTGCGCCATAGTAGCTCACACCCGCCTTCACCTTCTGCGTCGCGGCCAGCAGCACGGCGAAAAAGCCGCCGTTGGAGAAGCCGATCGCGCCGGTCGCGCCCTTCTTCGCCTGCGGCAGGGCGTCCAGCTCGCCGATGATCTCGACGAAATCGTCGTAGATGGGCCGCGCCTCGCTGGTGAATGATTTACGCCGCAGCTCGGGACTATTGATAGCGTGCGCCCGCAGGAAAGCCGGCGCGATGCAGATGTAGCCTTCGCGCGCCAGGTTGGCGCAGTAGCTGCGATCGGCTTCAGAGATGCCGGCGCTCGTATGCATCTCGAGGATGGTCGGAAACGGTCCCGGGCCCTTCGGGATGAAGAGCGTCGCCTCCATGTTCTTGCGCACGCCGACCGTCACGGTCTGCGAGGTGTAGTCCATGGCCGGCGCGGCGGATGCAAAGGCGCCCAGCACCAACGCGCCAAGAAATGCTGCTTTCATCGGCTCTGCCTCACGGGCCGGCCGCCGGCGGTCATGCCGCCGTCGATCACCAGCTCCTGGCCGGTAATGTAGCTCGCCGCCTCGCTGCACAGGAAGAGAACTCCGTTGGCGATGTCCTCGGCCTCGCCCACGCGGGTGAGCGGCACCACCGCGGCGGCCCGCTCGCGCGGATCGACGGGAGCGTTGCGCCTGTCGTTGGTGCCGCCGCTCGGCAGCTTGGCCCAGATGGGCGTGGCGATGATGCCGGGATGGACCGAGTTCACCCGGATGCCGTCCTCCGCGAGCTCGAGCGCCGCCGACTTGGCGAGCAGCCGCACGCCGCCTTTGGTGGCGGCATAGCCCGCGAGCCCCGGCGAGCCGCGCAGGCCCGCGATCGAGGACATCAGCACGATCGAGCCGCCGCCCGCCCGACGCATCGCCGGCACCGCATGCTTGATCGACAGGAACACGCCGTCGAGATTGATCGCCTGCTGGCGCTGCCAGTCGGCGAGGCTCATCTCGACCAGCGGGCCCATGATGCCGATGCCGGCATTGGCCACCATGATGTCGAGCCGGCCGAAGCGCTTCTCGGCCTCGGCGATCACGCCCGGCCACGCGCCCTCGTCACGCACGTCATGCGCCAGCCAGGCGATCTTGCCGCCCGCCTTGGAGATCTTCTGCACCAACCCCTGGCCCATGAGCTCGTCGACATCCGCGACGAGCACCGACGCGCCTTCGCGCGCCAGGGTTTCGGCACAGGCAGCACCGATGCCCGAGGCGCCACCCGTGACGATGGCGACCTTGCCGGCGACCTGTCCCGCCAAGTTAGCGGCCCTTCCAGTTGCCCGGGCGCTTCTCGGCGTAGGATCGGATGCCCTCCTTGAAGTCCTCGGTCTTGCGCAGCCAGTCCTGCTCGGTGAGCTCGCGCTCGGTGGCGATCTCGGCGCCGTCGGCGAAGAAGCGGCGCATGGTCTCGCGCGTCGACGTGACGGCGAGCGGCGAGGACTCGGCGATCTCGTTGGCGAGCTTCATCGCCTCCTTGCGCACGTCGGCGAGCGGCACCAGCACGTCGGCCATGCCCCATTCGACGGCCTGCTCACCGCCGATGCGGCGGCCGGTATAGAACATCAAGTTCGCCTTCTGCTGGCCGATCAGGCGCGGCAGGGTGAAGGTGAGCGAGAAGCCGGGATGGAAGCCGAGCCGCGTGAAGTTGGCGGAGAAGCGCGCCTCCGCGCAGGTCACGCGGAAGTCGGGCATCAGGGCGAGCCCCAGGCCACCGCCGATCGCCGGACCCTGGATCGCGCCGATCGACGGCTTCTTGGAGCGGAACAGGCGAGTCGCTTCCTTGTAGAGATGCTTGCCGCTCTCGGCCGAGCCGGTCTGCGGCCGGTTGGCGAAGTCGGCGCCGGCGCAGAACGACTTGCCCTGCGAGCAGAGGACATAGGCGCGGATGTTGACGTCGCGGTCGAATGCCTCGAAGGCGTCGGCGATCTGGTTGATCAGGGCATTGTCGAAGAAGTTGTGCGGCGGGCGCTGGATCTCGACGACGCCGACATGACCTTCGCTCGAGACGCCGATATCCTTGTAGCTGCCGCTCATGACGTTTCCCCTGTATGTGAGACGGCGATATTGCCCCGCCCTCGGGGCACCGTCGAGTTGGGAGGACGAGAATGTCGCAAAGCGAACGCCATGCCCTGGTCATCGGTGGGGGCACCATGGGCGTGGGCATCATCGCCATGTTCCTGGCCGGCGGCTGGAAAACACATGTGATGTCGCGCTCCGCCTCGACGCGCGAGAGCCTGCCGGCCGCCAGCAAGAAGGCGCTGACGGCGCTGGGCAAGCCCGAGGACGTGTCGGGGCTCGCGACCTACGCCACGCTCGCCGAAGCGCCTTGGAGCAAGATCGAGATCGCGGTCGAGACGGTGACCGAGGATCTGCCGCTGAAGCAGAAGCTCTTCGCCGAAATGGAAGCGCTGTCACGGCCCGACTGCGCGCTCACCTCGAACTCCTCGAGCTTCCCGATCAGCGAGATCGGCAAGGGGTTGAAAACCCAATCGCGCATGATGGGCCTGCACTTCTTCATGCCGGCACATCTCATCCCTCTGGTCGAGGTCGTGCGCTCCATCCATACCGATGTGGCGCTCGCAGAGAAGGTGGGCGCGATCATGAAGGCGCTGGGCAAGCGGCCGGTCCAGGTGAAGAAGGACGTGATCGGCTTCCTCGGCAATCGCATCCAGGGCGCACTGATGCGCGAGGCGCTGTGGCTGATCGAGCAGGGCGTCGCCTCGCCGGAGGATATCGACGCCACGGTGCGCCTGAGCTTCGGCTTCCGCTACGCCGCGGCCGGCCCGATCGTGCAGAAGGAGCACTCCGGCTGGGACACGACTTGCGCGGTCGCCAAGATCATCTGGCCCGATCTCACCACCGCCGACGGGCCGCCGCCCATCCTGCAGAAAAACGTCGACGAGGGCCGCATCGGCTTCAAGACCGGTCGCGGCTTCTTTGATTGGAACGACGAATCGATCGCGAAAGAACGCGCGCGATATGAGCGAGCGCTGCGCAAGTGCCTCGAGATCTTCCGGGACGAGGGCATTTTGTAAGAGTGCTGTCAGTCATCTTCAGGTCAGTCAGCTTGTTGTCAGCGTGTTTTTCTTGAATCGATTCGATGGCACTCCCAGATTCGACTCGTCGATCACACTGCGATCGACAAGGAGTCGAACATCATGAAGTCCATCGGCATCTGCCTGATTACCGGTCTCGCTCTCGCGTCCGCTGCTCCCGCCTTCGCGCAGGGCAACGACCTCGCCTACTGCCAGGCGCTGATCGCGAAGTACCAGACCTATGTCGGCCACAACAGCGGCGGCCGCCATGAGGACGTCGACCAGAACGCCAACGCCCGCATGGCGATCGACCAGTGCAACGCCGGCGACGCCTCGGGCATCAAGGTCCTCGAGCGCGAGCTGACCAACGCCAGGGTCGACCTGCCGGCGCGCGGCTGATCGAGCCCCACGGCAACGAAAACGGGCGGCTGTCGAAAGGCAGCCGCCCGTTCCCGTTTGCGCCTATACTCGGCCGATGCCCCCAGGGAACGAGGCTCGCCGGCGCCTGAGACTCGGCATGATCGGCGGCGGCCCGGGATCCTTCATCGGCAGCGTTCACCGCATGGCCGCCCGCCTCGACGATCAATATGAGCTCGTGTGTGGCGCCTTCTCGCCCGACGAGACGCGGGCGCGGGAGATGGGCCGGCAGACCTTCCTCGATCCGGCGCGGGTCCATCTCGACTGGCACGAGATGCTGCGCGGCGAAGCGGACCGCGGCGACCGGCCGGATGTCATCGCGGTCGTCACCCCCAATCATCTCCACCACGAGCAGGCCAAGGCCTGCCTGGAGGCCGGCTTCCACGTCATCTGCGACAAGCCGATGACCACGACATGGGCCGATGCCGACGATCTCGCCAGGACCGTCGTGCGGAGCGGCAGGCTGTTCGCGCTGACGCACAACTACAGCGCCTATCCGCAGATCCGCCTCGCCCGCGCGATGATCGAGGCCGGCGAGCTCGGTGCCTTGCGTCTCGTCGAGATCGAGTATGCGCAGGAATGGGCGGCCACGGCGGTCGAGACCGCCGGCAACCGCCGCGCCGAATGGAAGACCGATCCGGCGCGGGCCGGCGCCGGCGGCGCGCTGGGAGACATCGGCACGCACGCCTACCAGCTCGCCTGCTTCGTCACCGGCCAGACCGCCGACAGCCTCCTGGCCGACCTCACCTCGTTCGTGCCGGGCCGGCGTCTCGACGACAACGTGCACCTGCTGTTGCGCTACGACAGCGGGCTACGCGGCATGGTGTGGGCGAGCCAGGTCGCGATCGGCAGCAAGAACGGCCTGCGATTCAGGCTGATCGGCAACAAGGGATCGCTTGCCTGGAAGCAGGAGCAGCCGAACCAGCTCTCCTTCACGAAACTCGGCGAGCCGCCGCGCCGGCTCGAACGGCAGGCAGCATCGATCGCGGCCGCCGCCTCGCGCCTGCCGGCCGGCCATCCCGAGGGCTTCATCGAGGCGTTCGGCCGCCTGTACGCCGACTTTGCCGAGCAGATCCGCGCCCGTCTCGAACAGCGCCCGGCCAAGCCTGAGGCGCTCCTCGTGCCCACGGTCGAAGA
Source organism: Reyranella sp. (assembly GCA_035501235.1). Taxonomy (GTDB): domain Bacteria; phylum Pseudomonadota; class Alphaproteobacteria; order Reyranellales; family Reyranellaceae; genus Reyranella. The sequence goes on from DATJWN010000033.1 coordinate 8,178, forward strand.
TGGCTGCGAAGGCGTGCGCTTCGTTCTGGGAGCGGTGAAATCGAGCCGGCAGGGCGGCGTGTGGCTCGCGCGCGGCGACTGGACAGGCTGACCTGGAGCATATTCCGCATGATCGGAAGCCGCTCTAGGAGTGGAGCTGGCTCCAAAGCCGCCGGCGGGCCGCGACGAATTCGTCGGAGATGCGGATGTTCGCCGGGCGCGGACGGCCGAGTCCGACCGCCTCGCTGACGACGATGCGGCCCGGCCGGGGCGACATCACGATCACGCGGTCGGAGAGATAGAGCGCCTCCTCGAGATCGTGGGTCACGAACACCACGGTCTTGCGCTCGGCCTCCCAGATGCGCAGCAGCTCGTCCTGCATGGTCTCACGGGTCTGCGAATCGAGGGCGCCGAACGGTTCGTCCATCAGCAGCACCCGCGGATTGTTGGCATAGACGCGCGCAAGATCGACGCGCTTGCGCATGCCGCCCGACAGCTCGCGCGAATAGGACGAGGCGAATCCGTCGAGGCCAACCAGCCTGATCCACTGCTCGGCGATGCGCGCGCATTCGGCGCGCGGCAGGCCGCGGCTGCGCGGACCGTACTCGACGTTCTTCTGCACCGTCATCCACGGGAACACGGCATCCTGCTGGAACACCATGCCGGTGCTGGCCGTGGGGCCCTCGACCGTGCGGCCATCGAGCAGGATGCGGCCGGTGGTCGGATGCTCAAGCCCCGCCATCATGCGCAGCAACGTCGACTTGCCGCAGCCCGAGGGGCCGACCAGGGAGACGAAGGAGTTCTGCTCGATCGAGAGCGAGATCCGGTCCAGGACCGTGAGGTCGGGCTGGTTCACCCGCTCGAAGACGTGGCTCACGCCCTCGACGGCGAGCGCACCCGATTCAGCGGACATCGGCCCAGCGCGTCCAGCGGCGCTGCAGGTAGCGCAGGCCCCGGTCCATCGAAAAAGCGAGTACGCCGATCACGACCACGCCGGCCATGACCACGTCGGTGCGCAGGAAGCGGCGCCCGTTCTGCAGCAGCCAGCCGAGCCCGTCCTGCGCGGCCACCAGCTCCGCGGCGACCAGCGTCGTCCACGAGCTCGCGAGCGCCACGCGCAGGCCGGCGAAGATGTAGGGCAGCGCCGAGGGAATCGCGATGGTGAGGAAGAGCCGCATCTGGCTGGCACCCAGGGTCTGCGCCGCCTCGATGAAGACGCGCGGCACCTGCTTGATGCCGGTGACGGTGCTCACGATGCAGGTCAGGAACGAGGCCAGGAAGATCACCAGGATGCGGGAGCGCTCGTCGATGCCGACCCAGATGATGACCAGCGGGATGTAGGCGAGCGGCGGGATCGGCCGGATGGCCTCGACCAGCGGATCGACGAGATACTCGAAGGTCCGGAACCAGCCCATCAGCACGCCGAGCACGATCGCGGCCGTGCAGCCCAGAAAATATCCCGCGAGCACGCGGGCCAGGCTGGCCAGGATGGCGCTGAACAGCGTGCCGTCGGCCACGCCCTCGACCAGGGTCGCAAAGATCGCCTGCGGCGGCGGCGTGATGACCTGGTTGGCGTCCGGCAGGTTGGAGACGATCGAATAGACGATCAGCAGCGCGCCGAAGCTCGAGAGGCCGAGCAGGGTGCGCCGGCCGACCCACCACGATCGCCGCCGCGCCATGGCGTCTACGACCAGAAGGTCTTGTCGACGGCGGCTTCGAAGTCGGGCACGCGTTTCAGCTTGCCGAGCTTGACTAGGAATTCCGCCTGCTGCTTCAGTCCGGCCGCGAGCGCGCCGCTCTCGATGATCTGCTTCTGGCCGGCGGCATCGTAGAAATGCGCGCCTTCCATGGTCGCTTCGATGTCGCCCTTGTTGAGCGCCTTGCCCGACATCTTGCCGCCCCAGTCGACGGCGAACTGTACGGCATCGCTCCGCGTCTTGGGATTGCCGACGAACTCCGCCCACTTGCCGACCGCGCGCGAGATGCCCGCCAGCACCGGCTTGTGCGCATCGAGCGCCTTCTGCGGCGCGACCCAGAGATCGAAGATGCGGAACGGCGCGCCGCCCTTCTTGCCGATGTCGGTGCCGGCGACCAGCACGTGCGCCCCCTCGCGGCGGCGCGGGATCAGCTTGATGTCGGTGTAGTCGGGCACCGTCGCGTCGACGCGGCCCGCCAGGAAGGCGATGGTGCCTTCGTTGGGCTGCGAATCGATCATGGTCACGTCCTTGGCCGACATGCCGGCATCGGCGAGGGCCGCCTCGAGGAAGTACTGGTAGTTGGCGCCGAGCGTGACCGCGATCTTCTTGCCGCGCAGGTCGGCGATCGACCGGATCTCCTTCTGCGCCATCAGGCCGAACAGCGCCGTGACCTCGTTCACCGAGCCCAGGATGCGCAGCGGCAGCGCGTTGCTCGCCAACGCGTTGATCACCGGCGCGGCGCCGATGCCCATCATCTGCAGGTTGCCGCCAATGGCGGCCTCGATCTCCGGCGGGCCGCTCTCGAAGTAGCGCACGTCGAACTTGCCTTCGACGCCCTCGGCCTTCAGCCAGCCGAATTTCTCCGCCGC
>DATJWN010000034.1:0-41382 GCA_035501235.1 Reyranella sp.
CTTCTTCAGCACGGCGAACCAGAACTCGCCCTTGCCGGTGTCGCGCTTCTCCGCCTGGTCGAGCGAGGAAAGCCCTGCGCCCTTCAGGAAGCCCTGCACGGCATTGTCGGGCGCGCCAACCCTCGGACCGCGCCGCTCCTCGCTGACATCGGGACGCGAGGCCGGCAGGCCATCGATGACGAGCGCCAGACGGCGCGGCGTCGCGTAAGCGCGCGCCTCGGTGAAAGCAATGCCCGCGGCTTTCAACCCGTCGCACACGAGGCGCCTGAAGTCGTCCGCCGCGCGCGTCTGCATGCGCGCCGGGATCTCTTCGGACAGGATCTCGAGAAGAAGCTCAGCCATCTCAGGCGGCTTTCTTCTGCGTCACGATCCATGCCTCGCAGCAGGCCTTGGCGAGCTCGCGCACACGCAGGATGTAGCTCTGCCGCTCGGTCACGCTGATGACGCCGCGCGCATCGAGCAGGTTGAACGTGTGGCTCGCCTTGATGCACTGCTCGTAGGCCGGCAGCGGCAGCTTGCGCTCGACCAGGCGCGCGCACTCCTTCTCCGCGTCGGCGAAGTGGCGGAACAGCATGTCGGTATCGGCATGCTCGAAATTGTAGGCCGATTGTTCCTGCTCGTTCTGCAGGAAGACGTCGCGATAGGTGAGCGGCACGTCCGACGAGGGCGAATTGAACGGCAGGTCGAAGATGCTCTTCTTGTCGAAGAGATACATCGCCAGCCGCTCGAGCCCGTAGGTGATCTCGCCCGCCACCAGATCGACCTCGATGCCGCCCACCTGCTGGAAGTAGGTGAACTGCGTGATCTCCATGCCGTCGCACCAGACTTCCCAGCCCAGTCCCCAGGCGCCGAGCGTCGGGCTCTCCCAATCGTCCTCGACGAAACGGATGTCGTGGATGCTCGTGTCGATGCCGATCGCGTCCAGGGATCCCAGATAGCGTTCGAGGATATCGGGCGGCGAAGGCTTCAGGATCGCCTGGAACTGATAGTAATGCTGCAGCCGCATCGGGTTCTCGCCGTAGCGGCCGTCCTTGGGCCGGCGCGACGGCTGCACATAGGCGGCGTACCAGGGCTTCGGTCCCAGCGCGCGCAACGTGGTCGCCGTGTGGAAAGTGCCCGCGCCCATTTCCATGTCGTAGGGCTGCAGGACGAGGCACCCCTGGCGGGCCCAGTAATCCTGCAGGGTCAGGATCAGGTCCTGAAAACACTGCGGCTTGGCGGGAGTGGACACGGGAATTCCCCGAAAGCTCGGAAGGCCTTGTATTTTCGGCACTTAGGGCCGTTTTTGCGGTGCGGCAAAATAGGGATGGGCCCTATCCGGGTCAAGCCGCCCAGTCACACGGGCTGCGGACAATCCGAACGGCCGCATTTCGCCGCGGAAACCGACACATAGACGCCACAGGCCGGGCAGGCGCGCGTGTCCTCGACGACGGGATGCCGCGGCACCGGCGATGGCTGCGGTCCGGCCTGCGACGGGCCTCGCGACTGCATTCCCTCGCGCAGCGGCGGCGGCGGACGGTGAACGCCCAATCCCAGCCAGCGCTTGGCCGCGGTCCAGGCCATATAGGCCGCGATGCCGAAGACGACGATCTTGAGCAGAAAGCCCATGCGCGCCTTTTGCGGTCCGCGCGTCGGTCGGTCAAGCGCGCTATATGTCTCCTCATGAATGAAACGGACGGCGCGCCGTTCGACCTATTCGTGGTCGGCGGCGGCATCAATGGGGCGGGCATCGCCTGCGACGCGGCGGGACGGGCCCTCAAGGTGGGGCTGTGCGAAATGCACGATTTCGCCTCGGCCACCTCCTCCAAGGCGACCAAGCTGATCCATGGCGGGCTGCGCTACCTGGAGCACTATGAGTTCCGGCTGGTGCGCGAGGCACTGATGGAGCGCGAGGTGCTGCTGGCCAAGGCCCCTCACCTTTCCTGGCCGCTGCGCTTCGTGCTGCCGCACGAGCCGCACCTGCGCCCGCGCTGGATGCTGCGCATCGGCCTGTTCCTTTACGACCATCTCGACTGGCACCAGACCCTGCCGAAATCGCAGTCCGTGGACTTCGCGACCTCGCCCTTCGGCCGCGGCCTCAAGCCCGAGTTCAGGAAGGGCTTCGTCTATTCCGACGGCTGGGTCGACGACGCGCGGCTGGTCATCTCCAACGTGAAGTCCGCGCGCGACATGGGAGCCGCGATCTACGCGCGCCATCGCTGCGTCTCGGCGCATCGCACGAGCGACGGGCGGATGTGGGACATCGCCCTCGAGGCGCCGGGCGGCCGCACGGTGCAGGTGCGTGCCCGCGGCCTGGTGAATGCCTGCGGTCCGTGGGTGAAGCACTTCCTCGACGAGCAGACGCATGTGAAAACGCCCAAGACCGTGCGGCTGGTGAAGGGCAGCCACATCGTCGTGCCGCGCCTCTACGAGGGCCCGCACGCCTTCATCCTGCAGAACAGCGACCAGCGCATCATCTTCATCATCCCCTACGAGCGGGAGTTCTCGCTGATCGGCACGACGGACATCGCCGTTCAGCACAGCGACGATGCCGTGTGCACGCCGGAGGAGATCGCCTATCTCTGCGAGCTGGCGAGCCACTATATGGTCAAGCCCGTGCGGCCAGCCGACGTGGTGTGGACCTACTCGGGCGTGCGTCCGCTGTTCGACGACGGTGACGACAATCCCTCGGCCGTGACGCGCGACTATCATCTCGAGGTCGATGCCCCTCAGGGCGCCGCGCCGATGCTGTCGGTGTTCGGCGGCAAGCTCACGACGTACCGCAAGCTCGCCGAGCACGCCTTGCGCGATCTCAAGCCCTTCTTCCCGCGCATGGGCGGCGACTGGACCGCGGGCAAGCCGTTGGCCGACGGCGATTTCACCGACGCACCCACCTTCGAGGAGGCCTTCGAGCGCTTCGTCGCCGGCGCCGTTGCGCTGAAGCCGAAGCTGCCGCCCGAATTGGTGCTCATCCTCGTGCGCCGCCACGGAACGGCGATCGACGAAATTCTCGAAAACGTGAACACCGTTTCGGATCTCGGCCGGCACTTCGGCGGACATTTGTACGAAAAAGAAGTGCGTTATCTGATGTGCGAGGAATGGGCGGTCGATGCAGAGGATGTGCTGTGGCGACGCACGAAAGAGGGTCTCTATCTCACCGCGAACGAGAAAGAGCAGTTCGCGTTCTGGATGAAATCTGCATCGGTGGAAAAGGCTTAAGGAAAACTTACAAACGGCCGGGCACGTTTTTTTAAATCGGCCCGTACTGGGGGTGTGGGAGAGTTTTCTAGCCCCCTCGGGAGCCGTTAAATGTCTATTCGTCCGTTGTTTTTGGCCGTTCCGACCGCCCTCGTGGCGGCGGCCGGCCTCGCCTGGCTGAGCTCGGCCACCGCCTCGACCGGCGGACCGGATCAAGCGCCGCAGATCGCCCAGGCAGCCCCGCCGGCCGTCCCGCCCCCGGCGGCCGGCGGCGGCATGCAGCCCTCGCCGGAGCATCACTTCTCGCCGCGCAAGATGTGCGAGGTGCAGTCCGCTCGCCGCGTCGGCATGCGCGCCTTCCTCAAGGTGCGGCTCGACCTCAAGCCCGAGCAGATGGCCGCGTGGAACGCCTTCGAGAAGGCGGCCGACGACCAGAGCGCCAAGGACAAGACGCGCTGCGCTGCGCTGCCGACCGAGCTCAAGGATCGTCCGAACTTCGCCGACCGCTACACCATGCGCGAGAACATGATGAAGTCGCGGCTGGAGTCGATCGAGGCGGTCAAGCCCTCGCTGCTCGCTCTCTATGCCCAGCTCTCGCCGGAGCAGAAGGAGATCCTCGATCGTCCGATGATGGGCCCGCACGGCCATCGCCGTCACGGCCGCGGCTGATTGCATAGCACCTATGACGCCCGGCAGCTGGTTTTCCCGGCGGCCGGGCGTCACCTCGTCTTGCGTTGAGTAGCGTATCGCGTATTACCTATACGTGTACTTTGGCCTAGTTTTTCTCCAAGGGGGAGAACAAGCGGTGGCATATCAGGCGGCGCGTCGCGCTGAGTTCGACTGGTTGCGTGTATTGGCGCTCGGTCTTTTGTTCGTGTTTCACAGCGCCATGGGCTTCAGCGATTGGCCGTGGCATGTGAAGGATACCCACCATTCGTGGTTCCTCGACAACCTGCTGGACTTCATGCTGCGCTGGCGCGTGGCGCTGGTGTTCATCGTGTCGGGCGCCGCGTTGATGTTCGCTCTCGGCGTGCGCACGCCACGCGCCATCCTGCGGGAGCGCTTCTCCCGCCTGCTGATACCCCTGATCTTCGGCATGCTCGCGATCGTGCCGCCGCAGGTCTATCTCGAGCGCGTGCAGCACAAGCAGTTCAGCGGCTCGTATCTCGACTTTCTCCCGCACATTTTCGACGGCTTCTATCCGCAGGGGAATCTCTCCTGGCACCATCTCTGGTTCATCCCCTATGTGCTGATCCTGACGGCGGCGGCGATGCCGCACTTCGCCTGGGCGCGCTCGCCGGCCGGCCGGCGGAAGCTCGACCCGATCATGCGCGCGGTCGCCGAGCGGCACCTTTACTGGCTGCTGGTCGTGCCACTGGCGCTCGCCGAGCTCGGCATGCACGTGCAGGGCAGCGACGACCACACGGTGATCGGCGACGCACGAGGCTGGATGCAGTTCGCGACGCTGATGGTGATGGGCGGCGCGCTGGCGCTGTGGCCCGAGCTGCTGGCCGCCGTGCAGCGGCTGCGCTTCGTCTCGCTGATCGCGGCCATCGTCGCCTACTCGGCGCTGCGCGCGGAATGGCCTCCGGGCGAGCTCGACCCGGTTCTGCTGCCGCTGCCCAGCGCCATCGGCTGGTGCAATCTCTCGGCGCTCAATGTCTTCGCCTGGGTGATGACCGGCGTCGGCTTCCTGACACGCTGGTTCAACCGGCCCTCGCCGGTGCTGAGCTATGCCACCGAGGCCGCCATGCCGGTCTACGTGCTGCACCAGACGCTGATCGTCTTCGCCGTCTATCAGCTCGGGCACGAACACTGGCCGCTGCCGGTGAAGTACATCATCACCTTCACCTTCGCGCTGTTCGGCTCACTGGCGCTCTACGAGCTTCTGATCCGCCGCAGCAGCTGGCTGCGTGTGCTGTTCGGCGTGAAGCCGCGCGCGCGCAACATCGGTGCCGAGGTGCTGGTGCCGTCGCCCAGCCGTGCGACGGCCTCCGTCACCAGTCGCTTGCGCGGACCATCTTCATAAGATCGTCGGCCATCGTCAGCGCCGTCAGCACGCCGGTCTTGGGATTGTCGGGCATCGCCCGCCCCAGCCGGTACATGTTGAGCTCGCCCGAGTCGCTCACGACCTCGAGCCGGCTGGCATTGCAGCCATCGGGCAGCGTCGGATCGGCGACCAGCTCGATCTCCGTGCGGTCGAGGCCCGCGCCGCACAGCGCCACCGTCACCGCGAGATTGGCGTTCTTCGGATAGAGGCGGCCGGCATCGGCCGGCGTGCCCCGGAAGATCACGGTCGGCTCCTTGATCGACGGCAGGTCGAAATCCGTCTCCGCCGGCGTCCCCGTCCAGGCATGCGGCGGCTTGATCGAGGTGTATTTGACCTTGGAAAGCTTGCCCAGACGCATGGCGAGCAGCCCGTCGAGGCCCGCGATCGCGCCCGAGGGCAAGCGCAGACGCGCACCGCTCTTCTCCGCCGCCGCCTTGTGCTTCTTCCAGAGTTTTGGATCTCCGTAGGCGCCGGTCGCGATCACCATGAAGTCGAAACCCTTCTTCAGGATGGTCTCGCCCCAGTCGCGCACCGCCTGCTGGCTCGCCGCCTCGACGACCACGTCGGGCTTGAGCTTGAGCAGCGCCTTCAGCGTCTCGACGACCGCGACCTTGCGCCCGCCCTTCTTCTGCTGGATGGCCTTCTGCGTCGCCTTGGCACGGCCGGGCCGTACCAGCACGCCCACGATGTCGATGGCGGGCTTCTTCTCCTTGAACACGTCGAACAGCATCTGGCTGATCGCGCCATAGCCGATCAGCGCGATCTTGAGCCGCTTCTTCTTTTTTGCCATCGCTCGTCACGTCTCCTTGAAGGCGCGGACTATAGCGAGCCGGCCCAGCCCTTGCGACCACAGGGGGGCGCCGCTATAACGCCGCCTCTTCAATGGCAGGGCTCTTCCGTATTCCTGACGGAGTGTAGCTCAGCCTGGTAGAGCACTAGCTTCGGGAGCTAGGGGCCGGAGGTTCGAATCCTCTCACTCCGACCAATCCGATGCAGTCGAGCCCGCCATTGAGGCGATGAACGACGGGAGGCCTTTCAGGCCTCCCGTTTTTCGTGACGCCCATCGAATAAAAGTTCGCATTATCAATGAGTTAAACTGCAATTTCTCAATATCTTGCAGTTAGACTGCTTCATGGGCATGTTGGTCCCCATCCGCCATGTCGAACGCAGTCCGCGGCCTCCTCTTTCTTGTCCTCATGCTGCTTGCCGCCCTCGCCATCATCGAGGGCGTCTCGTCCGTGCTGCAGGACAGGGCCGAGGACATCAAGGCGGACGACGCAACATCGCCGCCGCGCTGACCGACTTCACTCCGCCTGGAGGCCGGCCTTCTCGATGATGGGACGCCAGAGTTCGATCTGCGAGGCGAGCTTGGCGCGATGCGCTTGCGGCGTCGCCTGGTCGAGCGGCAACAGATAGGTTTCGATCTTCTCGAGCTGCTCGGCGACCGCCTTGTCCTGCACCGTGTCGCGCAGCGCCTTGTTCAGCACGTCAACGATCGCTTTGGGCGTGCCGACCGGTGCGTAGAAGCCGTACCACGCTCCGACATCGAGGCTCGGCATGCCGACCTCGGCCGCCGTCGGCACATCGGGCAGCGAGGCCATGCGCTTGGGCGCAGTCAGCACATAGGCGCGCAGGTCGCCGCTCCTGATCAGGCTGGACGTGGTGGTCGGCAGATCGCAGATCAGGTCGACCTGGCCCGATCGCACGTCGACGACCGCGGGGCCGGCACCCTTGTACTGCACCATGGTGATCTGCACGCCGAGCGCCTCCTGGAAAAGCAGCGCACAGAGATGCGTGGCGCTGCCCATGCCTGACGACGCCATGGTGAGCTTCTCCCGATTGGCCTTGGCGTAGGCCACCAGCTCCGGAAAGGTCTTCGGCGCAAAATCCTTGCGCGCCAGGATCACCATCGGTGCCTCGGCAAACAGGCCGATGAATTCGTACGAGGCGAGCGGATCGAAGTTCAGCTTCTTGTAGAGCAGCGGAATGGTCGACATGCCGATGTGGTTGAGCAGCAGCGTATAGCCGTCGGGCTTGGCTTTGGCCGCCTGCATCGAGCCGATCGCCCCGCCTGCGCCGCCGACATTCTGGACCAGCACCGTCTGGTTCAAGCGTTGATGCAGCGACTCGGCGAGCACACGCGTCAGGAAATCGCTGCCGCCGCCCGGGGCGTAGGGTGTGATCAGGGTGATCGGCCTGCTGGGATAGGGCTCCTCGGCCGCAGCCGGCAGCCCCAGCAACAAAGCGAAAAGAAAGACCGCTATGCGGCGCATGATTTTCCTCCGGCGACGATGCTGGGCGAAGCGGCGGCTCTTTACCAGCACAGCCACAGGCGTAAGCTCGCAGCATGAAAATCGAACGGCCTGATCCGCGCATCGGCGCCATTGCGACCGATGTCGATGTGCGTGCGATGTCGGACGCGGACTGGAACGCGCTTTACCAAGCCTGGCTCGACGGCATCGTCCTGGTCGTGCGTGGCCAGACACTCACCATCGACGACTTCCTCGCCTATTCGCGACGCTTCGGCCGGCTCAAGCCGCACCGCGTGAAGAAGACGCGCCATCCCGAATATCCCGAACTCACGGTGATGGGCATCGGCACAAAGAAGAAGGACGGCTCGGTCGACAAGACGATCTACGATCGCGGCGGCGGCTGGCATACGGACTCGCCGTGGGACACCGATATCTGCAAGGGCACGCAGCTTTTCGCGCTCGAGATCCCGTCCTATGGCGGCGACACGCTGTTCGCCTCCATGTACGAGGCCTATGACACGCTGCCGGACTCATTGAAGCAGCGCATCCAGGGGCTGAAGGCGGAGCATGTCTATGGCGGGCGCGGCCGGCGCGGCAACGACCTGCTCGATCCCGAGGATCGCAACCGTCCGCCCGCGGTGCATCCCATCGTGCGCCGGCATGAGGAGACGGGCCGCACCTCGCTCTATGCCAATCCGTACCACATCACCCGCATCCAGGGTCTCAGCGACGCCGACAGCGAAAAGCTGATCGCCGACCTCACCGACCACATGACAGCGACGACGGCACAGTACCGGCACAAGTGGAAGGTTGGCGACATCGTGATCTGGGACAATCGCTGCGCGCTGCACTCGGCGACCGGCGGCTATCCCATCGAGGAGAAGCGCATCCATTGGCGCGTCACCATCATGCAGGACGCGGCCGAAGCCAGACGCGCCGCCTAGAGCATGGTCCCTTCAGCTGGAATCAGCTGAAGGGGCTATGCAGACAGTCGAGGCGCTTCATCCAATGCGTTTCCGATCAAGTTGAAGCGCTAAAGCCGTTCAACTTGAACTAGCCGATCAGGAAACCCTTCGCGAGGCCGAACAGGCCGGTCGCGAACAGGATGGCGAGGGCAACGTTGCGGTAGATGCGCTCGCTGGCGAGGCCGTGGAACAGCCGGCCACCGGCCCACGCTCCCAATACCATCACCGGAAACAGCACGACCGCGCGGGCGAGCGCGTTCCAGCCGGCGACGCCGGTCGCCAGCACGATGACGATCAGCAGGAACTGCGTCAGGAAATAGTAGGTGACGATGTTGGCCCGGTTCACCGCCGGCGGATCGTTGCCCGAGAGCAGATACAGCAGCACGGGCGGGCCACCGACACTGGTCGTCGCCATCATCGCCCCCGACACCGCGCCCACCGTCGCCGAGGCATAGGGTGAGCGCCGGCCGGTATACTTCCAGCCGCTCCACATCAGCAGAACGAAGCCCACGATGATCGCCGAGACAGCGGTCACGATCGTACCCTTGTCGACGCTCGCCAACAGCCAGACTCCCAGGGGCATGGCGGCGCAGGCAGCGATGCTCATCGGCGCCAGCGTCTTCCAGTCGGCCTGGCCGCGCACCTGCGGGAAGAGCTGCACGGAGACGACCAGCTCGATCGCGACGACGGTCACGATCATCTCGGCCGAGCCGAACAGGATGGCGAAGATCGGCGCCATCAGCATGGCCGAGCCGAAACCCGCGAAGCCGCGCATCAGACCGGCGACGAGTGTCACGCCCAATGCCGTCCACAGGCCGACATCGGCGAACAGTTGATGGATGTAACTCACGCCGGGATCAGGACCGCTTGCGTTGCCCCTCACCGGTCTTGTCGCGCAGCCGGCGCATGCCGCGCAGCCAGCGGTCACGATCGTGCTTGCGGGTCATGTATTCCTTCACCTCCGGATGCGGCAGGATCAGGAAGGTCTCGGAGTCCATCGCCTCGATGACGCTTTGCGCCACGGCGTCCGTATTGATCACCCCATCGACGGACGCTGCCGTCGCGCCCGCCATGCGCAGCATGTTGGTGTCGACCGCTTGCGGGCAGAGCACCGAGACGCGGATGCCCTTGTCGCCATACTGGATGGCGAGATGCTCGGCCAGCGCCACGCCGCCCGCCTTGGTGACGCCGTAGGGCGCCGAGCCCATCGATGCCAGCAGGCCGGCCGCGCTCGCCGTGTTCAGGAGATAGCCCTCCCCGCGCTTCAGCATCTTCGGCACGAGATCGCGCGCGGCATAGACGTGGGCCATGACATGCACGGCCCAGCTGTCGGCCCAGTCCTTGTCCGTCGCATCCTCGTGCCCGCCGCGGCCGATGCCCGCGTTGGAGAAGAAGACGTCGACCTGGCCGTACTTCTTCTCCGCCTCGGCGATCAGCCGCTTCACCTCGGCTTCGTTGCCGATGTCGCCCGCGACGGCGAGGCCGCCGATGTCGCTCGCGACCTTGCCCAGACGACCGGCATCCATGTCGGCCACGACGACGCCCTTGGCGCCTTCGCGGGCGTAGCGTCGTGCGACCGCCTCGCCGATCCCTCCCGCTGCGCCGGTGACGACGCAGACCTTGCCTTTGACTTTCATTCTTCCTCCCACTTTCCTCACCCTGAGGAGCCGCACACAGCGCGGCGTCTCGAAGGGTGGGCCTCAGTCGTGCTGTTGCCCATCCTTCGCGACGCGGTCCTGCGGACCGCTCCTCAGGACGAGGTCAAATTGTTTCATGCGCGATAGAACGGCTTGTCGCCCTTGACCGTGACGCGGTAGCCCAGCCGCTTGTGGGGATAGTAGTCCCACATCGCATGATGCATGGCCGAGCGATTGTCCCAGAAGGCGACGGAGTTCGGCCGCCAGACGAAGCGGCACTGGAACTCCGGCGTCTCGCTGTGGCGATAGAGCATCTCCAGCAGAGCATCGCTTTCAGCCCTGCGCAGGCCCGCGATGTGCGTCGTGAAGTTGCGATTGACGTAAAGCGCCTTGCGGCCGGTCACGGGGTGCGTGCGCACGACGGGATGCTCGGCGCGCGGGAACCCGCCCTCCTTCGGCTTGTAGCCGAAGCGGCCGCCATAGACCTGCACACCGTCGTGCACCGCGGTCAGCCCCTCGCACAGGCGCTGGACCGGCGCCGAGAGCGTTTCGAAGGCACGGTACATGTTGCAAAAGAGCGTGTTGCCGCCGCCGTCGGGCGGCAGTTCCTTCATGTAGAGGATCGAACCCATCGGCGGCTCCGCCTCGCACGAGACGTCGGTGTGCCACTCCTCACCCGCCACGTACTTGGAATTCTCATCGGCCTTGATGACCAGGATCTCGGGATGATCGACGCTGCGCGTCGAGGTCGGATGCATGTGCAGATCGCCGAAGCGGCGGCCGAATTCCTTGTGCTGATCGTGCGTGAGCTCCTGGTCGCGGAAGAAGATCACCAGGTTCTCCATCAGCGCGTCGTGCACTTCCTGGAACTGCTGGTTGCCCATCGGCCGGGCGAGGTCGACGCCGAAAATCTCCGCGCCGATGATGGGCGTGAGCTTGCGCACTTCGATGGTCTGGTAGGCCATAGTTTTTCTCGTTTCGTCCCTACCGTCAGCCTACGCGAGAAGAGAGGCGTGAGCGACACTCTTGTCCTGCGCGCCGCGACAGTGGGCGATGCGGCATCCGTAGCGGCGACCATCGCCGCCGGCTTCGAGCAGTATCGCGGCAAGCTGCAGCCCGAATCCGGCGCCTTTCGCGAGACGGCCAAGGGCATCGCCGCAGAGCTTCGCAAGGGCGCGGGCGCGATCGTCGCGGAGCGGAACGGCCAGATCGTGGGCTGCGTCATGACCAAGCTGATGGAGGGCGATCTCTATTTCGGTCGCCTCGCCGTACGGCCCGAGGCGCGCGGCACCGGCGTCGCCAAGCAACTGATCGCCGCGGTCGAGGACGAGGCCCGCCGCCGCGGCCTGCCCGGCGTGCGGTTGGGCGTGCGGGTCGTGCTGACGGAGAATCAGCGGCTCTTCGTCTCGCTGGGCTATGTCGAGACCGGCCGCGAGGCCCATCCGGGGTTCGACTATCCGACCTCGATCAATATGCGGAAAGCGGTTTCATAGGCTTCGGGTCGGCCAGCCAATGGGCCGCGGCATGCAGCGCGATCTGCGCGAAGCCGAACATGACGGGCCAATAGTGGCGCAATTCGGTGCTGGGATAGGCGACGAAACGCAGCGCCATCGTGCCGACCAGCGCCCACAACAAGTGCGACGCCAGACGGTCCTCGCTCCGGCTCGTCAGCAGAGCTGCCAAAATCGCGATGCCGAGGCCCGCATAAGGCCAGTTCGCGTGCAGCAGAGCCGCGGTCTGTCGCAGCAAGACAGCGAAGTATTGCTGCAGGCTGAACGCCGGATGGAAATTGCCGAGATCGAGCGTGGTCGAGACGAAATTATAGTAGAATTGTCCCCACCACCCGAAATGATGGCTCAACAGGCCATCGGCCGCGAAGGCCAGGATCGATCCGGCAATCGCGGTGATCCCCGCCCGCCGCGACTGGAAGAGCATCACAACGCCGACCGTACAGCCCAGGATGACATTGTCAGGCCGCACGATCGTGCCCAACACCAGCAGGCTCGCCGCAAGCCAACAACGGCGCGACAGCAGCGCCCAAAATCCGAGCAGTGCGATGAACGTCACGACAAGGTCAGGCGTGACAGCACTGGAGGTCAGGAAGAATAGCTTGACCAGCGCCAGCCACGACAAGGTCGCGACACCGGCCAATGGCCGCGACAGATTGAAAAGGATGGTCGTGATGCCGATCGCGCTGACGAGCGAGATCGCCGTCATCGCGTTCACGGGGTCAAGGAACGGCGAAAGAAGCCGCAGCGCGACCACGTAGCCCAGCTTGTCCTCGTACAGAGGCAATTGGGTGACCAGGAGTTGCGGGTGAGCGAGGAGTGAATCGCCGAAGCTCGTTCCCGCGCCGATCATGGTCTGGAATTCGTCGGGCGACGTGTGGCGCCGCACCAATGCAAAGGTCTTATCGACGTCTCCCAGGGCGGAGAGCGTATAGGGGAGCATGTCCCAATCGACGGCTGGATGTATCGCCGCGGAGTAGACGTAGAACGCGATGACCCCTGCGAATAGAAGGAGTGAAAGTCCCCGCCAGCCTCGCCAATACGCCACTGACGCGGATGTGCCCTGCATTCCTCAACCTTTTCGACCCCTTCAGGGACTATGCACACGCCTGCCAACATTTGCTAGAGTCGGCCCATGACCCAATACGCACCGCTCACCGGTCCCTCCGTCTGGAACGGCAAGGACATCCAGAACTCCACACGCTGGATCCGCGACCTGACGCCGGCGCACATTGCCGAGCTCGACAAGTCGCTCAAGGCCGTGAAGGCCAAGGGTCTCGACTGGAGCCATGTCACCAAGGAAAATTTTCCGCTCGCGGGCTTCGATGATCTGCTCGACAGCATCCGCGAGGAGCTCGAGAACGGCAGCGGCATCCTGAAGCTGCGCGGCTGGCCCGTGACCAGGTACGACGAGGCCGATCTCCGCATCATGTACTACGGCTTCGCCAAGCACCTCGCGACGCCCGTCTTCCAGAACCGCTCGGGCGAGATGATGCGGGCGATCCGCGACGAGGGCGCCCATGTCGGCCGTACGTACGGCGAAACCAAGGACAAGCAGGGCGGCACTTTCCTGTCCTCCTACGCCCGCACGCTCTCGAGCGGCGAGTTGCGCTTCCACACCGACCGCACTGACGTGGTGGGACTGCTTTGCGTGCGCCAGGCACGCAAGGGAGGCGTCAGCAAGCTCGCCTCCTCGCCCGCCATCCACAACGCCATGCTGAAGGAACGGCCCGATCTCGTCGATGAGCTCTATCACGACATCTGGCGCAGCCGCTTCGGCGAGGAAGGCACGACCAAGGAGACGGCTTATCCGCTGCCGATCTGGGGCGTCCGTGACGGCAAGTTCACCTCGCACTATTCGCAGACTTTCGTCGATGCCGCCCAGCTCGGCACCCACGTGCCGAAGCTCACGCCCAGGCAGGACGAGGCGCTGGCGCTGCTGCGCAAGCTGGCACAAGAGCTTTGCATGGAGATGGTGCTCGATCCCGGCGACCTGCAGCTGATCAACAGCCACGTCACCTATCATGGCCGCACCTCGTTCGAGGACAATGCCGCGACCGGCAACGACCGGCTGCTGCTGCGCCTCTGGCTCTGCATGCCCAACAACCGCCCGCTGCCCCGGGGCCACGAGATCCTGTGGCAGAACATCGAGGCCGGTCAGATCCGCGGCGGCATCCAGCAGGTCACGCTCTAGCGGTTCGGGCCGGTCTCTTGGACTTTCTGATCGGCCTGCTCGATCTCGATTTTCTTTTCTGGCTGCCGCGAGCGCTGTTCAAGTTGTGGCGCTGGCTGACCGAGGAACGCAGCCTTGCCCATGTTGCCGTCGCCGAAACGCCGCCGATGACGCGCATCCGCTGGTTCGCCCGCGCGGCGCTGGCACTCTGGCTCGCGGCCTTTCTCGTCGTCGTGGTGAAAGAGGCCGACCTGTGGCTCGACACGGCGACCAGCTTCTTCGCCGGCCTCGCGATTTTCGTCGCGGGCCCCACCCTTCTCGCGATCGCGACCGGCTGCTGGCGCGATCGCGTGGTGGCGGGTCTCACTCGATGATCGCGGCCTGCACCATCGAGCGGAACTGATTGCGCAGCGCGACGCGGTCGGGGTCGCTCACCTGCACCATGTAGATCGCGATCAGCTGCTCCTTGGGATCGATCCAGAACAGCGTGCCGGCGTTGCCGGCCCAGCCATATTCGCCGACCGAGCCCGGCAGCGCCGAGTCGCCCACGCGCGTCCTCACCTCGAAGCCGAGACCAAAGCCCAGGCCCGGCGGACGGCCCGGCCGATCGAGCGTGTGGTCCGCGGTCATGAATGCCAGTGTCTGCTTGCCGATGATGCGCTTGCCTTGAAAGGCTCCGCCATTGGCGAGCGCCGCCGTGAACTTCAGGTAGTCGACGATGGTGCTGAGCGCGCCGCCGCCGCCCGACTCGTACTTCGCGCCGTCATCGACCTTGAAGCGCGGCGTCATCGGCTGGCCGTTGGGACGCGGGCCTGGCTGGGCCGCGCGCGCGACCTTGGCCGCCGGCACCTGGAAGCCCGTATCGACCATGCCGAGCGGCTGGAAGATGCGCTCGTTCAGTGCGACCGAGAGCTTCTGCTTGGTGATCACCTCGACCAGGCGGCCCAGCACGTCGACCGACACGCCGTACTCCCAGCGGTCTCCCGGCGAGAATCTCAGCGGCACTTTGGAAAGATGCTGCACCATCTCCTCGACGGTGAGGCCGCGGTCGCCGATCTTCTGCTCGTCATAAGCCGCCTTGAAGAGCCCGCCGGCACGAGCGCCATAGGTCAGGCCCGAGGTGTGGCGCAGCAGGTCCTGCACCGTCATCGGCCGCTTGGGGTCGCTGAGCTCCAAGGTGGGCTTGCCCTCGACGCCGGCGCCTTCGGTGCCGACCTTCATCTTGCCGATCTCGGGCAGGTACTGTGCCACGGGATCGCTGATCTGCAGCTTGCCTTCCTCGACGAGTTGCATGACCGCAATGCTGACCGTCGGCTTGGTCATGGAATAAATGCGGAAGATCGTGTCGGCCTTCATCGGGTCGGGCGAATCGGACGCGCGCCTGCCCTGCACCGAAAGCCAGGCGAGCTTGCCTCGCCGCGCCACCAGCATGACCGCGCCCGGCATCAGCCCTTCGTCGATATGCTGCTTGGTCACCGCCTCGATGCGCTTGAGCTGGGTGGACGAAAGCCCGACCTCCTCGGGCTTGGCTGCCATCGGCAACGGCATCTGTGCGTAAGCAGTGCCCGTGACGCATGAAAAAGCCAGCACGAGCAGACTGCGCCTGAGACCGGTCATGTGCATTTCCCCGTTTTGTTGCCCGACCATAGCGCCATTGCCGCGCCGGCCCCTAGTCACAGATTCCGGCGCTCGCCGCGTAGTGTCGGTAAACCGACTCCGGCGGCATCGAAGCCGCCGTCCACGGCCAGAACCTGGCCGGTGATATAGGCCGCCTGCTCGCTGCACAGGAAGCAGATCGCATTGGCGAGCTCCGCCTCAAGCCCGTAGCGGGCGAGCGGGATATGGTCGTGATAGTCGGCCCGGATCGCCGGCGTATGGACCTCCTTGGCCATCGCGGTATCGACCGGTCCCGGCGCCACCGCATTGACGCGAATGCCGTACTGGCTGAATTCGACCGCCTGTTGCTTGGTGAGATGCGCCAGCGCAGCCTTGCTGGTCCCGTAGGCGACGCGCATCGTCGAGGCGCGCAGGCCCGAGATGGAGGCGATGTTGACGATGGCGCCCCTGCCCTGATCGCGCATGATCGGCGCCACCGCCTGGGTCATCAGAAAGGGCCCGGTGAGATTGACGTCCAGCACGCGCTTCCATTCTTCCACGGTCGTGTCGAGGATCGGCTTGAACACCGCGATGCCCGCATTGTTGACCAACGCATCGACGCGGCCGAACACGCGATGGGTCTGTCGCACAGCCAGCTCAACAGCCTGTGCGTCCGAGACATCGGCCTTGAGCATCAAGGTGTCTTCCGGACGGTGAAGTGCATCGACCGCCGAGCGCAGCGTGTCGCCCAGGATGTCGAGCATCGCCACCTGCCAGCCGTCCTCCAGGAAGCGCGTCGCCGTCGCGAGGCCGATGCCACGCGCCGCGCCCGTGACGAGGGCGACCTTCTTCGATTGGGACATCATTCCATCTCGATCTTAAGTGCCTTGAGCTTCCTGCCCCAGAAGGCGTGCTCGTTGGCGACGTAGGCTGCGAACTCGGCCCGCGTGCGCTGGGGTGGCAGCTCGACGCCATCCTTCGCCAGAACCTCCGCCCACTTCGGCTCCGTCATGGCTTGCTTGGCCTTCGCAGCGACGGCATCGAGCAGAGTGTCGGAGGTCCGAGCCGGCGCGAACAGCCCGTGCCATCCGTTGATCACCGCGTCGATGCCCTGCTCCTTGAGCGTCGGCACGTCCGGCAGCGCCGACAGCCGGTGAGTGCCGGTGACCGCCAGCGCCTTGAGGTTGCCGACCTTCACCTGAGGCACCGCGGGCGGCAGGGAGGAGAAGTTCATGGTGACGACGCCGCTCACCGTATCGGCCAGTGCCGGGCCGGTGCCCTTGTAGGGCACGTGCAGGACGTCGATGCCGGCGGCTTCGGCGAACAGCGCGCCCGAGAGATGGTTGCCGCTGCCGACGCCCGCCGAGGAATAGGTGAGCTTGCCGGGCGATTTCTTCGCCAGCGCCACCAGCTCGGCCGCACTGTTGGCCGGCACCTTCGGATTCACGACCAGGATGTACTGATAGTCCGTCGTCTGGCAGATCGGCGCCAACGTCGTCAGCGTGTCGATCATGCCCTTCTGGACCCACGGATTGACAACCACCGTCTGGGCCGACGTGTAGGAGAGCGTGAGGCCGTCCGGCCTTGCGCTGGCCACGGCACGCAAGCCCACGCTGCCGTTGGCACCGGCCTTGTTGTCCACGACGACCTGCTGGCCGACGAGCGGGGACATGAGCTGCGCCAGCTCGCGCGCGTTGATGTCGTTGCTGCCGCCCGGCGCATAGCCGACGACGAACGTCACCGGACCCGTAGGCCAGGCGGCTTGCGCTCGAAGCGATGACGGCAGTGCAGCGGCGGCTGCACCCGACGCGATGGCATGCCGGCGTGTCAGGACGGTCACCCGTGTCTCCTCCCTAGCGTTCCTTGCCTGCGAGCAGGTTGCGCTGACTTTGGAAGAGTTCGATCACGGCGTCCATGACGGCTCGCACGCGCGGCAGCGCGCGCAGGTCGCGATGCACCAGCAGCCACTGGTCGGCGAAGAGATCGGCGATCGGGCCGCCGATGCGCAGCAGTTGCGGATCGCCGTCCGCCAGATAGCAGGGCAGGATGGCGAAGCCGCCGCCCGCGCGCGCCGTCTCGCGGATGACCAGCCAGTTGTTGCAGCGGATCGCGGGGCGGCCGCCGTCGAGCCGCTCCTGCAGCCAGCGTTGTCCGGGCATCCGCGTGTGATCGTCGTCGAAGCCGACCCACGGCACGCTCTTGATCGACGCCGGCGACAGCCGCGCGACGGCGAGGTCGGGATGGGCATAGATCGCAAAGGCAGTGCGGCCGAGCTTGCGCGCCACGATGTCGGAGGAGTCCGGCATCTGCTCGCCGATCAGCAGGTCGGCCTCGCGGCGCGACAGGTTGAGCAGCGTATGTCGCGCCGAGAGCTCGAACTCGATCTGCTTCAGGCGCGCGCGCAGCTCGGGGAGGAAGCGCGACAGCAGGGCCGATATCTCCTCGCCCGCCGAGAGGCGCACCACGCCGCTCACCGTATCGGCGAGACCCGCGCTGCGGCGGTTGATCGAGAGTGCGGCCTTCTCCATCGCCTCGGTGTCGGCCAGCAGCTCCGCGCCGGCCGCGGTCGGCACGAAGCGGTCCGGCAGGCGCTCGAACAGGCGCGCGCCGATCTGCTCCTCGAGCGCGTGGACGCGCCGCGCCACCGTGGGATGGCTGACGCCCAACGCCTTGGCCGCCGTGGTGAGCGTGCCCTCGCGGGCGAGGGAGAGGAAAATCCTGAGATCGTCCCAATTGGCTTCCATGTTCAGAATTGTACAGCCAATTTTCCAAATTGTGGACTGACGAATAGGAATGTTCGGCCTAATGTCGCCGCCATGCACATCGAACCCCGCCTTTTTGCCTTCACCAAAGGTGTCCGCGGCCGCATTACCGCCACCGTTTGCGTCGGCCTGTTGTCCGTTGGCCTGGGCGTCGCGCGTCTCGGCCTCCTGGGCTGGCTGATCGGCCAAGTCTTCGCCGGCAAGGAACCGTCGGCGCTGGTCCTGCCGGTGCTACTGATCGCCGCCGTGATGGTGCTGCGGGGCGCGGCCGAGCACTGGCGTGCGGTGATGGCGCACGGCACGGCGGCGCGGGTTCAGAAGAAGCTCCGCCGCATCCTCTACGACAAGATCGCGAGCCTGGGACCGGCCACGGTCGGTCGCCAGCGCTCGGGTGGACTCACCCTCTCGATGATCGACGGTGTCGAGCAGCTCGAGACCTATTTCGGCCAGTTCCTGCCGCAGTTCCTGATCGCGCTGCTCTCGCCGCTGCTGATCTTCGCGGTGGTCGCCTTCATCGACCTGCCGGTGGCGTCGGTGATGCTGGCGGCGGCGCTGGTCGCGCTGTTCGCGCCGGCGCTCTGGCACAAGTGGGACGTCCGCAACTCGGCCTACCGGCAGAAAAGCTATGCGAGCTTCGCCGCCGAGTTCCTCGATTCGATCCAGGGGCTTGCCACGCTCAAGGCCTTCGGCCAGGGCAAGACGCGCGCCGACCGGCTGGAGGTCGAGGCGCGCGATCTCTTCCGCCGCACCATGTGGGTGCTGGGCACCAATTCGCTGGCGCGCGGCATCACCGACTGCTCGATCGCCGGAGGCGCCGCCGCCGCGTTGATTTACGGTGCGACGAGGGTCGAGGCGGGCGCGATGCAGCTCTCCTCCCTCCTCATCATCCTGATGCTGGGCGTGGAAATCTTCCGGCCGATGCGCGAGCTGCGCACGGTTCTGCACCAGGGCATGGTCGGCCTCTCCGCGGCACAGGGCATCTACAAGATCCTCGACGATGCGCCCACTGTCGCCGACGCCCTGCCGCGACCGCTCGACAAGTCGCTGGCGCCGGTCATCGCCTTCGAGGATGTGCGTTTCTCCTATCCCGGCACGCGCCGCACCGTGCACAGCGCGCTCTCCTTCCGCGCCGAGGCGGGCGAGCGCCTCGGCCTCGTCGGTCCCTCGGGCGGCGGCAAGTCGTCGATCGTGCGGCTGCTGCTGCGCTTCTACGACCCCGATGCCGGCCGCATCACCCTGGGTGGCCACGATCTGCGTACGCTGTCCTTCGCGCAGATCCGGTCGCTCATCTCAGTGGTCAACCAGGACACGTTCCTGTTCCACGGCACGATCGACGAGAATCTACGCCTTGGCCGGCCCGACGCCACGCACGAGCAGGTCGAGGATGCCGCCCGCGCCGCCAACATCCACGAGTTCATCCAGGGCCTGCCGCAGGGCTACCAGACGATCATCGGCGAGAAGGGCATCAAGCTCTCCGGCGGCCAGCGCCAGCGGCTCGCCATCGCGCGCGCCCTGTTGCGCGACACGCCGATCCTGGTGCTCGACGAGGCGCTCTCCGCCGTCGACGCCGAGAACGAAGCCGTGATCCAGGAAGCGCTCGACCGGCTGATGCAGGGCCGCACGACCTTGATCCTCGCTCATCGGCTTTCCAGCGTGATCGACTGCGACCGCATCCTTGTGCTGGACGGCGGCAAGGTCACGGAACAGGGTCGGCATGAAGAATTGATGGCGCGCGGCGGCACCTATGCGACGCTGATGTCCGAACAGGTCCATGAATCTTCCGGACCGCGCGCTTCCAGCGCGCTCATGAACACGGGCGAGCAGGATGCTCGCGGTCCGGAAGACTACGTGCCGCGGAAGATGATCACCGAAGGCATCATCAAGGCCGAGGGGCTGACCTGGTATCAGGT
This sequence comes from Reyranella sp., assembly GCA_035501235.1. Taxonomy (GTDB): domain Bacteria; phylum Pseudomonadota; class Alphaproteobacteria; order Reyranellales; family Reyranellaceae; genus Reyranella. The sequence continues at coordinate 20,031 of DATJWN010000034.1, forward strand.
CGTCGCCAACCTGATGAAGGTGATCCTCCCATGGAAGGGCAAGCTCGCCGCCACCTTCACCTTCGGCGTGCTGCGCGTGCTGGCCTTCATCGGCGTCGGTGTGCTGTCGGCGCTGATCGTTCTGGCGCTGAAGCATCACGCGCCATTCCGCGACCTCGCCATCGCGCTTGCCGTCGTGGCGCCCCTCGCGGGCATCCTGCACTGGTTCGAGTCCTGGCTGGCGCACGACATGGCCTTCCGCCTGCTGGCCGAGATGCGCATCGACGCCTTCCGCAAACTCGATGCCCTGGCGCCCGCTTATCTCGTGCGGCGGCGTACCGGCGACTTGATGGCGCTCGCCACGCACGACATCGAGCTGGTCGAGTACTTCTTCGCTCACACCGTCGCGCCCGCCTTCGTGGCGATCCTGGTGCCGGCTGTCGTCGTGATCGCGCTGGGCACGACCAGCCCGTGGCTGGCGCTCGCCCTGGTGCCGTTCCTGATCGCGGTGGGCCTCAGCCCGTTCCTGATGCGGAAACGCGTCGACACGCTCGGCAGCCAGGCCCGTGAGGCGGCCGGCGAGCTCGGCGCCTTCGCCGTCGACTCGGTGCAGGGCCTGGGCGAGATCGTGGCCTTCCAGCAGGAGAGCCGCCGCGGCGACCGGCTGAACGAGCTGTCGCAGCGCCATATCGACCTCCGCCTGCCCTTCTTCAGCGAGCTCACGCTGCAGCACGCCATCCTCGAAGTGATGACCGGCCTCGGCGGCCTCGCCATCGTCGTCACCGGCGCGATCCTGTCGAGCAAGGGCATGATCGACCCCGGCCTGCTGCCGTTGCTGACCATCCTCGCGATGGCGGCTTTCCTGCCGGTTTCGGAGATCGCCCAGATCGGCCGCCAGCTCGCCGACACGCTCGGCGCCACCCGCCGCGTCTACGCGCTGGCCAACGAACCCATTCCCGTGCGCGACGGGCCGGGGGTGCCGATCCGCAAGGGCGCCGCCGCGCTCGCGCTGGAAAAGGTGAGCTTCATCTATCCGGGCCAGACACGGCGCGCGCTGTCCGAGGTGAGCGTCGCCATTCCCGCCGGCAAGACCGTGGCGCTGGTCGGCACGTCGGGCGCGGGCAAGACGACGACGGCGCAGCTCCTGATGCGCTTCTGGGATCCCGATTCGGGCCGCATCACGCTGAACGGCGCCGACCTCAAGGACTACAAGCTCGACGATCTGCGCCGGCTGATCGCGCTGGTCGCGCAGGACACTTATCTGTTCAACGACACGCTGCGCGCCAACATCCTGATCGCCCGGCCCGACGCGACCGAGGCCGAGCTGCAGGCCGCGATCCACCACGCCTCGCTGTCGGAGCTGGTGGCGACGCTTCCCGAAGGCCTCGATTCGCCGGTCGGCGAGCGCGGCACCAGTCTCAGCGGCGGCCAGCGCCAGCGCGTGGCCATCGCGCGCGCCTTCCTGAAGGACGCCCCCATCCTGATCCTCGACGAGGCGACCTCGCATCTCGACGCGGTCAACGAACAGGCCGTGCGTCGCGCGCTCGATCTCTTGCAGGCCGACCGCACGACGATCGTCATCGCACACCGTCTGTCGACTGTTCGCGACGCCGACCTGATCGTGGTGCTGGACGAGGGCCGGGTGGCCGAAACCGGCACACATTCAGCGCTTTTGGCGAGGGGCGGCCTTTATGCACGGCTTGTGTCGCGCCAGCTTGCGGCCGCCTATGCATCCGCGGCATCCTGATCTGCGTTACTGCCGCGTGCGTAGATCAGGGGACTGTCATGGCTCTGCTCGGTCGCCGTTCGTTGCTCGCCCTGGGTGCCGCGTCATCGCTCGCGCCCGTTCCCGGGCGCGCGCAAATCGCCCTTCCTGACAAGGCTGTCTATGTCCTGGTGGGCTTCGCGCCGACCGGCAGCATCGACCAGATCGCGCGCTGGATCTCGCTCAAGCTGGAGCGGCGGATCGGCCGTCACGTCTCGGTGGAGAACAAGCCCGGCTCGGGCGGCGCCCTGCCGGGCGACATGCTGAAGCGCGGGCCGACCGACGGCAGCCTGCTCGCCTTCATGCCGTCGACCACGCTGATCTCCCGCCTTGCCCAGAAGGACTTTCCCTTCGACCCGCTGGTCGATCTCGCGCCCATCACGCTCGTGGGCACCTATCAGCTGGGCTTCGCCGTCTCGCCCAAGATTAAGGTCGGCACGATCGCGGAGTATCTCGACTGGGTGAAGGCCGGCGATGAATCGCGCAAGCGCGTCGGCAGCAGCACCGGAAGCGACACTTTCATCGAGATCGAGAACCGGCTGTTCGACCAGGCGACCGGCGTGAACCTGAAGACCGTCCAGATGCGCGGCGCTGCGCCGCTGGTCAAGGATCTGCAGGAGGGCGTAATTCCGGCCGGCGTCGCGGCCGTCACCTCCCTGCTGGAGCATCATCGCGGCGGCCGCGTCCGCATCTTGATGACGACCGGCGAGAAGCGGCTCGCTGTCGCACGCGACATCCCGACGGCGCGGCAGGCGGGCTATCCGCAGCTCGAGATGGACGAATGGTTCGCCTTCTTCGCGTCGGCCGCCACGCCGCCGGAGGTCCTGCAGACCTGGAACGACCAGATCCGGTTCGTGCTGTCGGACCCGGAGGTGAAGGCGGAGATGACCCAGCTCGGCCTCGGCGTCGAGGCCACCACCCTCGAGGAATCACGAGCCCGCGTGCGCGCCCATCGCAAGGAGTGGCAGGCCCGACTCGAAACGGTCGGCATGAAGCCGCTCAACTGATAGAGTGAGGTGGATGATCCGCCTCGACCGCCGCGCCTGCCTTGCGCTCGCCACCGCGTCCCTTCTGCCCAAACTGAGCCACGCCGACGAGCCCGCGATCCCCGACAAGGCGGTCCGGCTGATCGTGGGCTTCGGCCAGGGCGGCGGCCTCGATCTTACGGCGCGGCTGATCCAGCCCCGCCTCGAGCCGCGTGTCGGCCGCCGCATCACCGTCGAGAACAAGGCCGGCGGCATCGGTGCCGCCGCGGGCGAGGCGCTGAAGAACGGCCCGAACGACGGCTCGCAGCTGGCGCTGATGCCGTCGACCACGATCGCCTCGCGGCTCTTCTCGAACAGCTTTCCATTCGACCCGCTGACCGACGTGGCGCCGATCACGACAGTCGGCACCTTTCCCATGGCGATTGCCGTGGCCCCCGGCATTGGCGTGACCAGCCTCGAGGAATATGTCGCCTGGCTGAAGCAGGGCGACAGCGACCGCCGGCGCATGGGCAGCAACGCACTGTTCGACGCCTTTGCCCAGATGTACGGCAAGATGTTCGCGAAGGAATTGGGAACGCCCATCGACATCGTGGACTATCGCAGCGCCAACAGCATCATCGCGGACCTGACCGACAATCGCATTCCCGCGGTGGCTGCAGGCTTGCCGACCCTGCTGCAGTATCATCGCGGCGGCAAGGTGCGCATCCTGTGCGTCACCAGCCCCAAGCGCGCCCCGACGGCGCCCAAGATCCCGACCGTGCATGAGCTCGGCCATCCCGGCCTGGAGATGGTCGAATGGTACGGCTTCTACACGGGCGGCCGGGCACCGGAGCGCACGATCGATGCCTGGAACGTGCATCTGCGCGCCATCGTCGACCAGAAGGACATGACCTTCCAGCTTTCCGAGCTCGGCCTCATCGTCGAGACCTCGACGCCGGAAGCGATGAAGAAGCGTATCGTGGAACATCTGCAGCTGTGGCGCGAGCGCGCCCAGACCCTCGGTTTCACCGCCGCCAAATAGGAGAGGCCGCCATGTTCAGCCACCTCACCGTCGGCATCAACGACGTCGCCAGGGCGAAGGCGTTCTACGACGCCGTGACCAAGCCGCTGGGGCTGGAGCGCCGCATCGACCAGCCCGACGCCGCGGCCTACGGCCCGCCGGGCGGACGGGCGCCGCTCTGGATCGTGCGACCGCTCGACAAGAAGCCGGCCACTGCGGGCAACGGCATCACCATCGGCCTCGACGCGCCGAATCGCGCCGCGGTCGATGCCGCCCATGCCGGGGGCCTCGCCGCGGGCGGCAAGGACGAAGGCAAGCCAGGGCTGCGGCCGCATTATCACGCCAACTACTACGGAGCCTATGTACGCGACCCGGACGGCAACAAAGTCTGCATCGTCTGTCACAAGGCCGCGTGACGCCGGCGCCGATAGGCAGTACAGTCCCCGCCGCCTCATGTGGAGAACGCGATGAGCGAGCCATACAAGGTCTTCTGGCAGCCTGGTTGAACCAGCTGTCTGAGACTCAAAGAGTTTCTATCGGTCCGTGGGATCGACTTCGTTTCAGTGAATGTCCTCGAAGGTGACGGCATGGCCCAGCTGCAGAAGCTCGGCCTGCGCACGGTTCCCGTCTTGTCGAAGGGCGACAAGTACATCTTCGGACAGAACACCCAGCAGATCATCGACTTCCTCGGCCTCACGGAAGATGGCGGGCCCAAGCTCTCGACCACGGAACTCGCCGCCCGCGTCGACAAGTTCATGACCGCGGCGCTCGAGCTGATCCCGCTGATGCCCTACGACCGGCTGGACACGCATGTGCCGGGCCGGCCGCGCAGCTACCGCACCCTCGCCTTCCACCTGTTCCGGGTCGTCGATGCCTTTCTCGGTACCAACGAGGGCATCCAACTCGAGCAGGCGATGTTCCGCGAGGAGCCGGCGTCGGATGCCGATACCGATGCCCTCGTCTCCTACGGCACCAAAGTCCGGCAACGGTTCCGCGACTGGTGGAAGGCCGGTGACACCGCGCCGAAGAAGAAGCTCGACACCTACTACGGGCCGCAGACCCTGCACGAGCTGATGGAGCGCACGACCTGGCATTCGGGCCAGCATGTGCGCCAGTACATGATGCTGCTGGAAAAGGAAGGCATTTCGCACCACCGGCCGCTGGTGGACGCCGACTTCGCCAAGCTGCCCATGCCCCAGAACGTGTGGGACGGCTGAACGGGCCGAAAAGCCCGGCGAAACCTTCCCCCGCCCTCGGCGTTTACAGCGCACAGCTTAACTCCCGGCAGCCCTGGAGGATCATCGTGCGCGCCAACGGCATCACCCACCACCGTGCGAACAAGGACCTGATCAAGGAAATCAACGCGCTCAAGGCCCAGCTCAAGAAGCTCTCGGCCGCGATGGAGAACGAGGCAAGCGAAGGCGTGAGCCGCGCGCTCGGCGCCATCGAGAGCCGGAGCAAGGAGGCGATCGACGATGCCATCGCCGCCACCCAGGACTTCATCGACGAGTATGCCGACAGCGCCCGCGAGGCCGCCGATGCGCTGTCCCAGAAGTCGGCCGAGCTGCGCGACAAGGCCGCCGATTCGCTGATCGAGACCGTACAGTCCCGCCCGCTCGGCACGCTCGCCGCCATCGCCGGCATCGGCTTCCTTGCGGGGTACCTTTGTCGTCGTCCGTGACGGCAAGGCGAAAGCCCGTTCGCCGTCATCCGGCGGCCTTGCTGCCATGATCGGGCCGCTGCTCAAGATCGCCACCACGGCCGCCGCGGCACGCGGGCTTCGCGACGCCGCGATCGACGCCCGCAATCGGGCGTTGCTCGCCCTTGCCGCGGGCGCCGGCGGCGCCGTGGCTCTGTTCTGCTTCAGCCGCGCCGCCCTGACGCTCCTGGAAAACCGCATGGATCCGGCCGAGGCGTGGACCTTGCTCGGCGGCTTCTACGGCGTCCTGGGCGGAGCCTTCTACTTCGCCGCCAGCAAGCGGCGGGCGCGCCGCACGATCTGACGGCGCGCCGGCTTGCGCTGCCAGACCTTCGCCGACGGCAGCGGCGGCTTGGTGAGCCGGGCACTGAGCGGTCGGTCGTCGGCCAACAGCAGTTCCAACCAGCGCAAGGCCGGCAGATGGGCCGAGACGGTGCTGATCAGGATCAGCAACGGCACCGCCACGACCGCGCCGATCGTGCCCCACATCCAGCCCAGCAGACCAATGGTCACGAAGACGGCCACGGTATTGAGCGAACAGCGCCGGCTCACCAGCGAGGGCGTCACGATCTGCGATTCGCCGAAATGAATGACAAGAAGTATCGCCGGCACCGCGACGATGCGGGTCCAGTCGTCGAAGGTGACCAGCGCGACCAGGCTCACGAGGCCGATCAGCACCGGAGGCCCGACGAAAGGGACGAAGGAGGCAAGCCCCATGAAGGCGCCCCACATCACCGCATTGGGCATGCCAAGCAGGGCCAGCGCGACGGTCGCAAGCACCGCGACGCCCGTGTAGATCAGGGTGAGCGAGAAGAGGTAGTAGCCGACCCGCTCGTTGACGTCGCGCAACACGCGCCCGAGGCGAACGCGGGTGCCAAAGCCCGACGGGATGCGCAGGATCTGGCGCCGGTAGGTGTTGCGATGGGCGAGCAGCATGAAGGCCAGGACGCCGGCATAGGCGAGCTGCAGCACCACGGTCGGCGTGGCACTTGCCAAGACACCCAGCAGGGAATGCTCGCGCATCACGATCTTTTCCGTCGGAACCGCCGCCGGCGAGGTGGGCGAGGCGGTCGCCGCCTGCTCGACCTTGTTGGTGATCTCCTCCATGAAAGCGAGCGAGCGGCGCAGCCCTTGCAGCTTGTGCTCGAGCGTCAACGTCAAGGAAGGCGCCTGGTCGGCCCAATTGGAGATCGACGGGATGGCGAGCGACAGGAGGCCGGCAATGACGAGCGTCAGCAGCAGCACGGCGAAGGCCGCGGCGACGGTCGCCGGCAGACGCGCCTTCTCCAGGAGATTGGCGACCGGCGTCAGCAGCAGCGCCAGCACGATCGCTCCGGCGGTGGGAATGAGGATATCGCGCGCCACATAGCCGATCGCCACCACGGCGCAGATCGAGAGCACGACCAGCGGTCCGTGCAGGGCGAGCGTGCTTCGGGCAATGACCGTCGGAACGTTGTCGGCTGACTTGTTGAACACGTTCCGTCACCTCGATTGGCGACAACGCAGAAAGGCGCGCGTCGTTGCAGTCGAGGGGAAGCGCCGGCGAAAAAGAATCCGTTTGACTCGTGGCGAACTGCGGCGCCCGCGCGGCGTTTTCATGCGGCACGCAGCAACGGAGAGAGATCGTGTCCCGCCTCGGCAAGCTCGTCGTCCTGGTCGGCTTCCTTCTCTCGATGGCAAGCGCGGCGCGGGCGCAGGTTCCCGAGGAGCTGGGCTTCTTCGGAAATATCGACGGCCGCTGGATGTGGCTGGGCGGCGATCACATCGTGACGTCGCAGGGTGCCACGGCACCGATCAGCACCGGGCCGGGTGGCGAGTTCATGGTCGGCTACAAGTTCTCGCCGCACTGGGACGCGGCCCTCGCCGGCGACGTGCAGGGCCTGCTGCAGAACCTCACGCAACTGCGCAACGGCACGCTGTCGGTCGACAACAATCACCAGCATTTCGACCTCGAGGCCGGCTACAGCGACGACTGGTGGCGCCTCAGCGCCGGGCTGCGCGGCATCCACTATTTCGAGGGCGACTGGTACGTCCTGCCCGGCTTCTACGGCAACGATCAGCGCCAGATCTATGGCATCGGTCCCAAGGTCGGCGGCGGGGTGCGAGGCGCCCTGTCGGAGAACTGGGCGATCGTGGGCGGCCTGAACGCGGCCTTCCTCATCGCCTCCTTCAGCGACAGCGGCAACGGCGTGCTGGGCAACACCGGTTACACCCAGATCGTGCCACAGTTCGACGGCGAACTGGGCCTGAGCTGGCGCACCTCGGAGGTGCCCTCCTTCTCCTTCACCACCGGCGTGCGTGCGGCGGTCTCCTTCAACACGGCCATCTCCTCCGACGGCAATCACCAAGCAACGCTCTTCGAGTACGGTCCCTTCATCCGCATGGCGTACAATTTCGCCGGTCCCGGCCATCGTCGCCGCAGCCCCGGACCGGAGGCGGAGATCTGGACCAACCACCCGCTGACCGGCTGCGACCGCTATGTCGTGCATTTCGACTACGAGCGTTCCGACATCAACCTCGTCGCCTCGACGGTGATCCGCCAGGCCGCCGAGGATGTGCGCCGCGGCCGCCCCGCCAACATCGGGATCGCCGCGACCGATCGCGCCGACCGATCCGACTACGGCCATGCGCTTTCGCTCGCGCGCGCCGAGGCGATCCGGCAGGAGCTGCGGAGAAACGGCATCGACGGCTCGCAGGTCATCATCGGCCAGAGCGACGAAACCGTGCCGTTGAAGCCGTTGCCCGGCGGCACGCAGGAGGCGCGAAACATGCGGGCTCAGATCACTTTCTGACGCTCGCGCCGGCGGGCTATGTTCGGCCCTCGCCCGGAGGGAGGACCACCATGCCGATGTTCAAGCGCGCCGACGCCGAGATCCATTACGAAATCCACGGCTCGGGCTTTCCGCTGCTGCTCTATGCACCGGGCGGGCTGAAGTCGCAGATGGGCATGTGGGGCGGCGCCTCGCCCAACTATCCGAACGGCTATCCCTGGATGGATCCGCGCACGGCGCTCAGCGACAAGTACACCGTCATCGCCATGGACCAGCGCAACGCCGGCCAGTCGACCGCCGACGTGAAGGAGGACCATGGCTGGCACACCTTCGCCGGAGACCACTTCGCGCTCATGGACCATCTCGGCTTCGGCCGCTTCGCCGTCATGGGCGGCTGCATCGGCGGCAGCTACTGCTTCGAGGCGATCGAGCACGACAAGAGCCGCATCGCCTGCGCCGTACTGCAGAACCCGATCGGTCTCTGGGAGAACAGCGACACCTGGGCCGAGGCGGTCGACGGTTACGTGAAGACCGTGCGCGATCGCGATCCCGCGATAGCCGAAGCCACCATCCGGTCGTTCGGCAAGAACATGTTCGGCAGCAGCGACTTCGTGTTCTCGGTGACGCGCGACTTCGTGAAGAGCTGCCACACGCCGCTCTTCCTGCAGCCCGGCACCGACAAGCCGCATCCCGCCAGGACCAGCGACGAGATAGCGGCACTGGCACCCAACCTCGAGGTCCAGAAGGACTGGCGCGCCCCCGCGCATCTGCAGGAGTCGATCAAGCGCGTGCGCGCCTTTCTCGACAAAAACACGAAGTGAGGAAGTCAGCCGCCCGGCTTGGGCGGCGGTTCGATCACCGGCTGCGCATTCAGCCAGCGCCGCGCGGCATGGATGCTGAAGAAGAACTCCATCGGCCGGTCGGCCGACGTGGCGGACTTGAATTCCTGGGCGTTCTCCGTCCGCTCGACATCGACGACGATGGCCAGCGGCCCGCGCGGGATCTTGTCGCCATGGCTGCGCAGCCGCGCATCTATCGCGAGGAGCGCCGCACGTCCCTCGGCCGAGGGAGTGGCCGAGGTGATGTCGATCAGCTTGCGATAGTGGAGGATGCCCGCCTTCACCATGTCGACGAGAAAGGTCTGGTACTCCTCGATCGTGACGCTGCCGCGCACGACGGCGAGGATGAACCGGTTCGGATGGAAGACTTCGACCTGAATTGGCATGCGCTGACGTCGACCCGCTCACATCGTATGTAAAAAGCCCCTTCGGCACAGGCAAGCCCAGAAGACTGCATTGATGCAAAAATCCACAAACGATTGCGTGTGACGCTGGCGTCAGGTGAGGAAAACGCAAAAAATTCAATTATCTTCAAGGCATTCCGTCACACTGCCCGTCCGGTCGGCGTTCTGGTAATGCTTCCCGAAAAGGGAAGCGCCCTTGGCTGGACAATCGTGAAAGGCATCAAGCTCGCGATAGGCATCGTCCTCGGTCTCATCGTCCTGGGGGCGCTGGGCTGGCTTGGGCTGTACCTCTATCGCCAGATCGACCCGACCGAAAAGGCGCTGAGCGAGATCAGGAACGCGCCTCTGGTCGGCCTCGCCCTGGCCGACCATCCGGAATACGAGGACCGCCTGCGCAAGGCGATCCGCGACGAGGCGCGCGATCCGACGGACAACGGCCCGACCAAGCCGATGGTCGTGGTGAGCGAGCTGCGGCGCAACTTCATCGCGCCGGTGATCCGCGGGGCGAGCGACCGCAGCTTGATCAACGTCATGGCGGCGCGGGCCGAGCTGGTGCGCTATCTCCAGAAGAACGACCTGCCGGCCTGCCGCGAATTCTCGATGGGCGGCATCGCGCGAGTCGACCTGCTCGACGACGAGGCGCAGGGCCTGTTCAAGGACGTACTCAAAGCGATGGAAGTCGCCTATCGCAGCGGCCGCGGCCAGCCCGCCCAACCCCTGGTCACGCCCGATCAGCTCCGCCAGATGCTGGCCGAGGTGAACTTCACCAAGCGGGACTTCGATCGCCTCAACGCCTTCGGCACGCTGACCAATGACCTCAGCTGCCAGCTCGAGCTGCGCATCGATCTCGCGCCGCCGCTGCTGCCGATCGAGGAACGCGGCCCCTTCTCACGCTTCATCCTGGCGCAGTAACGACCGACTCTAGTTGCCTTTGAGGATCTTCGCGGCGGCGTCGGCGAAGACCTGGCAGCCGAGCACGATGTCGGCATCGGCCGTGTTCTCGGTGAAGTGATGCGAGATGCCGCCGATCGATGGCACGAACATCATGGCGGCCGGCAGCTTCAATCCGATCACCTGCGCGTCGTGGCCCGCGCCTGACGGCATGCGCACATGCTTGCCGTCGGCATGCGTGCCCGCCGACTCCTCGATGGCGTCGAGGAAGCGGTCGTCCATGATCGTGGGCATGGTTTTGGAGAGGTTCACGCACTCGACCTTGCACGGGCCCTTGGCGTTCTGTTCGGCCACGATCTTCAGCAGCTCGGCCTCGAAGCCGTCCAGCACCTTCACCTCGATGTCGCGGAACTGCAGGATCATCTCGGCCTTGCCCGGAATGATCGCGGGCGCGCCGGGCTCGACCGACATCTTGCCGACCGTCCAGACGCTGCGCGGGCCCGCGATCTTCGGGTAGCGCTCCATCACCTCGTTGTAGAGGCGCATCATGGCCACGCCCGCATCCCGGCGGATCGGCATGGGCGTCGTGCCGGCATGGTTCTGGATGCCCGAGAAGGTCAGCCGATAGACGTAGATGCCGACGATGCCCGTCACGATGCCGATGCGCTTGTCCGTCGCCTCGAGCACACCGCCCTGCTCGATATGCGCCTCGAGATAGCCGCGATAGCGCCCTTCCTCGAGATGGGCGCGCGGCACGCCTTCGAGACCGGCGGCCTTCAGTGCCTCGCGCATCGGCGTGCCTTCGTCGCGATGGCGCGATTTGTCGATCTGCTCTTCCGACAGCATGCCCATGAAGGAGCGGCTGCCCGTCATCTGGCCCCAATGGCCTTCCTCGTCCGCCCACGAGGCGACGTCGACGGCGAGATGCGCCGTCTCGGGATCCTCGGCCAGCGCGCGCGCCACTTCGAGCCCGTAGATCACGCCCATGACGCCGTCGAGCCAGCCGCCGCGCGGCTGGGTGTCGGAGTGCGAGCCCATCAGCAGCCGCGGGCCCGACTTGGGGCTGCGGCCGATCACCGTGCCGACGCCGTCGATCGTGGGTTCGAGGCCCGCCTCCTTCATGCGGCCCATCAGCCAGTGGCGGCTTTCCACGTCCTGCTTGGAAAGATGCGGGCGATGCACGCCGGTTTCGTAGCGACCAAAGTCGGCGATGCGCCGCAGGTCGGCCAGGAGTCGTTCACCGTTGATCTTGGGCATGGTCCCTCGAGCCTACAGTCGGGCCGCGATCCAGGCAGCCGTGGAGATGAGCCTGTCGTCGGCGTGACGCAAACCGACGAGCTGCACGCCGAGCGGTAGGCCATTCGTTCCCGCGCCGGCCGGCAAAGTGATGCACGGCGTGCCGGCCAGCGTCCAGATCGAGTTGAAGCGCGGATCGCCGGTCTCCGCCAGGCCGTGCGGCGCCTCTCCCGGTGCGCTGGGGGTCAACAGCACATCGACCTTGTCGAACAACGAATCGACATGAGCCTTGAAGGCGACGCTCTTGCGTTGCGCCGCGACATAACGGTCGAGCGTCACGGCGCCGCCGCGCTTCAGCACTTGCGTGAGCTCGGGACTGAGCTTGTCGGGATTGCGGAGGCGCTCGTCGGCATAGTTGCGGAAGCTCTCGAAGCCGGTGATCGCGCCGTGATCCTCGAGGATGCCGGCGAACTCGGGCGCGAAGTCAACATCGACCACAAGGGCGCCCTTCGCCGACAATTGCTTCGCGGTCCTGTCGAGCAATGCCTTGGTGTCGGCCGAGGCATCGGCCCAGACCGGCGTGCGGCAGAAGCCCACGCGCGGTGCGGACACCGTGCGGTCGATCGGCACCGGCGGCAGCTTCAGCACGGCGCCGCGGAACAGCGCGATGTCGTCGAGCGTGCGCGCCATCAGGCCGAGCGTGTCGACCGAATGGCACTGCATCTTGATGCCGACGCGGCTGAAATCGTTGTAGGTCGGCTTGTAGCCGATCACGCCGCAATAGGCCGCGGGCCGGATCACCGAGCCCCCGGTCTGCGTGCCGAAGGCGAGCGGCACATGGCCGTCGCCGACGGCTGCCGCCGAGCCGGATGACGAGCCGCCCGGCGAATAGGCGTTGTTGTGCGGATTGGTCGTGGGGCCGGGATGTCGGTTGGCGAACTCCGTCGTCACCGTCTTGCCCATGATCACCGCATTCGCGGTCCGGCAGAGCGCCACGCAGGCGGCATCGCCGAAGGGCTGTGTGCTCTCGAAGATCGGCGAATTGTGGCCGGTCGGCATGTCGTGCGTGTCGATGATGTCCTTCACACCGATCGGCACGCCGCGCAGCAGGCCGCCCTTGGCCGCGTCGGCCGCCTGCGCCTGCCTGAGCGCCAGCTCGGGATCTAGGTGCACCCAGGCCTTCACCACGGGATCGCGCTCGGCGATGCGCTCCAGGCAGGCCTGCACCAGCGTCTCGGCGGTGAGCGTGCCGCCTTCGATGGCGGTGACGGCTTCGGTCGCGGACAAGGGCTTCATGTCAGCGCCGCCTGGGCCCACGCCGCAATCGCAAGCAGCCGATCGTCCTCGTGCTGTCGGCCGACGAACTGGATTCCGACCGGCAGGCCCTTCGGTCCCTTGGTGAGCGGCAAGGTCACGCACGGCATCCAGAGATAGGTCCAGAGCAGATTGAAGGTGGCATTGCCCGTCCTCTCCAGCCCCAGCGGCGCCTCGCCCGGCGACGGCGCGGTCAGGATGACGTCGATGTCGGAGAATTTCGCGTCGACCGCCGCGCGGCCGCGTTCGCCGAGCATCCGGGCCTCGACCCAGGTCGCATAGTCGATCTTGTTGCCGGCGCCGATCTTGTCGTCCTGGAAGCTCTTCGACAGCAAATCGAAGAAGCGGCGCGCCTCGTCGGCGGCGGCGCGCGGCCCCTCGAAGGCCGACAGCGTGCGCTGGCCCTCGCGCATCTTGAACATCTCCGCCGGCATCGTGAACTCGCCCACCTTGGCGCCGGCTTTCACGAGCTTCGCCGCGGCATCCTCTATGGCCTCGATGCCTTCAGGCTGCAGCTCGTCCTTGTGCGGCGTGAAGCAGACGGCGATGCGCGGCGGCGTGTCGAGTTTGGCAATGGGCGTGTAGGGCATCGCCATGATCGCCGCCCGGAACAGGGCGATGTCCTCGACCGAGCGCGCATAGGCGCCGATCGTGTCCAGCCACTCGGTGTTGGCCTTCATGCCGGCGGTCGGGAAATGGCCGTAGGTCGGCTTGTATCCCACGACGCCGCAGAAGGCCGCCGGCCGGATCACAGAGCCGCCGGTCTGCGTGCCCGTCGCCAGCATCACCTGGAAGTCGGCCACCGCTGCCGCCGAGCCCGACGAGGAACCGCCCGGCGTGTGCGCGGGGTTGTGCGGGTTCTTGGTCGGCCCGGGATGACGGTTGGCGAACTCGGTCGTCACCGTCTTGCCGAGCAGGATGGCGCCGGCATCCTTGGCCAGCGCCACCGTCGCGGCATCGGCGAGCGGCCGGTGCGTCTTGTAGATCGGCGAGCCGTAGCCCGTCGGCTGGTCGTAGCTGTCGATGATGTCCTTCACGCCCATCGGCACGCCGTGCAACAGGCCCTTGCGCGGGCCCCGATCGAGCAGTTTGGCGCGTTCCAGAGCAGCCTCGCGCACGAGATGGGTCCAGGCGAGCACGTCGGCATCGCGCGCGTCGATCCGGTCGAGGTGCGCGCGGATCACGGCCTCGGCGCTGAGACTTCCGGAGTCGATCTGTCGCGCGATTTCCGTGGCGGTAAGCGTGTTGGGCGCGGACATGATCGCTCGCAAAACAGCAAGAACTATGCCGCGTCTTGCCGGACCGCGGGGCTCCAGGCCCGCTCATGATGCGGGCGTGGAGGCCCGCGGTCCACTGAGTGGCTCGCTTCCTGCTTCGTCTGCCGGAACCAAGGAGGTTTCGCATGCTCACGCGCCGCACCGCCCTGCTCGCCAGCGCCGCTCTTCCTTTCGCCAAGCCCGCCGCCGCGCAACAGGCCTCGACCTTGCGCATCGCCATGACCTTGGCCGACATCCCGGTGACCGATGGCGCGCCCGACCAGGGCACCGAGGGCATCCGTTTCATGGGCTATACGCTGTACGACCCGCTGGTGATGTGGGACCTCTCGTCGGCCACGGAGCCCGCCAAGATCGTGCCCGGCCTCGCCACCAAGTGGTATCAGGACCCGGCCGATCCGACGAAATGGATCTTCGAATTGCGCCAGGGCGTGAAGTGGCACGACGGTTCGCCCTTCACCGCCGACGACGTGATCTTCAGCCTCGACCGCACCTTGAACGACAAGTCGGAGGCCTTCGACAAGCTCGGGAGAGGCGTGCTGATCGCCGCCGTCTGGCCGATGGTGGGCTACCGCAAGATCGACGACTTCAAGGTCGAGCTGCAGACCAACGGCGTCGATACGGTGATGCCCTCGCTGCTCAACCGCTTCACCATCGCGAGCAAGGCCAACTTCGAGAAGGTCGGCAAGGACTGGATCGCCTATCGCAAGGCGCCGGTCGGCACGGGTCCCTGGAAGATGAAGGCCTGGGCGCCGCGCGAGAAGGCCGAGCTCGAGCGCAACACCGACTACTGGAACAAGGACCGCATTCCCAAGACCGAGCGCATGCTGCTCTTGCCGGTGCCCGATGCCTCGACGCGCACGGCGGCGCTGCTGTCAGGCCGCGTCGACTGGATCGAGGCGCCGGCGCCGGATTCACTGGGCGCCATGCGCGCGGCAGGCGCCAAGATCGAGACCAACGCGATCCCGCACATGTGGCCGTACACGCTCAGCATGCTGCCGGGCCAGCCGACGGCAGATATCCGGGTGCGCAAGGCGCTGAACCTCGCCGTCGATCGCGACGCGATGGTGAAGCTGCTGAGCGGCCTCGCCGTGCCCGCCGTGGGCTGCGTGCCGCCGGATCATCCCTGGTTCGGCAATCCGAGCTTCAAGATCAAGTACGACCCCGACCAGGCGAAGAAGCTCCTGGGCGAGGCGGGCTACAGCAAGGACAAGCGGCTCAAGATGAAGGTCGCGATCTCGACCTCGGGCTCGGGCCAGATGTATCCGCTGCCGATGAACGAGTTCATCCAGCAGCAATTCGCCGAGGTGGGCGTCGATCTCGAGTTCCAGGTGATGGACTGGAACGCCCTGCTGAACTTCATGCGCCAGGGCGGCAAGGCCAAGGAAGCCGAGGGTTTTAGCGCGATCAACATCTCCTGGAACACGATGGACCCGCACAACGCCTTCATGCGCTTCATCGACAGCCAGCAGGTGCCGCCCAAGGGCTCGAACTGGGGCTATATCAACGATCCGGTGTTCGACGCGCTCGCCAAGGAGGCGCGCAACAGCTCCGATCCCAAGCAGCTCGATGCGGTGCTCGCCAAGATCAACACCAAGATGGTCGACGACGCCGTCTTCGTCTGGTTCGTCCACGACGTCTGGCCGAACGCGATCTCGAGCAAAGTGAAAGGCTACGTCCACCCGAAGAGCTGGTACGTCGACTTCTCGCCGGTGACGGTGGGCTAAAGCGCGATAGCTTCTGCTTTGTCCGTCGGCCCGGCTCCCGTGGCGAAGCGACGCCAGAGACGGGCCGACGGCCGATTCAAGGAAAAGCTATCGCGCTCTAGCGCCGCGTCTGCGACCAGCCGATGGCGAGGCCGCCGGCCACGATCAGGGCCGCGCCGACCCAGCCCAGAATGTCGGGGAAGTCGCCGAAGAAGAGATAGCCCACGATCACCGAGCCGAGGAGCTGCATGTACTGGAACGGCGCCACGACGTTGGCCGGCGCATAGGTGAGCGCGCGCGTCACGAGATAGTGGCCGAGCGCGCCGATCACGCCCAGGCTGCAGAACATGGCGATATCGGCGAAGGTGTGAGGCGTCTTCCAGATGAAAGGCAGGACCAGGAACATGCCGACGGCGCCGACCACGGAGCTGTAGATCGTCGATGTCTCGGGCGAGTCTATGGTCGCGATCTTGCGGGTCAGCACCTGATAGGTGGCGTAGCAGACGGCGCTCACCAGCGCGAGCAACGAGGCCCAGTGGAAGACGTCCGTGCCCGGCCGGATCACGAACAGCACGCCCGCGAAGCCCACGGCCATGGCGGCGAGCCGCCCGCGCGTCGTGCGCTCGCCGAGGAATATCCAGGCGAGCGGCAGCACGATGAAGGGCGCCATCATGGTGATCGAGGCGGACTTGGCGAGCGGAATGAAGAGGATGGCGAGAAAGCTGCAGGCGTTCGAGGTGAACAGCATCGCGGAGCGGAAGAGCTGCGTGCCCAGCCGGCGCGTACGCAGCATGCCGAGGCCGAAGCGCGGCACGAAGACGAGCAGCATGAACACGATGTGCCCGAAAGCGCGCGCCCAGGAGATCTGCAGGCTGTTGTAGTCGTGAACCAGGATCTTGGCGAAGCCGCTCATCACCGGAAACAGCAGGCTCGCGCCGCACATGAACAGGATGCCCGCCACGACACGTTGACCGGCCGGTGCGGGAGGGAGGGGCCGAGGATCCATTGGCGCCGGACCCTGCAACAACCGCGCCGTCCGCGTCAGCGCCTGCCGCCGGCCTCGCGCAACGCCTGCCAGATCCGCTCCGATGTGGCCGGCATGTCGAGCGCCGTCACGCCGGCTGGTCTCAACGCATCGAGCACCGCGGCCATCACGGTCTGGGGGGCCGCGATGCAGCCCGCCTGGCCCGAGCCTTTGACGCCGAGCGGATTGGCTTGAGTGGGACGTTCGACGAGGGTGATGTCGAACGAGGGCAGATCGTGGGCATAGGGCAGCGCGTAATCCATGAACGAGCCGCTCAGGAGCTGGCCCGATCCTGCTTCGTAGACAGTGTGCTCCAGCAGCGCCTGGCCGATCCCCTGCGTCACGCCGCCCTGCACCTGGCCCTCGGTGAGCAGCGGATTGATCAGCCGGCCGTAATCGTCGACGGCGGTGTAGCGCACCAGCTCAGCGGCGCCGGTCTCGGGATCGATCTCGACCTCGGCGACATGGCAGCCGCTCGGGAAAGTGAAGACGTCCGTCATGTTCATGACGTGAGCGCCGAGCGCACCTGCGCTCTCGGGCGCGACGTTCAGCACGTCGATCCGCCGCTCGCTGCCGCGCACGGTGAAGGCGCCGCCATCGAACACCAGCTCACCCTCGCCCGCCTGCAGGAGCCGCGCGGCCGCCTCGCGCGCCTTGACCAGCGCGGCATCGATCGCCTTCACCACGGCCGCGCCGCCCATGTGCATGGAGCGCGCGCCGCCATGGCCCGCGCCGCTCTTCACCTGGCGCGTGTCGGCCTGGACGTAGCGGATCGCCTGCATCGGCACGCCGAGGCGGTCGGCGGCGATCTGCGCGAAGGCGGTCTCGTGACCCTGGCCGTTGGATTCCGTGCCGACCGCGACCGTCACCGTGCCGTCGCTCTCGAAGCGCACCTCGGCACCCTCGTTGGGCGCGCCGCGCGAGGTCTCGAGGAAGCAGGCGATGCCCATGCCCAAAAACTTGCCGCGCGCCTTGGCCTCGGCGCGGCGCGCCTCGAAGCCCGCCTTGTCGGCACGCTTCACCGCGCGATCGAGATTGTCGACGAAGTCGCCCGAGTCGATGGTGACGATGCCGAGCGCTGTTTTGTGCGGGAACGAGGCGATCAGGTTCTGCCGGCGCAGATCGGCGGGATCGCGGCCGATCTGGCGCGCCGCCGCTTCGATGGCGCGCTCGACGATGTAGTTCGCCTCGGGCTTGCCGGCACCACGATAGGCGTCGACCGGCACGGAGTTGGTGAAGGCGCCGCGCACATCGACGGCAATGGTGGGAATATCGTAGACACCGCCCTGCGCTGTCGAGGCTGCGACCACCGAGGCGCCCGGTCCGTTGCCCGAGAGGTAGGCGCCCATGTTGGCGACCATCGCCACATCGAGCGCGAGGAAGCGTCCGTCGGCATCGAGGCCGAAGCGCACCTTGGCGGCGATGTCGCGGCCCTGTGCGCTGCAGACGAAATCTTCCGTGCGGTCGGATTCCCAGCGCACCGGCCGGCCGAGCTTGCGGGCGGCGAAGAGCAGCAGGATCCATTCGGGATAGAGGAAGTTCTTGGTGCCGAAGCCGCCGCCGACATCGGGCGCGTGGAGCTGGATCTTGTCGAGCGGCAGCTTGAACACGAACTCGGCGAGCTGGCGGCGGATGCCGTGCAGCCCCTGCCCCGTCAGCTCGAGATCGAATGAGCCGCTGGCCCGATCGTAGCGCGCGATGCCGGCGCGCGTTTCAACGGGCGCCACGACGACGCGGTTGTTCAAGACTTCCAATTCGACGATGTGCGTGGCCTTTGCCATCGCCGACGCGACGGCCGCCGCATCGCCGCGCTGGACATGGAAGGCTGTGTTGCCCGGCGCCTCGTCCCACACTATCGGCGCGCCAGGTTCGAGCGCCGCACGGCCGTCGGCGACGGCGTCGAGCGACTCGTATTCTATGTCGACCGCCTCCGCCGCTTCGCGCGCCTGCTCGACCGTGTCGGCCACGATGAACGCCACCGGATCGCCGACATGGCGCACGCGATGCCGAGCGAGCGCGGGCCGGGGCGGCACGACCAGCGGCTTGACCGCGGCCATGCAGGGCATGGGGCCGAGCCCCTCGGCTTCGAGATCGGCCGCAAGATAGATCGCCCGCACGCCCGGCATCGCCTGCGCACGTGAAAGATCGATCTTTCCGATCCGCGCATGGGCGTGCGGCGAACGCAGCACATGGCCCCACAGCGCGTCGGCGCAGACGATGTCCGAGACATAGTGGCCACGGCCCGTGAGGAAGCGTACATCCTCCAGGCGCAGGATCGATCGACCGACGAAGTTCATCGTCCGATGGTAGCCGGTCTACACCTCGCCGCGTCAGGGAATTTCGTAGATCGCGACCTTTTCGGCGATGCCGCGCACCGACCTTTGCTCGACGTCGGGAACCAGGCCGCCCGCCTTGAGCATCGCCGCCGCCTCCGGATGGTTCACGACCGAGGCGGTGGTCAGGATCGACCGCGTGGCGGCGAGCCCCTGCACGCGCGAGGCGATGTTCACCGTCTGGCCGAAATAGTCCTGGCGCTCGTTCAGGTTCACCGCCAGGCACGGCCCTTCGTGGATGCCGATCTTGAGCAGCAGGTCCTCGCTGTTGCGCTGGCGGTTGAGGTCGGCCATCGCGTCCCGCATGCGCAACGCGGCGGCGACGGCACGGTCGGGCGTCGGAAAGGTCGCCATGACCGCATCGCCGATGGTCTTGACCACCGCGCCCGATTCGTCGGCGACGATGTCGTTCAGGGCGAGGAAATGCGAGCGCACCAGGTCGAAGGCCACCAGGTCGCCGACGCGCTCGTAGAGATCGGTCGAGCCCTTGAGGTCGGTGAACAGGAAGGTGAGGCTGGTGATCTTGAGCCGCTGGTCGATGTCGAGCGTCTCGGTGCGGTAGAGATCGCGGAAGGTCTGGTTGGTGAGCAGGCGCTTGGCCGTCAGGAACGGCCGGCGCCGGCCGATCATGTCGTTCATCTCATCGGTGAGAAGCCAGAGGCCCGGCAACACGCGATCCGCGGAACGGTTGTCCAGGGTGATGCGCACGGGACCGGGTTGCAGCTCGATCGTCTCGGTCGGCGCCTTCACCTTGCTGTAGGCGATGGTGAGGGTGCGGCGCTCACTCGTAGGCTCGCCCTTCATCTCGAGGTAGTGGGCGGCGTGCGTCACCGGGTCGAACAGGATCACCGAGCCCGCCGGCAGTTGCAGCGACACCTGCGCCTTCTCTCCCGCCGGCAGCTCGACGGCATCGAGCATGATGCGGTCCATGCGCTGCAGGTAATCGTCCGGCAGGTCGACGCCGGAGCCGAAGAAGAGCTGGCGGTGATATTCGGCGAAGGACAGCTCATTGGGCGCGTGTGCCGCGATGTGCCGGACCCGCGGCGTGACGGTGAAGGTGACCTCCACGGTCTCGTCGAGGGTCGGCTCGCACCCGGCCGAGCAGAAGGCGCAGTAGTCGTGGTCGCGCACGGCCTTCAGCGACGTGCCGGCATCCAGCACCCCGCTGCAATTCGGACAAAGAACGTTCCATGACAGTTCGAACAAGCCCAGACGCGCGGCATGGAGAAAGGCGCTGATGACCCTTTGCTCCCTGAGGCCATTGCGCGCGGCGAACGCCAGGGCGTTGATTCGACAAAGGTCCCGGTCGGGGGCCTCGCGCACCAGGCGCTCGATGGCGGCGACGGCTTCGGCATCCGCCGATTGCCGCAGGGTTGCGAACAGGGAGTCGGCTTCGCTCATGGGATCAAGGTAGTGTGCGGGAGCGTATTTGCCATCACGATTTGTCGATAAGCTGGCGACAACTCAAGGAGGACCGCCATGATCGATCTGCACTATTGGCCCACGCCCAACGGCAAGAAGGTCACCATCCTGCTGGAGGAATGCGGGATGCCCTACCGGATCGTGCCCGTGAACATCCAGAAGGGCGACCAGTTCAAGAAGGACTTCCTGGAGATGAACCCCAATCACCGCATGCCGGTGATGGTGGACACCGAGCCCAAGGACGGCGGCAAGCCGCTCGCGATCTTCGAATCGGGCGCGATCATGATGTACATCGCCGAGAAGGCCGGGAAGTTCTATCCGCAGGACGTCCGCACCCGCTACAACGTCAATGAGTGGCTGATCTGGCAGATGGCCAACCAGGGCCCCAAGAGCGGCGAGTGCGGCCACTTCCGCCGCGTCGACCAGAAGCAGCATGGCGACCAGACCTACGCCATCAACCGCTTCACCGACGAGGTGAACCGCCTCTACGGCGTGCTCAACAACCGGCTCTACAAGCACAAGTACCTGGCGGGCGACCAGTACACGATCGCCGACATGATCTGCTATCCGTGGACGGTGAACTGGAAGTTCCAGGGCCAGGACATCGAGGAGTTCAAGCACTTCAAGCGCTGGCACGAGGAACTCGCCGCGCGTCCGGCCGTGCAGAAGGGCATGGCCGTCGGCAGCGACCTCTCGACGGACGTGACGA
>DATJWN010000035.1:0-20589 GCA_035501235.1 Reyranella sp.
AGCTGGAATCAGCTGAAGGGACTATGCTGACAGTCGAGGCGCTTCGTGCAATGCGTTTCCGATCAAGTTGAACCGCTTTAGCGGTTCAACTTGATCGGAAGCTGCTCTAGGGAGAAGCTCGGACGATAAGTGGCGCCATGAGCATACCCGCCCGCGTTTCCGAGGAGGTGGCAGCGCTGGTTGCGGCGTCACCCAGCTCGGTGCTTCTCCTGTCGACCGAGCTCACGATCGTGGCGGCCAGCGATGCCTATCTTCGCGACCTCGACGCCCGACGCGACGATATCGTCGGGCATGACATCCGTGACGCGCTGGCGGGCAGCGATTCCCTCGAGACACTCGTTGCCTCGCTGAAGGCGTCGCTGCGCGACCGGCAGCCACACCGCCTGGCGCCCGGCTTGTTCAAGTCGGGCGCTTCGAGCGGCGGGGCGCGCCATCAGCGGCTGCTCGAGCTCGACAACGTTCCGGTCGTCGTCGATGGCGAGGGACCGAAGTGGCTCCTGCTTCGGGCGCGCACGCCCGACCGGCGCGACGATCCCCAGCGGAAGGACATCGAGGTGGCCCTGGAGGCCGCCGAGGCGCGCCTGCGTTCGGTGCTGCGGACCGTTCCCGACGCCATGATCATCATCGACGAGCGCGGCCGGATCGAATCGCTCAGCGCGACCGCCGAGCGCCTGTTCGGCTATTCGATCGACGAGGTCGCCGGCAAGAACATCAAGGTCTTCATGCCGGCCCCCCACCGCGAGCAGCACGACGGCTATCTCGAACGATATCTCAGGACCGGCGAGCGCCACATCATCGGCGTCGGCCGCGTGGTCGTCGGCCAGCGCCGGGATGGCACGACATTCCCGATGCACCTGACCATCGGCGAGCTGCGGGCGGCCAACAAGCACTACTTCACGGGCTTCATCCGCGACCTGACCGACCAGCAGATGACGGAGAGCCGGCTGAGGGAGCTCCAGTCGGAAGTGACGCACATGTCGCGCTTCACGGCGCTCGGCGAGATGGCCTCGACGCTGGCGCACGAGATCAATCAGCCGCTGACCGCGATCAACAACTACCTGAAAGGCTGCGCCCGCCTGCTCGAGCGCATCGAGGACGAGCAGGCGCCGGTCCTGCGCGAGGCCGTGACCAAGGCCGCGGACCAGGCGCTTCGGGCGGGGCAAATCATCCGGCGCCTGCGCGAATTCGTGGCGCGCGGCGACAGCGAGCGGCGCATCGAGAGCCTGCCCAAGCTGATCGAGGATGCCAGCACGCTGGCGCTGGTGGGCGCGAAGGAGAACGGCGTCTCGGTCTCCTTCCGGCTCGACGTGAAGGCCGACCTCGTGCTCGTCGACCGCATCCAGATCCAGCAGGTGCTCGTGAACCTGATCCGCAACGCCATCGAGGTGCTGGCCGAATCGTCGGGACCGCGGGAGCTCGAGATCAGCACGGGCGCGAAGGCGGACAACACCGTCCAGGTCAATGTCGCGGACACCGGGCCCGGGCTCGCTCCGGAGATCGCCGCTCACCTCTTCCAGCCGTTCATGACGACGAAGCAGACGGGCATGGGACTCGGACTTTCCATCTGCCGGACCATCATCGAGGCGCATGGCGGGCGCATCTGGGTCGATGGCCGGCCCGGGGGCGGCACGATCTTCCGCTTCACGCTCCGGGCCGCGAACGACGAGGAGGCGGCCCATGCCGGCTAGCGATGTCGTACACGTCATCGACGACGACGCGGACGTCCGCCAGTCGTTGGCCTTCCTTCTCAGCACCGCCGGCCTCGCCGTGCGCGTCTACGAATCGGCGCTCGCCTTCCTCGAAGCCCTGCCGACGGCGCAGGATGGCTGCATCGTCACCGATGTCCGCATGCCCGGCATGAACGGCCTGGAACTGCAACGGCAGCTCGTGGAGCGCAAGGTGACGATGCCCGTCATCGTCGTCACGGGGCACGGCGACATCGCCCTTGCCGTGGAGGCGATGAAGGCGGGCGCGCTCGACTTCATCGAAAAGCCGTTCGACGACGAAGTGCTCCTGGTGGCGATCCGGGCGGCGCTCGCGCGGCGTGCGGTCGATGCCGAACGCAATCACGCCACCGCCCGGATCAAGGACCGTGTCGACTCGCTCTCCGAACGCGAAAAGCAGGTCATGGAGGGGCTGGTGGCCGGCAAGCCGAACAAGATCATCGCCTACGATCTCGGCATCAGTGCGCGCACCGTGGAGATCTACCGGGCCAACGTCATGACCAAGATGCAGGCCGACAGCCTGTCCGCCCTGGTCCGCATGGCCCTGCAGGCCGGCATGGGGACCTAGGGCCGCGCCGCGCCGATTTTGCGCTAGATCAATTTGCAGCCAGGTCGGCGGCGCTAAGAGATCGGCGTGCGTGTCGCCAGCGTAGTGCGTTGCGGGGAGACCATGCCGCGTTCGATCGCGTCCTTCATCTGGCGTTTCACCGGCCGGCACCAGGTCGGGCTGGTGCTGCTCGCCGTTGCCGTCTTCCTGTTGAGCACGGTGCCGCTCGAGCTGCAGCGCCGCCTCGTCAACGTGCTCACCGCCAAGGGCAGCTTTTCGACCGTTCTCCACCTTGCCCTGGCCTATGGCGGCGTTGCCCTGACCGAGCAGCTGCTGAAGCTCGCCTTGAACGTCTATCGCGGCTGGGTGGCGGAAAGCACGGTGCGGTCGCTGCGCGACGTCATACGCGAGAGCGAGATCGACGATCCGTCGGCGGCCGAAGCCGGCGTCGAGATCGCCATGATGCTCGAGGAGGCTGAGCCGATTGGCGGCTTCACGGCGCTGAGTATCTCTGAGCCGGTGCTGCAGGGCGGCATCCTGGTGAGCGTGCTGTCCTACATCTTCTTCCTGCATCCCTACCTGGCGCTTCTCGGCCTCGCCTTCTTCGTTCCCCAGACGATCTTCGTGCCGCTGCTCCAGGGCGCCATCAACCGGCGCGCGCGCGAGCGCATCCTGGTCAAGCGCGAGATCGGCGGCGCCATCGCCGACGGCGGCAACCGCGCCGACCGACAAGGCGCGATCACGCGCATCTTCGCCCTCAACATGGGCATCTACTGCCTGAAGTACCTGATGAACCTGCTGATGAACCTCATGCATCACCTGTCGGTCGCCGTGGCGCTGTGTGTCGGCGGTTGGCTCGCTCTGCAGGGGCGCATCGAGGTCGGCACGGTCGTCGCCGTCGTGGGCGGCCTGGGCAAGCTCAACGACCCCTGGGGAGATCTCGTGAACTGGGGGCGCGAGCTGTCGGTCGTCAGCGTGAAGTACCGGCTGTTCGCCGAGGCCGCAGGCTACCTCGCCGACAAGTCCTTTCCGTCGGACCTCAAGGCGCCGTCGCCGGCCCCCTTCGCGGCTTGAGCGTATGCGGATCGAGACGCGATCGGGTCTCGAGCGCACTTCCTGCGATGCTACTACATATAGTGGTAGTTACCCAAAGGTTACCGTTAAACATATCTGATTTAGCCAGAATCTTGTGGCAATAGTATTGACCCTTTCTGGGCTCGCTGCTCTCGATCCACCCCACCGTGTGGCGTCTCCAGCAGTCCCCGCGCTTCGGCCACGTGGCCACGGGATCCGGGTCCCCGATCGTTCGCGCAGGATACCGCCCTCTCGTCCGGGCCCGCATTCTGATCAATGGAGGCAACGGCCTCAGGACAAATCCCTAGGCGCCGGTATCGGCGATTTTGATCTAACGCAAAGTGCGCTTTGGATTGCGGTGAGAAGTTTGCGCCGTGGCAATCCAAGGAGAATCGCCATGCGCGCGAAGGATATGATGTCGACCGGGGTGCTGTCCGTGAAATCGGACGCGACGGTCTATCAGGCCGCCGAGTTGCTGGCCAACAGCCGCGTCAGCGCGATGCCGGTCCTGGACGACGCCGGCTTCATGGTCGGCATCGTCAGCGAAGCCGATCTGATCGAGCGGGTCGGCATGAGCACGGCGGCCGAGGTCCCCGGCCTGATGCGTCGCGTCGCCGACGACATGAACGCCGCCGCCGCCTACGTTCGGGCCAACTCGACCCGGATCGTGGACATCATGACGCGCGATGTGGTCACGGCGCCCGAGGACGCGACGCTGAGCGACGTCGCCCGGCTGATGATGGAGCGCAAGGTGAAGCGCGTTCCCATCCTGCGCGGCCGCTCGGTCGTCGGCATCGTGAGCCGGGTCGACCTGCTGCAGGCCCTCATCTCCTGCCGACCCGGCGAGCAGCCGGCCGCCGAGGGCGAAGCGCCCGCCGTGGACGGCGTGCTGCGCCGCGAGGTCGAGGCGACGGTGCGCGGCCGGGTCTGGTCGTTGGCCCGCAACGCCGATGTCGTGGTCAAGGACAGCGTCGTCCATCTCTGGGGTGTCGTGCCCAACGAGATGGTGCGGCGCGCCTACCAGGTCGCCGCCGAGAACGTCTCGGGGGTCAAGGGCGTCGAAATGCACATGCATGTCGTCGCGAACCCGCTGCCTCGTGCGTGTTGAGCCGGGCGGAGAGCGGAGCGGTTGATCCAGCTCAATTCGATCGCGCCGGGACGGGTGTACCAGACGCCCAGATCGGCGCGTCGAGGCTTCTCCCGCCCGGACGAGCGGATTGATGGAAGGGCAGCCTGCCTTTCCGGTCGTGGCATCCTTCGGTGACGATGACTCCCCAATTCCGAGTCGCCGGAGGATGTTTCCCGGCCCTTCGATGTACGGAGTGAAGGATCTATGACCAGCTACCGGTGTATCCTTGTCATCCTCGCCATGGGCTCCGTGGTCGTCGCGACCCTGTTCGTGAACGCCTTCGCCAACACGGAGCGGACGCCCTTGCAGGAGCGCCTGATGGACATGGCCGTGGCCCGCGCGGCGCTGCTCAACTGCTACGAAGGCTCGATCGATCGCTTCGACGATCGCGTCAGCCCTGCCGATGTCGTCGCCAGCGCGGTCGCCTGGCATTGCGAGGCCGAGGGCAAGGCGGAAAACTACTGGGTCATCCTGGCCCAGCGCCGCACCGCGCCCGACACCGTCGACATGTTCTATCGCGACCTCGCGCTGCCCTTCGTGCTGCAGAGCCGCGCCAAGCGGCTGCGCAACGGATAGGGAGCAAGCGCTCAGCGGCGCTTCAGGCTCTCGATGTAGGCGATGAGATCGTCCTCGTCGCGCCGGGCGAGCGACAGGCTGGGCATCGGGCCGTGCTTGGGATTCATCGCCGCCCGCAGCCGGTCGGACGACAGGCCGCGCATCGCCGCGACGGCCGGAAACGACGGAACGCCGTCGGCCCGCGCTTCGGTCGCCGAGGGCTCGACGACATGACATCCCGCGCACCAGCGCCGCGCGAGCTGATGACCGCGCTCGGCATCCTGCGCCGAGGCCGAACCGCAGATAAGCATCGCCAGGGGCAATGCCGCCACGGCGAGGATCGGCCGGCGAAGCGCGAAGCGCCGGTTCATTGTCTCACCTCGCCGGTATTGCCGTGCGGGCGCATGCGGTCGATGCGCCGGAACGAGCGGCGCGCCTGGTCGACCAGGCTCGCGTCGGTCGGATGGTTCGAGGTCTGCACGCCGCACAGTGTCTGGGCGAGCGCCGGCGCATGCCGGACGATATGGTCGGCCATCTCGCGCTTGGCGGTGCCCGGGCCGGTCAGCAGCCATTCGTGCACGCCCGCCAGGGCCTGGACGATCTGGTCGAGATAGTGCCGGTCGAGCGTCATGTGGCCATCGCCGACGGTCCCTGCGCGATGATGGACTTTGCGGAAGGGATTGTGCGCGCGAACGCGCTGTTCCTCGACGTCGCTCGGCGAGAAGCGGAAGACGTGCGCCTCGCGCGAGTCCATCCAGACGATGGCATGGGAATGGCCGGCGGGTGACGGTGAGGATTGGGAGTGAGGCATTGAGTCCCTCGGTTGCAATGAAGCAACAGACCCCGGATCCCAGGAGCATTCCTTGATTTGCCTCAATGAGGGGACGGCTCCGAAGCGGCGTGCCGCAAATACGAAGGGCCCGACGGTCGCCCGTCGAGCCCTTGGTCTTTGGTGGAGCCAGACGGGATCGAACCGTCGACCTCTACAATGCCATTGTAGCGCTCTCCCAGCTGAGCTATGGCCCCAAAATCTTGCTGGCGGCCGTGAGGTATAGGTCGTGCCTCACGGGCTGGCAACCGGCTGCGGTCTAGCGGTCGCCTTCGCCCTTGTCGTCGTCCTCGACGTCGACCTCGATGTCCTCGGTCTCGTCGCCGAGATCCTCCGTATCCTCGAGCGCTTCGTCGTCGGCCTCGGTGTCGCCGCCGTCCTCGCCGAGCGCGGCCTCCTCCACCTTCTTGTTCTTGGCCGCCGCGAGCTTGGCCGCCGCCGCGGCCGCTGCCGCGGTCGCCGCCGCCGCCGTCGCGGCCGAAGCGCGGCCGCGCCGCACCTTCACGAAGTCTTCGCGATCGTGCTCCCGGCCGCACTTGGGGCATTTGATCGGGCTCTTGTTGAGGTCGTAGAAGCGCGCTGCACAGTTCTGGCAGGTACGCTTGGTGCCCCAGGACGCCTTGACCACTCTCGATCTCCCGGAAATTCCGCAAGGAGCGGCCTTTCCGGCCGCGAGGGAGGGCGTATGTCACGCGTCTTTCACCCTGTCAAAACCAAATTCGGGCATGGTAGGAGGGCCCCGCGCCGCACTTTTGCCCTCCTTCGAGGAGCCGCTTTGTCCGCTGAAGCCCGTCCCGCTCCCTTGGCGGCCCAGATGATCGCCCGTCCGTCCGGGCGGCTGAGCGGCCGCGTGCGCGCCCCGGGCGACAAATCGATGTCCCACCGCGCCCTGATGTTCGGTGCCCTGGCGCTGGGCGAGACCCGGATCGAGGGGCTTTTGACCGGCGAGGACGTGCTGTCGACCGCCGCGGCGCTCAGGGCATTGGGCGCCACCATCGTCCCTGAAAACGGCGTCTGGCGGGTGCGCGGCTTCGGTGTCGGCGGCGCCCGGGAGCCGGAGGGCGTGCTCGACCTCGGCAATTCGGGCACCTCCGCCCGCCTGCTCGCGGGCATCCTGGCGAGCCATCCCTTCACCTCGTTCATGACCGGCGATGCCTCGCTGCGCCGCCGGCCCATGCAGCGCGTGATCGAGCCGCTGAGGCGCATGGGTGCGCGCTTCGAGGCCCGCGAGGGCGGCCGCCTGCCGCTCGCCATCGTCGGCACCGACGAGATGGTGCCGATCGAATACACGCTGCCCGTCGCCTCGGCGCAGGTGAAGAGCGCCATCCTGCTGGCGGGCCTCAACACCGCGGGCGAGACCACCGTCATCGAACCGGAGCCCACGCGCGATCACACCGAGCGGCTCATGCGCCACTTCGGCGCCGAGCTGCGCGTGGAGTCGATGAACGGCAAGGGCCGGCGCATCACCGTCGTCGGCTGGCCCGAACTGAAGGCGCAGGAGATCGTCGTGCCGGGCGATCCTTCGTCCGCCGCCTTCGCCGTGGTCGCGGCCTGCATCAGCCCCGGCAGCGAGATCGTGGTCGAGAACGTGGGCGTCAATCCCTTGCGCGCCGGGCTTTACACGACCCTGCAGGAAATGGGCGCCGACATCGTCTTCGAGAACCGGCGCGAGCGGGGCGGCGAGCCGGTCGCCGATCTTCGCGTCAAAGGGGGCGCGCTGCTGGGCATCGACGTGCCGGCCGAGCGCGCGCCGACCATGATCGACGAATATCCCGTGCTCGCCGTCGCCGCCGCCTGCGCGCGCGGCACCACGCGCCTGCGCGGGCTCGCCGAGCTGCGTGCCAAGGAAAGCGATCGTCTCGCGAGCGTCGCCGCCGGGCTCGCGGTCAACGGCGTGCGTCACGAGGTGGCCGCCGACCAGCTCACGGTGCAGGGCGATGGCCGTGCGCCGGCCGGCGGCGGGCTGGTGAAGACGCATCTCGATCATCGCATCGCCATGTCGTTCCTGGTGCTGGGCCTCGCCGCGCGCGAACCGGTCGCCGTCGACGACGCCTCGCCGATCGAGACCTCGTTCCCGGGCTTCGCCTCGCTGATGGGCAGCCTGGGCGCCAAGATCGAGGCGGCATGATCTTCTCTTCCCGATCGCGGGCCTCCAGGCCCGCTCGAGTTCATGAGCGGGCCAGGAGGCCCGCGGTCCAATGACTCGGCTGGTCATCGCCGTCGACGGCCCCTCGGCCTCGGGCAAGGGCACCTTGGCCAAGCGCCTGGCCAGGCATTTCGGCCTGCCGCATCTCGACACCGGGATGCTCTACCGGGCGGTCGGCTGGCTCGCGATCACCACCGGCCGGCCGCCGGAGGCCATTGCCGCCGGCCTGACCCCGGCCGATCTGGTCGATCCGCACCTCCGGGGCGACGAAGCGGGCCAGCAGGCCTCGAAAGTGGCGGCGAATCCGGCCGTCCGGACCAACCTCTTGAAATTCCAGAAGGAATTCTCATCTCAAGCGTCGGGGGCGGTGCTCGATGGCCGCGATATCGGCACCGTCATCTGCCCCGACGCCCCGGTGAAGCTCTTCGTCACGGCGAGGCCCGAAATCCGGGCTGAACGCCGGTATCAGGAGTTGCGGGCCCGGGGGGTCGACACTATAAAACCGCGCGTTCTTGCCGAGATGGCGGAGCGGGATCGTCGCGACAGCGAACGGGCGGCTGCACCTCTTAAAGCCGCGCCCGATGCCTGGCTTCTCGATACCAGCGACATGGATGCCGACGCGGCCTTCGCCGCCGCCGTGGCGTTCATCGAGCGCAAGGGCTTTCGGGCAGCCGGGCCGTAAGTCGCCGCCGGCGGTTCGAAGACTTCAAGCGGCGATTGCGGGCAACGATGAGCGGCCCGTGGAGTTCAGGCACTGGATCCGCCGGATTTAACCGGTTGGCCGACGGGCGGCAGCGTTTCGCCCGGGATCGTGAAGGAGAGTATTGAATGGCAAAGGGCAGCGCCCTCGTCAAAACCGCGAACGACGCCGCAAGCGCCGAGTTCGCCGCACTTCTCGACGAATCGCTCGGCGGTTCCTCGAGCTTCGAAGGCACGGTGGTCAAGGGCCGTGTCATCCGTATCGCAAACGATTTCGTCGTCGTCGATGTCGGCCTCAAGTCCGAAGGCCGCGTTCCCCTGCGTGAGTTCGCCAATGGCGGCGACTCGGCGGAGGTCAAGGAAGGCGACTCGGTCGACATCTTCGTCGACCGCATGGAGAACAAGGAGGGCGAGGCCGTCCTGTCGCGCGAGAAGGCGCGACGCGAGGAAGCCTGGACGCTCCTCGAGAAGGCGTTCACCGACGGCGAGCGCGTGATGGGCACGATCTACGGCCGCGTGAAGGGCGGCTTCACGGTCGACCTGTCGGGCGCCACGGCCTTCCTGCCGGGCAGCCAGGTCGATGTCCGCCCGGTGCGCGACGTCGGCCCGCTGATGAACCAGCCGCAGAACTTCGCCATCCTCAAGATGGACCGCCGCCGCGGCAACATCGTCGTGTCGCGCCGCGCCGTGATGGAAGAGACCCGCGCCGAGGACCGGACCCGCCTGATGGGTGCTCTGTCCGAAGGCCAGGTGCTCGACGGCGTGGTCAAGAACATCACCGACTACGGTGCGTTCGTCGATCTCGGCGGCGTCGATGGCCTGCTGCACGTGACGGATATCGCGTGGAAGCGCATCAACCATCCGTCCGAGGCACTGACCATCGGCCAGAACGTCAAGGTGCAGGTCATCCGCTTCAACCCCGAGACGCAGCGCATCTCGCTCGGCATGAAGCAGCTGATGAGCGATCCATGGGACGGCGCCGGTGCGAAGTACCCGGTCGGCCTCAAGCTCAAGGGCCGCGTCACCAACATCACCGACTACGGCGCCTTCGTGGAGCTGGAGCCGGGCGTCGAGGGTCTGGTCCACGTCTCGGAGATGAGCTGGACCAAGAAGAACGTGCACCCCGGCAAGATCGTTTCGACCTCGCAGGAGGTCGAAGTGATGGTGCTGGACGTCGACATGTCCAAGCGCCGCATCTCGCTCGGCCTCAAGCAGTGCATGGCCAACCCGTGGGAGAGCTTCGCCGAGAAGTTCCCGGCGGGCACCGAGCTCGACGGCGAGGTCCGCAACATCACCGAGTTCGGCCTGTTCGTGGGCCTGCCCGGCGACATCGACGGCATGGTCCATCTCAGCGATCTCAGCTGGGACAAGGCCGGCGACGAGGCGATCCGCGACTACAAGAAGGGTGACAGCGTCAAGGTGAAGGTCCTCGACGTCGACATCGACAAGGAGCGCATCTCGCTCGGCATCAAGCAGCTGGCCAACGATCCGTTCGAGAAGGTGAACTCGGTCGCCAAGAAGGGCGACGTGGTCACCGTCATCGTGGCGGGCATCCAGGACAACGGCATCGACGTCACGGTGCAGGACGGCATCCCGGGCTTCATCCGCAAGTCCGAGCTCAGCCGCGACCGCTCCGAGCAGCGTCCCGACCGTTACGCGGTGGGCGACAAGCTCGACGCCAAGATCACCAACATCGACAAGGCATCGCGCCGCGTCGTGCTGTCGGTCAAGGCGCGCGAGCTCGACGAGGAGAAGAAGGCGATGGCCGACTTCGGTTCGTCGGACTCCGGTGCCAGCCTCGGCGACATCCTGGGTGCCGCGCTCAGCAAGGCCCAGAAGAAGGACGAGGAAGAGACCAAATAAGGTCGGGTCCTTCATACCGACATCGAAGGCCGGTCCCTTGGGACCGGCCTTTTTCGTTGGAAAAACGGCCTTCCCGGCGCTTTCCTTTGTGATTCAAGGGGTTAGTTGAAAGGACCGTCTTTTTTCGCTATTATGACGCATATGACCAAATCCGAGCTGATCGCCCGCTTGGCGAGCCGGAATCCTCATCTCTATCAAAGGGATGTGGAGCGGATCGTCGCCACGGTGTTCGATGAGATCTCCAAGGCCTTGGCCGGGGGCGATCGCGTCGAGCTGCGCGGCTTTGGTGCCTTCTCCGTGAAGAAACGCGAGCCGCGCACCGGCCGCAATCCGCGGACGGGCGAGCAGGTCGCCGTCGCCTCCAAGCGCGTGCCCTATTTCAAGACCGGCAAGGATCTGCGCGATCGCCTGAACAAGGAAGCCGTGCGCGCCGCGGGCGGCCTGCCAGCCGACGCCAAGGGCGACGAGCCGAAATAACAACACGATCATTCGGACCGCGGGCCTCCAGGCCCGCTCATGATCACGAACGGGCCTGGAGGTGCGCGGGCCAATGAGGCAAGAGCGTAACTCGCCTCGCGCGCCTTCCCTGTGCCATGCTGGCGCCGCATGAAATTCCTCTCCCGAGCGCTGTTCGTCCTGTTCCTGCTCGCTGGCGCCCTGGTGGCCGTCAGCAATCCGCAGCCGGTCGAGCTCTCGCTGTGGCCGCTGCCCTATGCCCTCAAGGCTCCGCTCTATCTCCTGATCGTGGGCCTGCTCTTCGTCGGCGTGCTGGCGGGGCTCGGCATGGGCTGGTGGGCGGCCCGTCATCATCGCCGCCGCGCGCGCAAGCATGGCAGCGAGGCCGCGCGGCTCGATCGCGAGAATGCGCGCCTGCGCGGCGAGCTCGACCAGCATCGCGCCGCCGCCCAGGCCTCGGCGCCGACCGGCGCGCCGCCGCCTGCCGGCCAGCGCGCGATCGAGCGGCAGAGCGCACTGGTCTCGCCCGACTCTTTCAGTTCATGAGAATCCTGTCGGCCGCCGAGGTCGACCGCGCCCTCGACGACCTCGCCCTGATCGATCGTCTCGAGGCGCTGTTCCGCACCGGCTGTGAAATGCCGACGCGGCACCATCACACCATCGCGGTGCCGAACGAGTCGGATGCGACCCTGCTGCTGATGCCGGCCTGGAGTCCGGGCGGCCGCATCGGCGTGAAGCTGGTCACCGTCTTTCCCGACAACGGCAAGCGCTCGCTGCCGGCGATCTTCGGCCAGTACCTGCTGCTCGACGGCGCCACCGGGCAACCGCTGGCGCTGCTCGACGGCACGATGCTGACCAAGCGGCGCACCGCCTGCGCCTCAGGCCTCGCCTCGCGCTATCTTTCGCGGCCCGACTCCTCGCGTCTCGCGATGATCGGCACGGGCGCCCTCGCGCCGCATCTGATCCGTGTCCATTGCAAGGTGCGGCCGATCCGCAAGGTCGCGATCTGGGGCCGCGATCCTGCGAAGGCCGAAAGTCTCGCCAAGGAACTCAATGCAACAATGGCCGGCGTCGCCGTGACGATGGCGGAGGATCGCCGCGCCGCCGTCGAGGCGGCCGACATTGTTTCTTCGGCCACGCTGTCAGCGACGCCGCTGGTCGAGGGCGCCTGGCTCAGGCCCGGCCAGCATCTCGATCTGGTCGGCGCCTTCACGCCCCACATGCGCGAGAGCGACGACGAGGCGGTGCGCCGCGCGCGCATCCACGTCGACACGCGCGCCGGCGCCATGAAGGAAGCGGGCGATATCGTCCGTCCGCTCGCCGATGGTGTTATCGACAGCGAAAATATTTTGGCCGATCTTTTCGAGCTGACACGCGGACAACGCAGCGGCCGGGCGGCCGGCGATCACGACTCGATCACGCTCTTCAAGTCCGTCGGTGCCGCGCTCGAAGACCTCGCGGCAGCAGAGCTCGCTTTCTCGGCGCATCAATAGCGCCACGCGCCTGCGGTCACCTACTATCCATATGCTGCAATCGCTGCGCACGTTTGTTGCGTGTGCTTCGTCGCCCTGAACGACGATCATCGACATGTCGGCAGGGAGCGCGAGACGCTCGAGTGCGTTGATCAGATCGTGCTCGCGAGTCAAGCCGGTCACGGATTTTCCTCGCGGCGCAAATTTGAATGTGACCGTTGTGCTGCGGCCGCAGTCAGTGTAGCGAAGAAGTCGGAGAGGCGCGGGGGGCGATGCGCAACGTCGCAAAGAAGCAGCAAGAGCCTAAGGCGGCACCAAGCCCGTCACGGCCGTACCGCATCGAAGACCAGATCGGCTACCTGCTGCGGCGCGCCCATCAGCGCGCCTCCTCGATCTTCCAGGCGAACATCGGCGATCCCAACATCACGCCCACTCAGTATTCGAGCATGGCGAAGCTCAGCGAGTACGGCGAGCTCTCGCAGAACCTGCTCGGCCGGCTGGTCGGTATGGACAAGGCGACGATGCAGGGTGTCGTGCGTCGCCTGAAGGAGCGCGGGCTGGTCGACTCGCGTCCCGATCCCGGCGATGCGCGCCGCACGCTGCTCAGCCTCACGACCGAAGGCCAGCGCGTGACCGCGAAGCTCATGCTGAACGGACCGGCCGTCTCGCGTGAGACGTTGAAGCCGCTCACCAGTCTCGAGCAGCGCCAGCTCAGCGAGCTGTTGAACAAGATCATTTGAGGCGGGACAGCTTCTTCATCCTCGCCTAGACTCGGCCGAGATCGTACGTACACGAACGATATGGCCGATTACCTCCGTCCGACCTCCCTGGAAGAAGCGCTGGCGGCCCTGTCGCGGCCCTGGACGGTGCTGGCCGGGGGCACGGATTTCTACCCGGCGCGGGTCGGCCGGGCGATCGAGGAGGATGTGCTCGATATCGGCGGCATCGCCGACTTGCGGGGCATTCGCCCGACAGCGGACGGCTGGCGGCTGGGCGCCACGGCGACCTGGTCGGAGCTGATCGAGGCCCACCTGCCGCCCTTGTTCGACGGGCTGAAGCAGGCCGCGCGCGAGGTCGGCGGCCGGCAGATCCAGAATGCCGGGACCATCGCGGGCAATCTCTGCAACGCCTCGCCCGCCGCCGACGGCGTGCCGCCGCTGCTGGCGCTCGATGCCGAGGTCGAGCTTGCCGGTCCGACGGGACGACGCCTGCTGCCGCTCTCCTCCTTCATCATCGGCAACCGTCGCACCGCGCGCGCCGCCGACGAGATCGTGATCGCGATCCATGTGCCCAAGCCCACGCACCCGGCACGGAGCGCGTTCCTCAAGCTCGGCGCGCGGCGCTATCTCGTGATCTCCATCGCCATGGCCGCCGCCACGCTCGAGATCGACGACGGCAAGGTCGCCCGTGCGCGCATCGCCATGGGCGCCTGCTCGGAAGTGGCACAACGCTTGCCCGCGCTCGAAGCGGCCCTCGCCGGTGCGCCCCTCGATGCGCGCCTCGGCGATCGGGTCGAGGGAGCGCATCTGGCACCGCTCGAGCCCATCGACGATGTGCGCGGCAGCGCGGCCTACCGCATCGATGCCGGCGTCACGCTGTTGCGGCGCCTGCTGTCGGGCTTCGCGTCGTGAAGGTGGCCTTCACCCTGAACGGCAAGGCGGCCGACTGGTCCGGCCCGCCCGTGACGCGGCTCGCCGCGGCGCTGCGCGACGACCTCGGGCTGACCGGGACGAAGGTCGGCTGCGACGCGGGCGACTGCGGCGCCTGCACGGTGCGCCTGGACGGGCGGCAGGTCTGCGCCTGCCTGGTGGCGATGGGCCAGATGCAGGGCCGCACCATCGAGACGGTCGAAAGCCTGGCGAACGGCAGTCTCGATGCGCTGCAAAAGTCCTTCCTGGCGCATGGCGCGGCGCAGTGCGGCATCTGCACGCCCGGCATGCTGATGGCGGCGCAGGACCTGCTCGCCCTCGATCAGCGGCCGACGCGCCGGCAGGTCGAGGATGCGCTGGGCGGCGTGCTCTGCCGCTGCACCGGCTATGGCAAGATCGTCGAGGCGGTGATGCAGGTTGCTTGTGCCGCCGAAGCGGTCATTCCGCCGGCCGGCGCCGCCATCGGTGCCCGCATCGCACGGTTGGACGGCGTGCCCAAGGTCACCGGCGGCGACCTGTTCGGCGCCGACACTGTGCCGGCCGATGCGCTCTGGATTCGCGTCGTGCGCTCGCCGCATGCCCGCGCCCGCTTCACCCTGGGCGACCTCGGACCGTTGCGCGCCAAGCTCACGGCCGTGCTCACGGCGGCCGACGTGCCGTTCAACGGCTACGGCATCTATCCCGACGTGAAGGACCAGCCGGTGCTGGCCGACGGCCAGGTGCGCTATCGCGGCGAGGCGGTCGTGGCGCTGGTCGGCGACCGCGCGACGGTGCTGGCCATCCGCGATACCGAGGTGCCGATCCGGTGGACGGTCGAACCACCGCTGTTCGGCGTCGATGCCGCGACGGCTTCGGACGCACCGCTGGTTCAGGCCGACAAGCCCCGGAACCTGCTGCTCGACGGTGGCGTGAAGCATCGTTGGATCGACGATCCTTTCGCATCCTGCGCTGCCGTGGCCGAGGGCACGTTCGAGACGGCCTTCGTCGAGCACGCCTATATCGAGCCCGAGGCCGGCTGGGCGCGCAGGGTGGGCGATCGCCTCGAGATCCACGCCTCGACCCAGACGCCTTATATGGACCGCGACGAGATCGCGAACCTCATGCGGCTCCCACCCGAGGCCGTGCGCATCGTGCCGACCGCCTGCGGCGGCGGCTTCGGCGGCAAGCTCGATCTCTCGGTCCAGCCCCTGATCGCCGTGGCCGCGTGGACGCTCGGCCGGCCGGTCGCTCTCGTCTATACGCGGCCCGAGAGCATGGCTGCGTCGACCAAGCGGCATCCCGCGCGCGTGACGGCGCGCTTCGGCTGCGACGCGAACGGCAAGCTGCTTGCCTGCGACGTGACCGCGACCTTCGACACCGGCGCCTACGCCTCGTGGGGGCCGACCGTCGCCAACCGCGTGCCCGTCCATGCCATGGGGCCCTACGCGGTGCCGCGTGCAAGAACCTGGGGCGAGGCCTTCTTCACCAACGGCCCGCCGGCCGGTGCCTTCCGCGGCTTCGGCGTGCCCCAGGCCGCCATCGCCCACGAGGCGATGATGGACGCGCTGGCCGACAAGCTCGGCCTCGACCGGCTGGAGTTCCGCCATCGCAACGCGCTCAGGGCCGGCGATGTCACGGCCTGCGGGCAAAAGCTCGAGCATTCGGCCGGGCTCGCCCAGTGCCTGGAGGCGCTCCGGCCGCATTGGCGGAAGGCGCATGCGGAGATCGCCGCTTTCAACGGCAAGAAGGGCCCGAAGCGTCGCGGCATCGGGATCGGCTGCATGTGGTACGGCATCGGCAACACCTCGATGTCGAATCCCTCGCGCATGCGGGTCGGCATCGCGGCCGACGGCACCTTGACGCTCTACAGCGGCGCGCTGGATATCGGCCAGGGCAGCAACACCATCATGACCCAGATCGCCGCCGACGCGCTCGGATTGCCCGCGCACCGGTTCGAGCTCGTGACCGGCGACACCGATCTCACCGCCGACGCGGGCAAGACCTCGGCCTCGCGCCAGACCTTCGTCTCGGGCAAGGCGGCCGAGCTCGCCGGCCGCGACCTCCGCCAGCAGATCCTGCGCCTCGCTAATGCCGGCCCCGACGCCACGCTCGTGCTGGAGGGCGCGACGCTGAAGGTGAGCGATGGCGGCATCGTCCATGCGCTCGATCTCGCCAGGCTCGGCCCGCTGCTGGGCGAGGGCGCCTTCGATCCGCCGACCACGCCACTCGACAAGGATGGCCAGGGCGTGCCGTACGCGACCTATGCCTTCGCGGCGCAGATCGCCACGGTCGAGGTCGACACCGAGCTCGGCACCGTGAAGGTGCTGCGCATCGTGGCCGCGCACGATGTCGGCAAGGCGATCAATCCGACGCTGGTCGAGGGCCAGATCGAGGGCGGTATCGCGCAGGGGCTGGGGTTGGCGCTGATGGAAGAATATCTGCCCGGCCGCACGGAGAACCTGCACGACTATCTGATCCCGACCGTGGGCGACGTGCCGGAGGTCGAGAGCCTGCTGATCGAGGACCGCGAGCCGCTCGGCCCCTCGGGCGCCAAGGGCATCGGCGAGCCGGCGCTGGTGCCGACGGCGCCCGCCATCCTGGGCGCGGTCCATCACGCCACGGGCGTGCGCGCGACCCGCGTGCCGCTGCTGCCGCATCGGCTCCGCGCCGCGATCCTGGCCAAGGAGAACAAGGCATGAGCGACGACGATCTCTCGCTCTCCGATTCAGAACGCAGTGCCGGCATCGTGCGCTGCGACGCCTGTCCGGTGCTGTGCCGCATCCGGCCCGGCCGCGCCGGCGCCTGCGACCGCTATGCCAACGAGAACGGCACGCTGGTCCGCGTCGATCCGCTGGTCCTGCTGGCCAAGCCCGATCTCGCCCGCGTGGCTTTCGTCGAGGGCAGCAACGCCTGGTCAGGCGAATTGGGCAAAGGTGAAGGCGCCTTCGTGACGGGCATCGGCGCCACCACGACCTATCCGGACTACAAGCCCGCGCCGTTCATCGTCTCGTCCAAGCCCGAGGGTGTCGACATGGTGACGGTCGTGACCGAGGGCATCTTCAGCTACTGCGGCGTCAAGGTGAAGATCGACACCGACCGCTATCTCGGCCCCGAGCAGGCGGCGGTGCGGGTGAAGGGCGAGGCGGTGGGCCATGTCACCACGGCCGAGTACGGCTCGCAGATGCTGTCGCTGGGCGGCGTGCATCACCTGACCGGCGGCAGCAAGAAGGAAGGCGTCGTCACCTGCGAGGCGCTGCTCGCCCTTTGCAACAAGGAAGCCGTCGAGCTTGCCATCGACGGCGGCTCGACGGTGCTGGTGCAGGCCGACAAGCCGCCCGTGGTGAACGGCACGCTGGAAGAGCGCATGCGCGTGGGCTGCGGCTCGGCCGCGATCGGCATGTTCGCGCCGCAATGGAAGGACCATGTCGACGAGGTGATCGTGGTCGACGACCACATCACGGGCGTGCTCTCCGAGCATCAGGGCGGCCGCTTCCTCGACATGAAGCCCGCCGGCATCCGCGTGCGCGGACGCAAGAGCACCGCCGGCCGCTATTTCCAGGTGGCGCAGCCGGGACTGGGCTGGGGCGGCACCGACGTCTCCGACCCGCTCGATATCATCGAGAAGATCGATCCCAAGACCGCGTGGCCGGGCCTGCGCCTGCTCATGGTCTCGACCACGGGCGAGCATTCGGCCTGGTTCGAGCTCGACCGCGAGCTCAGGCCGCAACCCGCCGCCATGCCTGCGCCGGTCGCCAAGGTGGTCGAGCGCATCGCCGAGAATTGCGAGCCGGCGCTCTGCACCGTGCTGTTCATGGCCGGCGCCGGCGGCTCGCTGCGTGCGGGCGTGACGGAAAATCCCGTGCGGCTCACGCGTTCCGTGCGCGACACGCTCACCAAGGTCACCTTGGGCGGCGTGCCGGCCTATGTCTGGCCGGGCGGCGGCATCACCCTGATGGTCGACGTGGCGAAGATGCCGGAGAAGAGCTTCGGCTATGTGCCGACGCCGGCCCTGGTCGCGCCCATCGAGTTCACCTTGCGCGCCGAGGATTATGCGGCGCTGGGCGGCTATGCCTCGCGCGCCGTGACGCTGGAAGACGTGCTCAGCCGGCACAAGGTCAGGCTGGAATGAGCGGCGCCTTCCTGCCCGACGGCCGTCTGCACCTGCAGCACGGGCCGATCGATCTGATCGTCGAGGCCTTTGGCGCGCGCCGCGAGGTCGAGGCGGCCTATCGCCAGGCCATCGCGCGCTTCGGCGATATCCTGCCGACCCTCGTGCAGGAGCTGCCGCTGCTGCGCCGGCCGGTGGGCGACGCCTATCCGCTGCTGCACGGGCCGGTGGCGCGGCGCATGGTGGAGGCCGTGTGGGCTCATCGCGCGCAGTACATCACGCCCATGGCCGCGGTCGCGGGCTCCGTCGCGGACGAGATGCTGCAGGCGATGCTGGCCGGCCGCACGCTCGACAAGGCCTATGTGAACGACGGCGGCGATATCGCGATCCATCTGGCGCCCGGCCACAGCCTGCGCGCCGGCATCTTCGTGGCGGCGCTCGATGGCGCCGTCGAGCTCGCATACGACAGCCCCGTGCGCGGCCTCGCGACCTCGGGCTGGGGCGGCCGGTCCTTCTCGCTCGGCATCGCCGATTCGGTGACCGTGCTCGCGTCCACGGCGGCGATGGCCGATGCGGCAGCGACGGTGATCGCCAATGCGGTGGACGCAGACCATCCGGCGATCGAACGGCAATCGGCCCTGTCGCTCGACCCCGACAGCGATCTCGGCGAACTGGCAGTGACGGTCGCGGTGGGCGACTTGCCGGCCGAGATCGCGGTGCAGGCGCTCGAGCGAGGCAGTGCGAAGGCGCGGGAGCTGCGGCGGCGCGGGCTGATCCAAGGGGCTGCCCTCGCTCTCAAGGGAGAGTGGCGGATCGAGGCTCAGGCCTCCTGCCTCACCACTTCCGCCGCCAGCGCGCGATAGTCGGCGGCGCCGGAGCAATGCGCATCGTAGTCGAGGATCGATTGGCGGAAGGAGGGCGCCTCGGCGAGGCGAATGTTCTCGCGCACCTCGGTTCGGTACATCGTGCCCTTGAAGGTGTCGCGCAGACGCTCGACCACGTCGCCGGAATGGCGCGTGCGGCTGTCGACCCGGCAGGCCACGACGCCCGCGATGCTGAGGCCGGGGTTCAGCCGCTCGCGCACGGCGATGAAGGTCTCGACCAGCTGCGCCACGCCCTGCAGCGCCAGCACGTGCGTCTCGACCGGCACGATCAGCTCGCGCGCCGCCGCGAGGCCGTTCAAGGTCAGGATGCCGAGCGTGGGCGGCGTGTCGATCAGCACATAGTCCCAGCCCGCGAGGTCGGGCGCGCGCAGCGCACGCTGCAGCGACAGCTCCGAGCCGACCTCGGCGGCGAGCGCGCGCTCGATGCCCTGGAGCGATTTGGTCGCCGGCACGACGGCGATGCCCGCTGTCGACGAGGCGACGGCGACCTCGGCCAGCGTCGCCTGCCCGGTCAGCACCTCGAACACGCCCTGCGTGGCGCCGACGACGCCCAGCCAGTCGGTGCTGTTGCCCTGCGGGTCGAGATCGACCACCAGCACCTTGCGTTTTCTCTCGGCCAGCGCGGCCGCCAGGTTGACCGTGGTCGTCGTCTTGGCCGCGCCGCCCTTCTGGTTGGCGATGGCGACGTGGCGCATGGCTCAGACTGCCCGGGCGCGCGCCGCCTCGAACTGGCGGTTGTAGTAGGCGCGCGTCTCGGCCGGATTGAAGTCGAGCAAGGTGCCGCCCATCTCGAAATGCTGAATGAAGACGCGGCCCGTCGCGTAGCACGAGGCGGCGGCGAGCGCGGGCAGGGTGAACAGCGAGGCGACCGGTCCGATGAAGGGCACCGCCTTGATGATGCTGAAGGCCGGCCCCGCCACCAGCATGCTGCCGGTGCCGTTCATCAGCGCGATCAGCATCGGCCGCGCCTGATGGGCCGGGAAGGGCTTGCGATAGATGTGCGCGATCTTCTGCAGCATGCGGATCTGCACGCCGACGATCGCGGCGAGGTCGAACCAGGGCAGCGGCAGCAGGCCCGCCGCCGCGGACCAGCCGTAGTAGCTCCGCACCACGGCCATGGCCTCGGTCTCCTCATGGCTCGGCCGGGGGTGGGCCTCATGGTGGACCGAAACGACCGGCACGAGCGCGGTGGTGGATGTGGCCGCAGGCACCGTGCTGGCGGAGACGGGTGCAGGCACGGCGGCCGGTGTCGGCACGCGCGCGGGCGTGGAAGCGGTCCGCCTGGCAGCTGCCGACGCCGCGCGCGCAACGGGCTTCATGTCGGACAATGGATCGTGGCCAATCGTGCTTTTGCGTCGAGCCATGCGGTCCCCTCGTCTGGTGCGGAAGAAATGCTACGCTGCTTTGCATCGGCCTGCCAAACATTGGCTCTGGATAAACCGCTTGGCTCCGCTCTAGGCTCTGAGCCGTCAAGT
>DATJWN010000036.1:0-2088 GCA_035501235.1 Reyranella sp.
GTCTTGGGCGTCACCAAGGGGCTCATCGGCGAGTTCGGCGAGGCACGGGTCATCGACACGCCGATCACCGAAAGCGCCATCATGGGGGCCGCCGCCGGAGCCGCGGTCACCGGCCTCAGGCCCGTCGCCGAACTGATGTTCAGCGACTTCTTCGGCGTCTGCTTCGACCAGATCTTCAACCAGGCGGCCAAGTTCCGCTACATGTTCGGCGGCAAGGCCAAAACTCCGCTGGTCATCCGCACCATGATCGGCGCCGGGCGCAGCGCCGCGGCGCAACACTCGCAAAGCCCCTACCACATCTTCACCTCGGTGCCGGGCTTGAAATGCGTCGTGCCGTCCAATGCCTATGACGCCAAAGGGCTGCTGATCCAGGCGATCCGCGATGACGATCCGGTGATCTTTTGCGAGCACAAGCTGATGTACGACCTCCGCACCGAGGTGCCCGACGAGCCCTATACGATCCCGTTTGGCGAAGCGAACCTGGTGCGCGACGGCGACGACGTAACCGTGGTCGCGCTCGCCCGCATGGTGCACTACGCGGCAGCGGCCGCTGGGGAGCTGGAAAAAGACGGGATCGAGATCGACCTGATCGACCCGCGCACCACCTCGCCGCTCGACGAGGACACGATCCTCGAAAGCGTTGAGCGCACCGGCCGGCTGGTGATCGTCGACGAGGCGACGCCTCGTTGTAGCATCGCCACCGATGTGGCGGCGCTGGTAGCCGACAGGGCATTCGATGCGTTGAAGGCGCCGATCCGCAGGGTCACTGCGCCGCACACGCCTGTGCCATTCGCCCCCGACCTCGAAAAGCTCTACATCCCGAGCCCGGAGAAAATTGCCGCCGCGGTGCGCGAGGTGCATGGCTACGGCAAATGACCGAAATCGTTGCCATCACGATGCCGAAATGGGGCCTGACGATGACCGAGGGCAAGGTTCTCGGCTGGCTCAAGCACGAGGGCGATGCCGTCGCGGCGAATGACGAGCTGCTGGAGATCGAGACCCCCAAGATCACCAATGTCATGGAGGCGGGCGAGACCGGCACGTTGCGCCGAATTGTCGCCCCCGAGGGGGCAATGCTGCCGATTGGCGGGCTGCTCGCGGTGCTGGCGCCGGTCGAAATAGCCGAGGCTGATATCGAAGCCTTCGTCGCCAACTTTGTGCTGCCTGAGGCGACGGAAGGTGGAGCAGGCGAAAGCGATGTCCCGGCGCCGCAGGACGTCACCGTCGGCGATCATAGGCTGCGCTACCTGGAACTCGGCAGCAGCGAGGGCCCGCCGATCGTGTTTATCCACGGCTTCGGCGCCGATCTCAGCACCTGGATGTTCAACCAGCCCGCACTCGCCGAGCGGCACCGCACAATCTCCCTTGATCTCCCCGGTCACGGCGGTTCGACCAAGATGCTCGAAGGCGCAAGCATCGGGATGTTCACTGGTGACCTCGACCTCTTTCTCGGCGCGCTCGGCGTCGACCGCGTCCACCTTGTCGGCCACTCGATGGGCGGCGCGATTGCGATGGCGTTAGCCGACCGACAACCCGAGCGGGTGGCGAGCCTGACGCTGATCGCCTCGGCCGGTCTCGGTGCTGAGATCAACGCGGCATTTATCGGTGGCTTCGTCAAGATGGAACGGCGTCGCGATGCACAGGAGGTGCTGCGGCTGCTCGTTCACGAGCCCGAGCTTGTCGGCCGGACGATGGTCGAAGATGTGCTGCGCTACAAACGGCTCGATCGCGTGACGGCCGCGTTGAGTCACATCGTCGCGGAATGGTTTCCGGACGGGCGCCAGCGTGTGCGCTTTGAATTAGCCCAGATGACGATGCCGATACAAATCATCTGGGGCCGCGCGGACCGGATTATCCCGGCCGCCCATGCCGAGGCGCTACAAGGTCGCGTCAAGGTCCACATTCTCGACAACGCCGGCCATCTGCCCCAGATGGAGAAGGCCGCCGAGGTCAACCACCTGATCGCGGGCTTCGTGGCGTCGTAGACCGGCGGTGCCGCCGTTCTGTTCTAACCCCGATCTCGGCAATGAGGTCTCGGGCGATACGCGTCGAGGCGGTATGGTCCGGGTGCTCGACCGGAAGATCGCG
>DATJWN010000037.1:0-7971 GCA_035501235.1 Reyranella sp.
CCCATGCCGTCGCGGATCACCTTGCCGCCGCCGAACTTCACCTCTTCGCCGTAGATCGTGTGATCCTTCTCGACCTCGATGAAGAGGTCGGTGTCGGCCAGACGCACCTTGTCGCCCGTGGTCGGCCCGAACATGCCGGCATAGGCCGCGCGCGAGATGCGGGTCGGGCCTTCGTTCGACGGGCCGACCTTGGCGATTGGGCCCATCTTGCCCGAGACCTTGGCCTGGAAGCCGTGGCTCTCACGGCCGCCAAGATAGGGCGTGAGCCGTACGGTGCGCGACTGGCCGGGCTCAAAGCGCACGGCGGTGCCAGCGGCGATGTCGAGGCGCATGCCCTTCGCGCGCTTGCGATCGAACTTCAGCGCCTCGTTGGTCTCGAAGAAATGATAGTGGCTGCCGACCTGGATCGGCCGGTCGCCGGTGTTGGCGACCTCGATCGACACCGGCCGGCGGTTCTTCTGCGTGTTGAGCTCGAGCTCGCCCGCAGCGGGGAGGATCTCACCTGGCTTCATGGTGCGTGCTCCTCAGCGGATCGGATTGTGGACGGTGACGAGCTTGGTGCCGTCGGGAAAGGTCGCCTCGACCTGGATCTCGTGGATCATCTCGGCGATACCGTCCATGACCTGCTCGCGGCGGATCACCGTGCCGCCATCTCGCATCAGCTCGGCAACCGAGCGCCCGTCGCGCGCGCCCTCGACCACGAAGTCGGTGATCAGCGCCACGGCCTCCGGATGGTTGAGCTTCACGCCGCGCTCCAGCCGCCGGCGCGCCACGTTGGCCGCCATGGCGACCAGCAACTTGTCCTTTTCCCGAGGCGTGAGATTCATCGTTTCCCCCTGATCGCCCGACTATAGGAGGCGAGCATCAAATATGCCAAACGCGCGGCAGCCGCTGGCCGCGAAAATCACCGAGAAAGCGCACTGTAGC
Organism: Reyranella sp.; assembly: GCA_035501235.1. GTDB lineage: Bacteria > Pseudomonadota > Alphaproteobacteria > Reyranellales > Reyranellaceae > Reyranella. The sequence continues at coordinate 928 of DATJWN010000037.1, forward strand.
GGCTCGCACCGCCGTCGCATCGCCGAGCAACCGCGCCACCACCACGCCGTTCACCAACGTTACGCCTGCGCGCACCCGGTCTGTAGCCTCGAGCAGCGTGCGTGCCTTCTCGAACCGCGGCTGCGGCTCGTCCCAAACGCCGATGACGGTCGCGAGCGCATTGGCCGTGCCGAAGCCCGCGCCCAGCGGCGTCTCGCCTTCGACGCGCAGCGCATCCGTCCAGACGAGCTTGCCGTCACGGCGCACCGACCAGGCATCGAGCAGCAAGCCACCGGTGAAACGCTCGCCAGAGGCCGTGCGACCCAACACGACCATCTCGCAGGCGAGCAACGATCCGCCCACGGCGATGTCGGCCACCGTCCGGCGCTTCAGCCGTGCGCCCTCGAAGACGATCGTCTCCTGCGGCAGCCAGTCGAGGGTCGCACCCTCACCCACCGTGACGCCGATCTCCATGGCGCAGGGCGCGTCCGTTGCAGCGGCGCGGTAGATCTTCTCCGCGGCCTGGGTGGCGGCCACGGCCGTGCCGCCCGCCCCGACCTCGATCGCCATCTTGAGCCGATCGCCGCCCGTGACGCCGCCCGAGGTCGTGACCAGGACGGCCTGTGGCGGCTCACCCGGTTCGGGGTCGGGGAACAGGACCCGGCAGGGATCGCGTTGATAGAGATCGGCGAGCCGCGTCGCGCCGTCTCTCACGGCAAAGGCCACGCGGCTTTCGCCGGAGGCGCGCTGCAGACGGGGACGGCTGACGTTCATCATCCCCGTTGATAGATTAAGGGTCGAAATGAGCAAGGCCTTCACCAAGGAAAGCGACGGCGACGAGGACGACGACCTGCCGGAAGAATCCGGCGGCCTGCCGCTTGCAGCCAAGAACTACATGACGCCCGCCGGCTTCGCCCGCATGCGCGAGGAGCTCGACGCGCTGATGCGCAAGGAGCGGCCGGAGGTGGTGAAGGTCGTGAGCTGGGCCGCCTCCAACGGCGACCGCTCGGAGAACGGCGACTATATCTACGGCAAGAAGCGGCTGCGCGAGATCGACCGGCGCGTGCGCTACCTCAGCAAGCGCCTGGCCAACGCCGAGGTGGTCGATCCGGCCAGGCGGGCCAAGACCGATCAGATCTTCTTCGGCGCAACGGTCACCTATGCCAACGGCAAGGGCGAGGAGCGCACCATCACCATCGTCGGCGTCGACGAGGTGGCACTCGACAAGGGCCATGTGAGCTGGATCTCCCCCATCGCCAAGGCGCTGCTCAAGGCCGAGGAAGGCGACGTCGTGAAGATGCGCACGCCGACCGGCATCGAGGAGATCGAGATCGTGAAGGTCGAATACCTCTAGACGAACCCCGAATGTGCTGATTGCCGCATCCTTGCATGACGGCCTCTAGTTGCAATCCCCAGCGATCAGCGCGGCCGCGTGCAATTTGTCGGGTTGTGACGGACCGCTTGCGGCCGGAAGAAGATGTGCTCAAGGTTGGGTCTCCTGTCTCCAAGCAGGAAGCGCCAAAATCGAGGCTGGAGATTTGCCATGAGCTTTTGGAAGGGCCTTTTCGGTGGAAAGTCGACCACCCAAAGCTCAACAAAGACGACTGGTTCGTCGTCAGATGCTCGGCGAAGCATTTTTGGAAGCATAGCGTCAGGGAACGAACGGGACCTGAAAGCGTGCCTCGACGGCGGTGACGACCCCGACACAACCGACAAAGGAGGGGGCGTAACAGCTCTGGCGTTCGCAGCGATGAAGGGTGAGGCGGCATGCGCCAAGCTTTTGATCGAGTTCGGAGCCGAAGTCGATGTGGCCGACTCCAGTGGTTGGACTCCTCTCATGCACGCCGTCATGCAAGGCAAGAAGCTGGCCTGCGTTCAGGTACTTCTCGACGCCGGTGCCGATGTTACCAAGACATTGAAAGGTGGAATCAGTGTCAAAACATTGGCTCAGAACTCGACCCCAGAAATTGAAGCAGCTATTCGCACCAAGGTGGACCAGGTCACTGCCGCCGTACTCAGTGCGACAGCCCAGCTCACCGGGGAGATCACGCTCATTGTCTCGTTCGAGCTCGCGCGTTTGCGTATCCAAATTTCCGGAGACGGCCCGCATGGACGGGCCATCAACATCTCAGGAACACGCTTCGACGGACTAATCGGCAAGCAAGTCATAGTTGACTACTCGAACGCGAGCACCACGGTTTCCAAAGACGGGCTCGACGTTCTCACCAACTGCTGCGTCGATATGGAGAGAGAGTTCTCCGCACTAATCAAATCAGGCAATTGGCAGTTTGAAGACGGAGCTTTTCAAGCACAGCAGCTCATTCCCAGAATCGTCAAGGCTCTGGAACCTTGGGCACAATCTCACATAACTTATCGAGGCGTTTCGATCTCATTCAATTGGGGGGCATGAGCTCGATCTACGGCTAATGCAGTTTGGCGAGCCTAGCCATCGTTGTCGGCACAGACGAAGTGGCCCTCGACAAAAGGCCATGTGAGCTGGATTTCCGCCAGTACTATCCTCTGAACTCCATCTCGGTCGTCGACTGTATCCACGCGAAGCGGCCGTCGCGCAGGACCAGGATCTGGCCCTGCGGGATGGCGAGGATCGGCGGCCGCTCGGTCGGCAAGCCCGCCGCCAGCGCGAGCACCGTCCGGCACACGCCGCCGTGGGAAACGATCACCGTATCGCGGCGAATCGAAGCGAGGACATCGCGCACCCGCTCGCCGACCTGGGCATAGCTCTCGCCGCCCGGCATGGGAAAGCCCCACGGATCGGCTTGCCGGAGCTTGTAGTTCGCCGGATCGGTCGTCTGGATCTGCGGCCAGGTGAGGCCTTCCCATTTGCCGAAATCGAGCTCCTTGAGGCGCTCGTCCTGCCGATAGTCCATGGGATCGAGGCCCAACGTGGCGCGCAGGATCTCGACGGTCTGGCGCGTGCGCGAGAGCGGTCCCGCGACGAAGTCCAGCTCGGCCGCCTGCTTGTCCAGCCACCCGAGCAGGGTCCCGGCAGCGGCGGCCTGCTGGCGGCCCTTGTCGTTCAGCGGCACGTCGGTGAGGCCGACCATGCGCTCCTGGGCATTCCACTCGGTTTGCCCATGCCGCACGAAATAGACCGTGCAGCCCTCGGCGATCGGGTTCTTCAGCAGCATCGCGCGGCTCGTATCGCACGTGCCGCGCCGGGGCAAGTCAGACCTCGATCAGCGTGAGGTCCTGGAACCAGCTCTGCGCCTGGACGTACTTCTTGATCTTGGGCGCGAGGGCGCGCGGCGAGGTGTCGTGATAGACCCAGATCATCGCCGCATCGTCGACCGCGATGGCATGGATTTGCGCGGCGAGCTCGTCCTGCTTGGCGGGATCGAAGGTGTTGCGGAGCCGGTCGACCAGCTTGTCAGCCTCGGCGTTCCTGTAGCCGCTCCAGTTGACGCCGACCGGCGCCGTCTGGTCGGAGGCGAAGAAGCGGCTCACGGCGTAGAACGGATCGGACGTCACATGGGTGACGTTGGTCGCCGTCACATCCTTGTTCATCTCGGCCTTGGCGCCGCCGCGCCAGCCGGTCATCAGCATCTCGAGCTCGACCGGCTTGAAGTCGATGTCGATGTAGCACTCCTTCAGCATCTCCTGGATCGCCTCGTTCACCGTCTGGTTGGTGCCGGAGGCCTGGATCGTGATGCGCGACTTCAGCGTCTTGGATTTGCCGTAGCCCGCCTCGGCCATCAGCTTGCGCGCCTCGTCGGGCGCGTACCTGATGACGAAGCTCGGCTTGCCGAACCAGGGGCTGGAACGATCGACCTCGCCATAGGCCGGCCGCGCGAGACCGTTCAGGAGCTTGACGATGGCGTCGCGATCGATCGCGAGGTTCGCCGCCTTGCGCACGCGGACGTCGGTCCAGGGCGAGCCCTCGTACACCGAGGGATGGTACTGGAAGACGTGCGGTGTGATGTTGCTCGAGATGCGCACGCCCGACTGCTTGAGGCGGTCGAGCATGTCCGGCACCGGCTGGTCGATCATGTCGACGGTGCCCGCGAGCAGCGCCGAGGTGCGGCCCGAATCCTCCGGCGCGCACAACAGGATGATGCGGTCGACCTTGGGGATGCGCTTGGGGTTCCAGTAGCCCTCGTTCTTGACCAGCTCGGCCCGTTCACGCGGCACCAGCTTGGCGAGCTTGAAGGGGCCCGTGCCGGACGGCGTTGACGCGAACTTGTTCCAGTCGCGGCCGACCTTCTCCCACTGCGCCGGGCTCGAGACGAAGAACCAGAGGAGCTGATAGGGAAAGAGCGAGTCGACCGACTTGGTCTTGATCTCGATCTCCATGTCGCCGGTCTTCTTGTAGCCCACCATGGCGGGAAGCCGCGGCCGCACCTGCGCCGCCTGGCGCGTGTCGAATTGCGGCGCCTCCTTGTTGAAGATCTTCTCGAAGTTCCAGATCACCGCGTCGGCATTGAACGCCGAGCCGTCGTGGAATTTCACGCCTTCGCGCAGCTTGAACGTCCACAGCGTCTTGTCAGACTCGTTCACCTTCCACTCGGTGGCCAGGCCCGGGATCATCTTGCCCGGCCGGTCGGAAACATCGAGCTCCCAGGCGATCAACGGGTCGTAGATCGTGTGGCCGGTATAGACGTAGGCATAGGCGCCACGGTCGGGCTGGCCGGTGGTGAGCGGGATGTCGGTCATGTAGATGCCGTAGCGCACGACCTTCTCTTCGGCGCGGGCGGCCTGCGGCAGGGCAAGCGCCGGGGTGGTGGCGAGAAGCAAGCGGCGGGAAAGCTTCATGATGTCCTCTGGTAAGCGGAACGCAATGCCTCATGGAGCATGCGACTCCCGTGCCAGAAGACGGATCAGCGGCGCTTCAGATCGGCCAGCAGGCGATCAACGAATTGCGAGGAATAGCCCAGGAGCGCCTCCTCGTCCGACAGCTCCTTCTCGAGCTGTCCCAGCGCGGCGATGAACGAGCCGCCTTGCGCCAGCGCCTTCTCGACGATCGCCGCGGCCTTCTGCTTGCCCATCTTCTCCGCCAGCAGGAAGGTCGCGCGCTCGGCCAGCACGGCGGCCTCGGTGGCATCCATGTTGGCCTGGATCGCGTCCTCATCGATGGCGAGCCCGGGCGCCACTTCCTTCATCGCCTCGACCGATGAGCCCAAGGTCTCGCACAGTGCCGCAAGCGTCGGCCATTCCGACTGCCAGCCACCCAGCGCGCGCTCATGCTCCTGCGGCATGGCGGCGACGACGGTCGCGGCAAGCTGAGGCGCGCGATTGGCGGCGGCCAGCACGAGAGCCGCGCCGACCGGATTGCGTTTGTGCGGCATGGTCGAGGAGCCGCCACGGCCGGGACCGGAAGGCTCCGACGCCTCGCCGACCTCGATCTGCATCATCAGCGAGATGTCGCGCGCGGCCTTGCCCAGAGCGCCACAGACCAGCGCGATGTCCTGTGCCACGGCCGCGACGCGCACACGCTGGGTGAACCAGGGTGCGGGCGGAAGCGCGAGCTTCAGGTGCTTGGCCAGCGACACCATCACGACCTCGGCCTTCGCACCTAAAGCCGAGAGGGAGCCCGAGGCGCCGCCGAACTGCACGATCTGGATGTCGGCGAGGCTCACCACCAGCCGGCGCCTGGCACGATCGAGGTCGGACGCCCAGCCGGCGATCTTCTGGCCGAGCGCCAGCGGCGTCGCGGGCTGCAGGAGCGTGCGGCCGAGCATCGGCGTCGCGCGATGCTTCTCGGCGTGCGCCGCGAAGGCCGCGACGATGCCGTCGATATCGGCGAGCAGCGGCGTCAGTGCATCGCGCAGCTGGAGCACCATCGCGGTGTCGAGCACGTCCTGGCTGGTGGCGCCCCAATGGACGTAAGACGCGGCCTCGGCATCGCGCCTGGCGACTTCGGCGGTGAGCGCCTTCACGACGGGCACCGTCAGCGTCGCGGTGCGTCGCGCGGCCTCGGCCAGCGGCGCGGGATCGTAGAGCGCGGGATCGCAGGCCGAGGCGATGACGGTGGCGGCCTTCGCCGGGATCAGACCGGCCTCGGCCACCGCGTGCGCGAGTGCCGCCTCGAAGGCCAGCATGTGGCGCAAGGTCGAGGTGTCGGAGAAAGCCTCCGACGCGGCCGCCGACGCGCCCAACGCATTGACCAGACGGCCGGCCATCTCAGACGTCGAAGAAGACGGTTTCGCTGGTGCCGCCGAGATGGATCGGATGGCGCCACACGCCCTTGGCATCGCGCCTGGCGATGAGTGTCGCGCGACGCGCCGGGTCGACCAGCTTCAGCACCGGATCCTCGTCGTTCGCCGGATCGCCGTCGAAATAAACTCGCGTCGCCAGCCGATTGAGCACGCCTCGGGCGAAGACCGAGACGTTGACGTGCGGCGCCTGCATGCCGCCGGCAGGCCACGGCACGCGGCCGGGCTTGATCGTGGCGAAGGTCGCGTCGCCCCTGGCGTCGGTCGAGGCGCGGCCGAAGCCTTCGAAGCCGTAGTCGAGCGGCAGGTTGCGCCGATCCTCGGGATGGTTGTAGCGGCCGTGGGCATTGGCCTGCCACAGCTCGAGCAGGCCGTCGGCCACGAGGGCGCCCGTGGCATCGTGCAGGCTCAGCACCAGCTCGAGGCGATCGCCCGCGACGCCGGTCGGCGCCATGTCGGCGCGATAGGTGTTCACGATCGTACCCCAGTAGAACGGGCCGATCGTCTGCGACGGTGTCAGGGCGTGGGACATTTCACTTTTCCATTGGCGTGGCGTCGCGACCGCGCAGCACGATGTCGAACTTGTAGGCGAGCGCCCATTCCGGCCGCGTCGTCTCGATGTCGAACGCCGACTGCAGCCGCTTGCGCGCGCCCGACGGCACCGAATTGTAGATCGGGTCGTAGGCGAGCAGCGGATCGTCGGGGAAATACATCTGCGTGATCAGGCGCGTGGCGAAGGCCGGGCCGAACAGCGAGAAGTGGATATGCGCCGGCCGCCAGGCATTGTGGTGGTTCTTCCACGGATAGGCGCCGGGCTTGATGGTGACGAACTGATAGCGCCCCTCGGCATCGGCGCGCGACCGCCCGCCGCCATAGAAATTCGGATCGAGCGGCG
>DATJWN010000038.1:0-2977 GCA_035501235.1 Reyranella sp.
CGAGGCCACCGATCTGGATCTCGCTGTCGAAGTGGCCGATGTTGCACACGATCGCCATGTTCTTCATCGCGCGCATGTGGTCGACGGTGATGACGTCGGCATTGCCGGTCGCGGTGACGAAGATGTCGGCGCGGGTCGCCGCCTCTTCCATCGTCACGACCTCATAGCCTTCCATCGCGGCCTGGAGCGCGCAGATCGGATCGACTTCGGTCACGATCACGCGCGCGCCGCCGTTGCGGAGCGACGCGGCCGAGCCCTTGCCCACATCGCCGAAGCCCGCGACGCATGCCACCTTGCCGGCCAGCATCACGTCGGTGCCGCGACGGATCGCGTCGACCAGCGATTCCTTGCAGCCGTAGAGATTGTCGAACTTCGACTTCGTCACCGAGTCGTTGACGTTGATCGCCGGGAAGAGCAGCTCGCCCTTCTTGGCGATCTCGTACAGGCGGTGGACGCCGGTGGTGGTCTCTTCCGACACGCCCTTGATGGTGGCGGCGGTGCGGGTGAGGTAGCCCGGCTTCGCGGCGATGAACGCCTTCAGCGCGCGCTGGAACTCGATTTCTTCCTCATTCTCGGGCTCGGGCAACGTGGCGCCGGCCTCGACCTTCGCGCCCCACAGCACGAACATGGTCGCGTCGCCGCCATCGTCGAGGATCATGTTGCAGGGCTCGTCACCCCAATCGAAGATGCGGCCGACATAATCCCAATATTCGGCCAGCGTCTCGCCCTTGATGGCGAAGACCGGCACGCCCGACTGCGCGATGGCGGCGGCAGCGTGGTCCTGGGTCGAATAGATGTTGCAGGTCGCCCAGCGGACCTCGGCGCCGAGCGCGGTCAGCGTCTCGATCAGCACGGCGGTCTGGATGGTCATGTGCAGCGAGCCGGTGATGCGCGCGCCCTTGAGCGGCTGCGAAGCACCATATTCTTCGCGGAGCGCCATCAGGCCGGGCATTTCGGTCTCGGCGATCTCGATCTCCTTGCGGCCGAAGGCGGCAAGCGAGAGGTCGCGGACGACATAATCGGCAATGGGCTGGACGGAGGCAGTAGCCACGGAAAAAGCTCCCGGTGTCTGGGGTCGGCCCAGCGACGTGCGGCCGACAGCGCCTCCGCGACTAGCGCCTGGGCCTTCGAGATGCAAATATAAAGATGTCTTTATATCCGTAATAGAGACGTCATGCGTGGCCGGAACTGGCGGAGAGCATCCGCACGTCCACGCCCGCCGTGGCGAAGCCCGCGCTCCAGCGATGCGATGCGTCCTGGCCGAACACGAGCTCGTCATTGCCTTCGATGCCGAACCAGCCGTTGGCCACCATCTCGTTGTCGAGCTGCCCCGCCGACCATCCGGCATAGCCCAGCGCCGCGAGCCACTTCTGCGGCCCACGCCCTTCGGCGATCGCACGCAGGACGTCCAGCGTCGAGGTCAAGCGCCAGCGCCCGGCAACGTCGATGCTGCCTTCCCCGGCCCAGTCGTCGGTGTGGATGACGAAGCCCCTGTTCGGCTCGACCGGCCCGCCGACATGCAGCGGCGCATCGGGCGCGACCCCGGGATCGAGCCCGAGCTGGCGCATCAGCGCGTGCAGCCCGATTCCCGGCACATGCGCACCGATGCCGATTCCCAGCGCGCCGTCCTCATCGTGCGAACACATCGCGATCACGGCATGTTCGAAGCGCGGATCGCCGATGCCGGGCATGGCCAGCAGCAGCTGACCGACGAGAAAACGGGGGCCTTCCATCTCCCTGATCTAACGCGGCGCCGGCGCATGGTCCATGTGGCGCATGGATGAGCCGCTTTTGCGCAACGCCGAACGGAGCATCATCGGTGCTTGGCGGCCGCCCCCGGGCTGGGCTAGGCCGACGAGGTTCCTGCCGCGCCGCGGCTTGATGAGAAGGATGATCCCATGACGATCCAGATCGGCGACACGCTTCCCGACATGACCTTCACGACCATGACCGCCGATGGCCCCGAGCCGATCGGCAAGGATTTCTTCGAAGGCAAGACGGTCGCGCTGTTCGCGGTGCCGGGCGCCTTCACCCCCACCTGCTCGGCCAAGCACCTGCCGGGCTTCCTCGACAAGGCGGCGGAGCTCAAGGCGAAGGGCGTCGACGCCATTGCCTGCACGTCGGTCAACGACGTGTTCGTGATGGGTGCCTGGGCCAAGGCCAGCGACGCCGAGGGCGTGACCATGCTCGCCGACGGCAACGGCGCCTTCGCCGAAGCGGTAGGCCTCACCATGGACGGATCGAAGTTCGGCATGGGCACGCGCAGCCAGCGCTATTCGATGCTGATCGAGAACGGCGTCGTGAAGCAACTCAACGTCGAAGCCCCGGGCGAGTTCAAGGTGAGCACCGCCGACTATCTGCTCGGCCAGCTCTGATCCACGGGCGCGGCCGGGCCCATCGGTCCGGCCGTGTCAGCCGGCTGCGCGGCGCAACGTCTCGAGCGCCCAGCTTTCATCGGCCGCCTGCGCGGCGATCATGTCCGCGGCCGACGACAGGGTGACGCGATCGCGCCCCCCCACCTTCGAACAATAGAGCGCCTTGTCGGCGCACTTCATGGTGTCGCGCAAAGTCCCCTTCGCGCCTTCCATCACCGCGATGCCGAAGCTGGCGGTGATGCCGCCCTGGGGCAGCAGGCCAGCCGCCGCGTCGGCCACGCCCTCGCGCACCCGCTCCATCAGCGCGATGGCCTCGCCGCCGGACATATTGGGGAGCAGCAGCACGAACTCCTCGCCGCCCAGCCGCCCGAACAGATCCTCGTCCCGGACGAACGCCTGCACATGGGCGACGAAGCGCTGGAGCACCGCGTCGCCCACCGAATGGCCGAAGCGATCATTGACCGTCTTGAAGCGATCGATGTCGGCGATGACCACCGCCAGCGGCCGTCCGTTCTGCTGGCACGCGTCGGCCAGCGGCTGCGCCGCCTGCTCGAATCCGCGCCGATTGAGGATGCCGGTCAACGGATCGCTGGCGGCAAGCT
>DATJWN010000039.1:0-12267 GCA_035501235.1 Reyranella sp.
AGCGCTTCACGCCGGACAAGGAGCTGGAAGAAGCCAGGGCCTGCCTCGCCGCGCTCAGGACCGACAAGATCGACGTGCTGCAGCTCCACAATGTGCGCGACCCCAACCAGGACATGGCCGGCCTCGAGGCGCTGAAGGCGCAAGGGATCTGCCGCTACACCGGCATCACCACGACCTTCGAGCGCGACTACGACGCGGCCGAGGCGATCCTCAAGCGCACGAAGCCCGATTTCCTCGAGGTCGACTACGCCTTCGACAACCGCCGCGCCGAGGAGCGCCTGCTGCCCGCCGCACGAGATGCCGGCACCGCCGTGCTGACCGCCCTGCCCTTCGGCCGCGGGCGTCTCTTCAGGACGGCGCTGGGCAAGCAACTGCCCGAGTGGGCCGCCGAGTTCGATGCCAGGAGCTGGGCGCAGTTCTTCCTGAAGTTCGTGCTGGCGCACCCCGCCGTGACCGCGGTCATCCCCGGCACCAACAAGGCCGAGCACATGACCGACAATCTCGGCGCCGCCATCGGCCGCCTGCCCGATGCGGCGCAGCGGCAGAAGATGATCGCGTATCTGGAGACGCTGCGTTAGCGCAGGCGATCGAGCCGGCTGGGATCGATCGGCTGCAGCAAGGTCACGAAGAAGCGCTTCACCAGACGCGGGAACACCAGGCCGCCCACCATGCCGGGCTTCTCGGCCTCGGCGCGCAGCAGGCAATAGACCCACATGCGCCAGCTCACGAAGCGGCGCCGGCCCAGCAGGTATTTCCAGTCGCCGGGCGAGCGCACCAGCGTCTGCACGATCTGGGCGATCGCGTATTCGCTGCGATACTTGATGAAGAAGCGATGCTCGGCGCTGTAGTTGCCCGTCGCGCCGCGCGTGGCGCCATCGCCCATGCGCACGGCGTACATGAAGTAGGGAAAGAAGCGGATGGCGGACGTCAGGCCCATCTCGTCGAGGCGGAACTTGAGGAAGGTCTCGATGTTCCAGTCCTCGCGATCGAGTTTCTGCATGCGCCCGAGAAGCGCCTCCGGCTCGGCGAACACCGGCTGGGGGATCGCCAGGAACGAAGCGAAGTGCTTGCGCGGCACGATGACGTGGCGATCGGTGTAGCCGCGATAGCGCTCGGCGTCGGGAAAGTAGATGTGGTCCGGCGACAGCAGCGCGGGCGGGACATGCGGCGTCGGCCACATCATGTCGGAGCGGGTGACGACCAGCCAATCGTACTGATCGAGCACGCCTGACTCGACCGCCTGCCGCCGCAGGAACTCGCGGAAGACCAGCAGCACGCCACCGCTGCCGCCCTGTTGCAGGGTCGGATGCTTGACACCGCCCAGCCACTGGTCGCGCACGGCCAGGAGGCCGCGCCAGTCCCGGCCCTCGCCGTACGCGTCGAACGCGCCGGTCCAGTCCGACGGCTCGGGATATTCCCAGGTGTATTTGGCGGCGGCGCGGAACGGATCGGGCGCGGTCGAGGTCGTCGTGCCGACGCAGAGCGCCAGATCGGCCTGCAGCGTATCGAGGACGTTCTGCTTGAACAGCGCGAAGGTGAGCTCGTGGGCGCGGGTCTCGCCCAGGATCACCACGAGGGTGCGTGCCGCCATGGTCTTGCCGGCCGAGGGTAAGCGAACCCGCCCCGCTGGCAACGGCTATTTGGCCGCGCCGCGAAACGGCCGGTGAAATCCGCGACGCGCCGGGGTAGGCTGACGCGTGAGCTCTACGTCAGCGACGACCGATAGCCGGGCGCGTAGGCCGGCCATCGCGTGGGATCGCGTCGTCGGAGTGGGGCTCTATCACCTGCTCGCCCTGCTGGCGCTGTTCCCGTACTTCTTCACCTGGACGGGCCTCGTCCTCGCCGTCCTGGGCTACACGCTGCTCGCCATTCTCGGGATCAATATCGGCTATCACCGGCTGCTCGCCCATCGCAGCCTCGCCTGCTCGAAGTCGATGGAGCATGTGCTGGCCTTCCTCGGACTGCAGGCGCTGCAGTTCGGTCCGGCCTACTGGGTCGCCCTTCACCGCCGCCATCATCACCTCGCCGACCGGCCCGGCGATCCCCATACGCCGGCGGACAGCTTCTTCTGGTCCCATTTCGGCTGGTTCCTCTCGCACGCGCGCAGCTCCAACCGCGATTCGGCGCTGCGCCGCTACGCCAAGGACCTGATGCAGGACCGCTTCTACATCTGGATGGAGAAGAAGGGCCGCTGGTTCTGGCTGATCGTGCTGTCGTGGGGCGTCTACTTCGCGGCCGGCTGGGCGGCCAAGCTGATCGGCGGCGGCACGATGGACGAGGCCGTCCGCTTCGGCGCCAGCCTCCTCGTCTGGGGCGTCTTCGTGCGCACCGTCTTCGTCTGGCACGTCACCTTCTCGGTCAACTCGTGGAGCCACTACGCGGGCTATCGCAGCTTCGACACGCCCGACGACAGCCGCAACAACCCGCTGGTCGGCCTGCTCGCCCACGGCGAGGGCTGGCACAACAACCATCACGCCAACGCCCGCTCGGCGCGTCACGGCCTGCGCTGGTGGGAGATCGACACGACCTGGTGGGTCATCCAGGCGCTGGCCTCGCTCGGCCTCGTGACGGACGTCGTGGTCACCGAGCCGCCCGAAATCAGTTCGACCTGAGTTGTTCCTTCCCTCCCCCTTCAAATGGGGAGGTGTCGCGTCATACGCGACGGAGGGGTCATGAGTTACGGGCGAGATCTCGTTTGCGGCCCATGACCCCATCGCCCCGTAAGACGGGGCACTTCCCCATTTGAATGGGGAAGGACGTGAGATGAGCTAGATCGTCCGTTCGACCATGAGCTTCTTGATCTCGGCGATGGCTTTCGCCGGATTGAGGCTCTTGGGGCAGGTCTTGGTGCAGTTCATGATCGTATGGCAGCGGTAGAGGCGGAACGGGTCCTCGAGCTGGTCGAGGCGCTCGCCCTTGGCCTCGTCGCGGCTGTCGGCGATCCAGCGATAGGCCTGCAGCAGGATGGCGGGGCCGAGATAGCGGTCGCCCGCCCACCAGTAGCTCGGGCACGAGGTCGTGCACGAGAAGCAGAGGATGCATTCCCACAGACCGTCGAGCTTGGCGCGCTCTTCCGGCGACTGGATGCGCTCGCGCGTCGGCGGCGGCGTCGAGGACTTCAGCCACGGCTCGATCGAGGCGAGCTGCGCGTAGGGCACGGTGAGATCGGGCACCAGGTCCTTCACCACCGGCATGTGCGGCAGCGGATAGATCTTGATGTCGCCCTTCACGTCCGAGATGTACTTGGTGCAGGCGAGCGTGTTGGTGCCGTCGATGTTCATCGCGCACGAACCGCAGACGCCCTCGCGGCAGGAGCGGCGGAAGGTGAGCGAGCTGTCGATTTCGTTCTTGATCTTGATCAGCGCGTCCAAAATCATCGGGCCGCAGGCGTCGAGATCGACCTCGTAGGTGTCGATCTTGGGCTTCTCGCCGTCATCGGGCGTCCAGCGATAGACCTTGAACTTCTTGATGTTCTTGGCGCCGGCGGGCGCCTTGTAGGTCTCGCCGACTCCGACCTTGGAGTTGGCGGGCAGGGTGAACTCGGCCATCGTTCGTTACCTCAGTAAACGCGCGCCCTAATACACGCGGGCTTTTGGCGGGAACGACTGCACGTCGTTGGTCATCGGCTGCAGGTTGACCGGGCGGTAGTCGATGCGGGTCTTGCCCGTCGCCTCGTCCACCCACACGGCCGTGTGCTTCAGCCAGTTCTTGTCGTCGCGCTCGGGGAAATCCTCGTGCGCATGGGCGCCGCGGCTCTCGTGCCGGTTGGCGGCCGAGTAGATCGTGCCCATCGCCTGCATGATCAGGTTCTCGAACTCGAGCGTCTCCATGAGATCGGAGTTCCAGATCATCGAGCGGTCCTTGACCCTGATGTCGCCCTTGCCGGCATAGACCTTGTCCATGTTGGCGCAGCCCTCGGCCAGGCTCTTGGTCGTGCGGAACACCGCGCAATCGTTCTGCATGGTCTTCTGCATCAGCGCGCGCAGCTCGGCGGTCGGCGTGCCGCCGTTGGCATGGCGCGCCTTGTCGAGGCGGGCGATCGCCTCCTCGCCCGCATGCTTCATGTCCTTGTGGCTCTCGTCCTTCTTCAGGAGCTCCGCTACCCTGTTGGCCGCCGAGCGGCCGAACACGACCAGCTCGAGCAGCGAGTTGGAGCCCAGGCGATTGGCGCCGTGCACGCCGATCGACGCCGCCTCGCCCAGCGCCATCAGGCCGGGCACGGCGCTGAACGGGTCGCCGTCCTTGATGGTCATCGCCTCGCAGTGATAGTTCGCCGGGATGCCGCCCATGTTGTAATGGCAGGTCGGCAGGATGGGGATCGGCTGGCGCGTGACGTCGACGCCCGCGAAGATGCGCGCGGTCTCGGCGATGCCGGGCAGGCGCTCGTGGATCACCTTCGGGTCGAGATGCTCGACATGCAGCTCGATGTAATCCTTGTTGGGGCCGCAGCCGCGGCCTTCGCGGATCTCGATGGTCATCGAGCGGCTGACGACGTCGCGCGAGGCGAGGTCCTTGGCCGACGGCGCGTAGCGCTCCATGAAGCGCTCGCCGCTCGCGTTGGTGACGTAGCCGCCTTCGCCGCGCACGCCCTCGGTGATCAGGCAGCCCGCGCCGTAGATGCCGGTCGGATGGAACTGGATGAACTCGAGGTCCTGCAGCGGCAGGCCGGCGCGCAGCACCATGGCGCCGCCGTCGCCCGTGCAGGTGTGGGCCGAGGTCGCCGTCTGGTAGACGCGGCCATAGCCGCCGGTCGCGAGCACGGTCTTGTGCGCGCGGAAGCGATGGATGGTGCCGTCGTCGAGGTTCCAGGCCATCACGCCGCGGCACACGCCGTCGTCCATGATGAGGTCGAGCGCGAAATACTCGATGAAGAACTCGGCGTGGTTCCTGAGCGACTGCTGGTAAAGCGTGTGCAGGATGGCGTGGCCGGTGCGGTCGGCCGCGGCGCAGGTGCGCTGGGCGATGCCCTTGCCGTATTCCGTGGTCATGCCGCCGAACGGGCGCTGGTAGATCTTGCCCTCGGGCGTGCGGGAGAACGGCACGCCGAAATGCTCGAGCTCGATGATCGCCGGGATGCCGTCGCGGCACATGTATTCGATCGAATCCTGGTCGCCCAGCCAGTCGGAGCCCTTGACCGTGTCGTACATGTGCCAGCGCCAGTCGTCGGGGCCCATGTTGCCCAGCGCCGCCGAGATGCCGCCCTGCGCCGCGACCGTGTGGCTGCGCGTCGGGAAGACCTTGGTGATGCAGGCCGTCTTGTAGCCCTTGTTGGCCATGCCGAACGTCGCGCGCAGGCCCGAGCCGCCGGCGCCGACCACGACCACGTCGTACTCGTGATCGACCACGGTGTAGGCGCGGCCGCCGATGTTGAAGGTGCCGGGCGTGAGCTTCTCGCCGGAACCGCCGCTTGCGTCGGGCATACTAGCCTCCCAATCCGATACGCAGGATGGCCACGATGGCGCCGAGGCCAAAGAGCACTGCGAGGAACTTCGTGAGCACGATCATGACGACGCGCGTGGCGCCGTCGGTGTAGTCCTCCCACACGACCTGCATGCCGAGCTGCGCGTGGTGCAGGCCGACGGCGATGGTGAGGGTGAGCAGCATCATGACCAGCGGCGAGCCGATCCAGGCGCGCACGGTCGCGTAGTCGGCGCCGCTCAGCATGACCAGCGAGATGGCGAACCAGACGACGAGCGGGATCAGCGCGATGGCGGTGAGGCGCTGGGCCCACCAGTGGCCGACGCCTTCCTTGGCGGAGCCGAGGCCGCGGGCGCGGGCGAGAGGAGTCCTGCGATCCATGCGTCCCTCCCTTCAGATCAGCCGCAGGCCCACGATCCACGACACGGCGGTCGCGACCAGGGACACGCCCACGACGATCCAGCCCGAGCGATAGGCGTCCTTGAGCTCGAAGCCGTAGCCCGCATCCCAGAAGAGATGCCGGATGCCGTTGCACAGGTGGTAGAAGATGCTGAACAGCCAGCCGCCCAGCACGAAGCGGCCGGCGATCGAGCCGTTGAAGCCCTGGAACAGGGCGTAGGCGCGCGAGCTGGAGGCCGCGTACATCACCCAGGTCGCGAGATAGAGCGCCCCCGCGGCCAGCGCGATGCCGGTCGCGCGGTGCAGGATCGACAGCATCGAGGTGAGCTGCGGACGATAGACCTGGAGATGGGGAGAGAGCGGCCGGTTGGTCGGCCGATTGGCGACGCTCATCGCGTGAAATCCTCTGAGCCCTCAAGCGGGCGAAACTTATTTATCCCTCGGCTAGCCCAAGTCAATGAAAGTCAGCCTTGCGTGCAGGTTAAGCTACGGATTTTACAGCGAAATCCGCCTAGCGGCGGGGAACGGGTCAAAGTCGCGGGGCCCTATTGGCAGTCTCATGCAGCCGGAGAGCCAGTCTCACCGGCTTGAGACCACTTTGATGCCGATGGCACAGGGCTTTTGGCCCCGAGTCTCAGAGTCTCACCACCCCCCCTACGCAGGACCGTCGTCCCGAGCGGAGCGAAGCTGAAGTCGAGGGACCTTCTCTCCGCGAATAGCCGTCTTGTTGTCGGGGCAAGGTCTCTCCACTCGGGCCTTCGGCCCTCGGTCGAGACGACGGAGCGTCTAACGGCGAGGCATCAGAACCCAGTAGTCGAGGTCGAGCACGACGGCGGGGTGGTGTTTGCCGTCCGGCGTCGTGCCGGGGAAGTCGCTGCAGGGATGATCCTTGGCGGCGACGGTGCGGACACGGAGCGCGCCGATGTCCGAGCGGCCCGGCAGCGCGGCCTTCTCCAGCACTTCCGACCAGGCATAGATCGTGTCGCCGCCGAAGGTCGGGCCGACATGGCTGCCTGAATTGAAGGCGGCCAGGCGGAAGCCGTTGGCGAGGCCGTTGAAGGAGAGCGCTCTTGCGAGCGAGATCACGTGGCCGCCGTACGCCAGCCGCCGGCCGAAGCGCGTGGTCTTGCCCAGCACGGCGTCGAAATGGATGCGCGCGGTGTTCTGGCTGAGGCGCGTCGAGAACATGTGGTCGGACTCCTCGACCGTGTAGCCCGAGACATGGTCGATGCGCTCGCCCGGCGCGTAGTCCTCCCAGCGATGCGGCGAGCCCGCCGCCTCGTCGTCGTAGCCCCTCATCCGGTAGTCCGGCACGATCAGGTCGGCCGGCGCGACCGACGGCGCGGTCTTCGGGACCACAGGCTCGCCGCACTTGGCCGAGGCATCGCGCTTGTTCACCATCACCCAGCGCACGTAATCCATCACCATCTCGGCGCGCTGGTTGATCCCGACGGTGCGCACCCAGACGACGCCGCTGGTCTTGCTGGAATTCTCGCGCAGGCCGATCACCTTCGACGACACCGAGAGCGTGTCGCCGGGATAGACCGGCACGCCCCAGCGGAACTCGGCGTAGCCGAGGTTGGCCACGGCGTTGAACGAGATGTCGGGCACCGTCTTGGCGATCACGACATGGAAGACCAGCAAATCGTCGAGCGGCGCGCGCGGCAGGCCGAGTGAGCGCGCGAAGACATCGGACGAGTTGATGGCGAAGCGCGTCCCGAACAGGCCGATGTTCAGCGCTGCATCGGCCTCTGTGAGCGTGCGCGGCGTGGCGTGGCGATATTCCTGGCCGACCCGAAAATCTTCGAAGAAGTTGCCGGCATTCGTCTTGGACTTGCTCGATGTGCTCATGGGGCCGCCAGCTCCTTGATCGCGGCGGCGAGCGCCAGCGCCCGCTCGGCCTGCTCGACATGCAGGTTCTCGATCATGCGGCCATCGACCGTGACCACGCCCTTGCCCGCTTCCTGCGCTTCGCGGAAAGCCGCGACGATGCGGCCGGCCATGACGAGCTCGTGCTCCGACGGCGCGAAGATCTCGTTGCACGGCTCGACCTGGCTCGGATGGATCAAGGTCTTGCCGTCGAAGCCCATCTCGACGCCCTGCCGGCACACGGCCTGGAAGCCGTCGGCGTCCTGGATGTCGTTGTAGACGCCGTCGAGGATGGTGAGGCCATGGGCGCGCGCCGCCAGCATGCCGAGGCCGAGCGCCGTCACCAGCGGCAGCCGCATCGGCGTGTGGCGCGCGCGCATGTCCTTCACCAGATCGTTGGTGCCCATGACGAAGAGCGTGAGCCGCTCGTGAGATGAAGCGATCTCCTCGGCGCGCAGCATGCCCTTGGGCGTCTCCATCATCGCCCACACCGCCATCGACTTGGGCGCGCCGGCGATGCTGAGCAGATCGAGCACCGCCGCGACATCGCCCGCGCTCTCGACCTTGGGGACGAGGATCGCATCGGCGCCCGAGGTCGCGATGGCCGCGATGTCGGCCTTGCCCCAGTCGGTGGCGAGCCCGTTACAGCGGATGGCGATCTCGCGCTTGCCGTAGCCCTTGCTCCTGGCCGCCGCGACAACGTTGGCGCGGGCGGCCTCCTTGGCGTCGGGGGCGACGGCGTCCTCCAGATCGAAGATCAGGGCATCGGCCGGCAAGGTGCGCGCCTTCTCCAGCGCGCGGGTATTGGCACCCGGCATGTAGAGCACGCTGCGGCGCGGGCGGACCGGACGCGTCATGTCATCCCTCCTCGAAATCGGGGCGGACTATTAATGAGTGACCTCCCTGTGGCAAGGTGGCCGCGCCCATGCGCTTCCTCTCGCTCCAGAGCCATGTCGCCTACGGCTATGTCGGCAACCGGGCGGCGACCTTTCCCCTGCAACGATTGGGCCATGAGGTCTGGGCGGTGAACACGGTCGAGTTCTCCAACCATACCGGCTACGGCGCCTGGACGGGCCGCGCGGCCTCCGCGGAACTGGTCGCCGACATCGTGCACGGCATCGAGGCGCTGGGCATGCTCGCCAAATGCGACGCGCTGCTGACCGGCTATGTCGGCGATGCCGCGCTGGCCGACGTGGTGCTCGACACGGCGCGCAAGGTCCGGGCGGCGAACCCGAAGGCGATCTGGTGCTGCGATCCGGTGCTGGGCGACACCGACACCGGCATCTATGTGAAGCCCGGCATCGACACCTTCTTCAAGGAACGCGCCCTCCCGGCGGCCGATCTCATCACGCCCAACCATTTCGAGCTGGAGCATCTCACCGGAGCCAAGGTGACGAGCCTCGCCGAGGCGCTCGCGGCCGTGCGCAGCCTCCTGAAAGGCCCGAAGCTCGCGCTGGTGACCAGCCTGGTGCGCGCCGATGCGCCATCGGATCAGATCGAGATGCTGGCGGTCACACCCGACAGGGCGTGGCGCATCACCACGCCGCTGATCGGCTTCCCGGTGATGCCCAACGGCACGGGCGACACGGTGGCGGCCCTCTTCACCGCGCACTGGCTGGCGAGCGGCGACATTGCCGAGGCGCTGTCGGCCGCCGCCTCGTCGGTCTTCGCCGTGCTCGAGCGCACGCACGAGATGGGCGAGCGCGAATTGCAGCTCGTGGCGGCGCAGGACCGGCTCGTGGCGCCGCCGCGCCGCTTCACGGCCGAGACTCTTTAGGGCGATGCACGTCCCGGGCTTCCTCTTCAATCCCATCTCGCTCGCGATCGAAGGCGGCGTGATCGGCTTCGTGATCGCCGTGCCCGTGGGACCGGCGGCGGCGCTCTGCATCCGCCGCTCGATCACCGTGGGGGCGCTCGCGGGCTACCTGACGGGTCTCGGCGCCGCGCTGGGCGATTCGGTGTTCGGCGCGGTGGCGGCCTTCGGCCTCTCCTTCGTCGAGAATTTCGTCGAGCATCACGAGGCCTGGCTGCGCGGCATCGGCGGCGCGATCCTGGTGGTCATGGGCTGGGCCAACATGCGCCACAAGCCGCGCACCGTGGGCGACCCCGTGGCGCAGGACGAGGAGCATCGCTTCGCCACGCACTTCCATTTCGCGACGTCGAGCTTCTTCATCACAGTGTTCAATCCCTTGACCGTGATGGCCTTCGGCGCCGCCTTCGCCGGCCGCAACCTCGCGGCCGTCGGTGGCAGCCTGCCCGATGCCGCGCTGCTGGTGGCGGCCGTGTTCGCCGGCGCCGTCGTCTGGTGGGCGATCCTGTGCACCGCCGCCGTGGCGCTGCGCCATCACTTCTCGCGCACCGGCGTCCTGTGGCTGAACCGCATCGCCGGCGCCGTCATCCTGGCCTTCGGCGTCGTGGCGCTGATCTCGCTGCTGCCGCTGCCATGGAAGCAGATCGGGGACTTCTTCGGCCTCTAGCTCGCTTCCCCATTCATATGGGGAAGTGCCCGCGTCTTCGCGGGCGATGGGGTCATGAGCCTCAGACGAGATCTCGCTCGTTGCTCATGACCCCTCCGTCGGCGAAAGACGCCGACACCTCCCCATTTGAATGGAGAGGAGCATGACGCTCAAGCGAAGGTGCAGACGTCGTCGAAGTCGAAGCGCGGGCTGCGGTTGAAGAGCTTGGAGTGATCGCCGTAGCCGACGTTGCACAGGAAGTTCGACTTGAAGCGGCCGTCGGGGAAGAAGGCGGCATCGACCTTGGCATTGTCGAAGCCGCTCATGCCGCCGATGTCGAAGCCGAGCGAGCGCGCGGCGATCATCAGGTAGGCGCCCTGCAGCGACCCGTTGCGGAAGGCGGTCAGGAAGGCGACCTCCTCCTTGCCCTCGCCCGAGAACCAGGTCTGCGCCGTCGGATTGTGCGGGAAGACGCGCGGCAGGTGCTCGTAGAAGCGCGTGTCGTAGGCGATGATGGCCGTGACCGGCGCCTCCATGGTCTTGGCCGTGTTGCCCGAGGAAAGCGCGGGCTTGAGCTTCTCCTTGCCCTCAGGCGTGCGCACCCAGACGATGCGCGCCGGCTGGGAATTGGACGAGGTCGGGCCCCATTTCATGATGTCGTAGATGCGGCGCAGATCGGCGTCCGACACCGGCTTGGGCAGCCAGCCATTGTGCGTGCGCGCGCCGCGCAGGATCGTTTCCAGCGACTTGTCGTCAATCATCGTACGGTACCCCTCGAAGTTGGCGCACCGTAGCGAAGGCCCGCTGAACGGTCGAGCCCGCGCACTTTGCACGCCCCGCGTGTGGTGACCGGTTCGATCACGCCCTAGGATGGCGGCATGCGCCTCGCCGTCCTTCTTGCCCTCCTCATGACCTGGTCGTCGGCGAGCTTCGCCCAGGACCTCGACGCGCTCGCCAAGCAGCCGGGCTTCACGGTCACCAAGAAGATCGAGAACGGCGAGGAAGTCGTCGAGATCCGGAAATCGACGGTCACGATCCGCAAGACGAAGGACGGCACGACGGGCTTCGACAGCAGCCCGCACGGCGCCGTGGGTTGCGCCTGGATGAGCTATATCAGGCTGAAGGCCGCCGCCGACTATTGCTATCCCGACAGCCATGCCGAGCTACGGCAGGACCTCGCCTGGACCGTCGACCGCCTCAAGAAATTCATCGTCGCCAACGAAATCGGCCCGATCACCGAAGCTCAGCTCGACGCGGAGGTGCAGCGCTTGGCCGACAAATGGGCCAAGGCGCCGCAGCGTCCCGCCGGCGTGGAGCGCTGCCCCAAGGGCAGAACCCCTGCCGACTGGTTGAGCGACCTGGAGCAGATGGGCCACGAGAAGTTCCGCGCCGACATAGACGCGACGCTGGCCGAGCCGCGCCCGCCGGTGAACAATCCCTGCTTCTGACGCACGATCGTTCAAGACACCGCGCATGAATCGCGGCAGGCTGGGCGACATGCGCTACAGGCCCATCTCCTTCGCCCAGAAATTCGGACTCTTCGCCGAGCAGTGGCAGCCCAAGGTCGTGGCCGAGATGAACGACTATCAATTCAAGGTCGTGCGCATCGAGGGCGACTTCGTCTGGCATAGCCACGCCGACACCGACGAGACCTTCATCGTGCTGGACGGCACCTTGCGCATCGACTTCCGCGACGGCGCGGTCACGCTCAAGGCGGGCGAGATGTTCGTCGTGCCGAAGGGCAAGGAGCACAAGCCGTTCGCCGCGACGGAAGTGAAGATGCTGCTGATCGAACCGCGCGGCGTCGCCAACACCGGCGACGAAGCGGCCGGCGAACGGACCGCTCAGAACGACGTCTGGATCTAGAGTTTCTCCTCCCCATTCAGATGGGGAGGTGTCGTCGTCATACGACGACGGAGGGGTCATCAGTTACGGCCGAGATCCCGTTTGCGGCTCATGACCCCATCGCCCGCCCAAGAGGCGGGCACTTCCCCATATGAATGAGACCTCTGCGAAACCCATCCGCGGAGGATTTTGGAGCGGGAGAACGGGCAGGAGCCTGGGTGTTAGTTAGTTGTGTGTGAGAGGTGTGTCGATCTGCGGGCTTCAGGGGGTGAGGACGGCC
>DATJWN010000040.1:0-6344 GCA_035501235.1 Reyranella sp.
GGGCTGAGCGATGCGTCGAATGTGGATCGGCCTCCTGATCCTCTCCGGCGCAGCGCTGCTCGCCGCGCTCGCCTGTTTGGCGAATGCCCGTCTCGACGAATTGTCATCGCCCTACATGCGCGACGATCCGGCCGGCGTTCCGGAGACGAAGGTCGCGCTGGTGCTGGGGGCAGCGCCGATCGGTCCGGAAGGCGGCCCGAACCGCTACTTCGAATACCGTCTCGATGCCGCCGCCGCACTCTGGAAGAGCGGTCGCGCGCGCTACCTGCTGGTGAGCGGCGACAACCGCCGCAACGACTACGATGAGCCGACGGCGATGCGCGAGGGCCTGCTGAAGCGCGGCGTGCCGCTGTCGGCGATCTACCGCGACTTCGCGGGCATCCGGACCTGGGACTCGATCGTGCGCGCCCAGGAGGTCTTCGGGCAGCGCCGGCTGATCATCGTCTCCCAGCGCTTCCATCTCGCCCGCGCGATCTTCCTCGCCCGACGGCAGGGCATCGAGGCCTGGGGCCTCGAAGCGCGCGACGTCGACAACCCCTACAGCGTCTTCACCACGCTGCGCCGCTATCCGTCGGCGCTGCGGGCCTACTACGATGTCTGGCGCGAACCACCGCCGCGCCATTCAGGCGCGGCGGTCGTCATCGGTGTCGATCCGCCGACTTAGGCGGCTTTTGCCGGCGGCGGATTGGCATTGGCCGCCGACTCGGCCCGCTCGGCCATCATCAGAGTCATCAGCGCCTGCAGGAGCGGACCGCCCGGCGCGTTGGCCGCCTCAGCCCCACCCGCGACGGAGATGCGCGGCACGATGTCGACCTTGGATTTCTCCAATGCCTCGGCGAAGCGCTCGGCGATCTGGCGCGTGAGCTGGTAGCGCGGACCGCCCGAGGCGGCGGCCTGCTTCTCGATCGCCTCGGCCTCGGCGAGGCCGACCTTGGTCACGCGCTCGGCATCGGCGGCGGCGAGCGCCACGATCTTGCGCGCCTCGCCTTCGCCCAGCAGCCGGATGCGGTCGGCCTCGGCCTGCGCCACGGTGCGGGTCTGGTTGGCTTCCTGCTGGGCGCGGGCGAGGTTCGCCTTGCCCTGGTTCTCCTGCACCTGGATCGACAGCACCGATTCGGTGATCGAGGTCTGCTGCTTGGCCTGCGCCTCGGCCTCGCGCAGCTCGCGCTCCTTCTGCGCCGCCAGCACCTGCCGTTGATAGGTGCCGACCTGCTCGTCGGCGATCTGGCGCTGACGCAGCTGCTGCAGGATCAGCTCGATCTGCGTGCTGCCCGGCGCCGCGCGTGGCGTGCCGATCAGCACCTCCTGCAGTTCGAGGTTATAGGCCGCGAACTTGCTCTTCATCTCGACGCCCGAGACCTGCTGGATGTCGCTGCGTTCCTGCAGCAGCTCGATCAGCGTGCGCTTCTGCGCCACGTTCTTGAAGTAGGCCGAGACCATGGGGTCGAGCGTCTGCTCGACCAGGCGCTTGATGTCGCCGAAGCGCTGCACGACCAGCGGCGCCTTGGTGTAGTCGATGTGCACGACCACCGAGAGCGGCAGGATCGGCTCGAACGCGTCCTTGGTGATCAGCGACACTTCCGACAGGTTCTCGTCGAACTTGTGCGGGCCGACATTCGACTGGTCCCACTTCAGGATGAAGTTGGTCGTGGGCACCATCAGGATCTTGCCGGCATAGGTGTTGAAGGCGTACTTGCCCGGCAGCAGCGGGGTCGCCCACACGCCGCGCGAGCCGCGCTCGACCAGCTCGCCGTGGCGATAGTCGGCGCCCGACGTGTCGACACCCGCCTCGCCGGTGTAGGACACGACCACGCCCACATGGCCGACCTCGATCACGGTCTTGCCGACCTTCTCGACGGTCGCGAACAGGCGGTTGATGAAGTAGCTGCCCTCGACCAGCACCTGCAGCTGCCGGCCGCGGCGGCCGCCGGCGGCCAGGAACTTCTCCGGATCCTGGAAGCTGTTGTGGAACGTCGACGATACCGCCGGATCGTCGCCGACCGCGGGCGCGATGATCTGATCGGCCGGCAGGGCCGGGCCGTCATGCACCGTGACCACGCCGATCATGTCCTCGGCGTCCTTGATGACGACGGCCTCGAAGCCCTCGCGCTCGCCGATCACCTCGGCCATCTTGGAGAACAGCGCGGTGTCGTCGCGGTCGAGCTTCAGCCCGTAGATGCGCTCGCGCGTGATGACGACGAACTGCGCCAGGTTGATGGCGTAGGTGCCCTCGCGCAGGATCGCGCGCTGCGGACCCTTCTGGCCGCCCGCCAGCAGGAAGGCGCGCGCATCGAGGAAGTCGAGCGCGGCCTGGTTGCTCGCGAGCGTCTGGGTCGGATTGAGCGGCTGGCCGTCGCGCGCGAAGACGTAGCCGATCTGGCCCTGCGGGATCGTGACCAGCGGCTCGCGATGGATGCGGTACTGGAACGGGAAGAAGAACTGGAAGCCGCCGCGCAGCACGTCGGGCTGGTAACCCGCCTCGCCGTTCAATGCGATCAGGCCGCCGGCCACGGAGCCCCTGCTGGCCCACAGCTTCTCGACGATCGCGACTTCGTTGTTGCCGACATAGCGGACCCATCCTGACGCGTAGATCAGGACGAGCAAAAGCACCACCGCGCCAAGCGCGATGCCAAGCAGAACCGTACTAGCCATGGATAGCCCCCTTTTGAGGGTTTCAACCCTCGAGCGAGAGGCTAGGTGGGAATGCGCCCGGGGGACCGCCAGTCCCCGCATGGCCTAGGTAAATTATTTTCCGCGGGGCTTGACGACCCCCGCCAGGTCCCGGAGTTCCGGCACCGGCGAGACGACGGGCTGGCCCGCGAAGTGGGCGTCGAGATTGCGGCAGACCAGCTGTGTCATGCGCCGTTGCGCGTGTTCCGTGCCGCCGCCGAAGTGCGGGGTCATCACCAGATTGTCCAATTCGAGCAGCTCGGTGCCGGTGTAGGGCTCCTCGTCATAGACGTCGAGCGCCGCGCCCTCGATGACGTTGTTGCGCAGGGCATGGGCAACGGCTGCTTCGTCGACCGACCAGCCGCGGCTGATGTTCACCACGTGCCCGCGCGGGCCCAGCGCCTTCAGCACGTCGGCATTGATGATGTGTCGGTTGGAGGCGTCCGAGCGCAGCGCCACGACCAGGTAGTCGCACCAGGTCGCGAGCGCCATGACGTTGGGGAAGTACTGGAAGTCGACATCGCTCCGCTTGTTGCGGTTGCAATAACCGATCTCGAGGTCGAAGCCCTTGGCGCGCTTGGCGATCTCCAGGCCGATCGCGCCCAGACCCAGGATGCCGAGCTTGCCGCCGGTCATGCCGGCGATGGCGCCGAATCGGTTGGGGATGCGCTTGGTCCAGTCGCCGCGTCGGATCATCTTGTCGGCGCGAACGATGCGGCGCGTCGAGGCGAGCAGGATGCCGAAGGCGAGCTCGGCCACGTCGGGGGCGTTCGCATCGGCGCCGTGGGTGATCATGATGTTTCGCTTGCGGGCCGCGTCGAGATCGACGCGCTCATAGCCTGTGCCGTAGCAGCAGAAGAGCGACAGGCGGGGCAGGGCCGCCATCATGGCGTCGGAGAGGCCGACCGAGCCCGTGCTGACGATAGCCTGCACCTTGTCCGCGACACCGGCCGGAATGTCCGCCGCGGTGGGCTTGGGGTTCTCCATCCGCCCCACGATCTCGCACCGCTCCTCGAAGGCGGCGAGCGTCGGCTTTGTGAAATGGAAACCGGTCAGGATGGCGGGACGGTCAGGCATACCGTCGCCTAACATGTGCTCGCACGGCTCGTAAACCGAAGCCCGTCGCGCGGCGAAAATCCGGCTTGGCAAGGGCGCGGGCGCTGTGCATGGTGCGGCGCAATTACCCCTCCGCGCTCCAATCGATCCAAGCGTTCCATGAAAATCGCCATCCTCAAAGAACGTCGGCCGCACGAAACCCGGGTGGCCGCGACACCCGAGACCGTCAAGAAGCTGAAGGCGCTCGGCGCTGAAGTCACCATCGAGGCGGGCGCCGGCGCCGCCGCGTCTTATACCGACCAGGCCTATACCGATGCCGGCGCAAATATCGTGCCGGATGCGGCTTCGGCGGCGGCGGCGGGCGACATCGTGTTCAAGATCCAGCGGCCGATGTCGGCGGCCGAAGGCGTCGACGAGCTCGGCCTGCTGAGACAGGGCCAGACGCTGATGTCGCCCTTGGGCGCGCTCACCAACAAGGAGCTGGTGCAGGCGCTGGCGGAGAGGGGGGTCACGGCCTTCGCGCTCGAGCTGATCCCGCGCATCACGCGCGCTCAGTCGATGGATATCCTGTCCTCGCAGGCCAATCTCGCGGGCTACAAGGCGGTCCTGCTGGCGGCCGATAATTTCGGCCGCATCTTCCCGCAGATGATGACGCCCGGCGGCACGCTCGCCCCGGCGCGCGCCTTCATCATGGGCGTGGGCGTGGCGGGCCTGCAGGCCATCGCGACGGCACGGCGTCTCGGCGCCATCGTCACCGCGACGGACGTGCGGCCTGCGACCAAGGAGCAGGTCCAGTCGCTGGGCGGCAAGTTCGTCGCCGTCGAGGACGAGGAGTTCAAGGCCGCCGAGACCGCGGGCGGCTATGCCAAGCAGATGAGCGCGGAGTACCAGGCCAAGCAGGCCGCGCTCGTGGCCGATCATATCAAGCTGCAGGACATCGTGGTCACGACGGCGCTGATCCCCGGCCGCAAGGCGCCGGTGCTGGTCACCGAGGACATGGTGAAGACCATGAAGCCGGGCTCGGTGATCGTCGACATGGCGGTGGAGCAGGGCGGCAACTGCCCGATCTCCGAATACGGCAAGGTGGTCGAGAAATACGGCGTGAAGATCGTCGGCCCGGCCAACCTGCCGGCCGAGCTGCCGACGGACTCCTCCTCGCTGTTCTCGCGCAACCTCCTGAACTTCATCACGCCCATGGTCGACAAGGAGACCAAGGCGCTGAAGGTCGACACCAACGACGAGGTCGTGAAGGGCACGCTGGTGACGCAGAACGGCCAGATCGTGCATCCCTCGCTGACGCAGACCCAGAGCTAGGAAACAGTCATGGACGACAAGCTGGCGGGCGAAGCCGCTAAACTCGCGACCCAGGCGCAGGACCTCGCCAACAGCGTCAAGGCGATGGCGCAGCAGATCCTCGACATGTCGGCGCAGAACACGCTGAACGTGCCCGACGGCCACATGCCGTTCGTCTCGCTGCTCACCATCTTCGCGCTGGCCTGCTTCGTGGGCTACTACGTGGTCTGGCGGGTGACGCCCGCGCTGCATTCGCCGCTGATGGCGGTCACCAACGCCGTCTCGTCCGTGATCATCGTGGGCGCGCTGCTGGCGGCGGGGCTCAGGGGCCTCGGTGCCGCGCAACTCTTCGGCGCCATCGCCGTGGCGCTGGCTGCGGTCAACATCTTCGGCGGCTTCATCGTCACGCATCGCATGCTGTCGATGTTCAAGAAGAAGACTCCGGCGGCGAAGAAGTAGACCATGACCCAGGAACTCGCCGCCTACGGCTATCTGATCGCCGCCATCTGCTTCATCATGGCGCTGCGCGGGCTTTCCTCGCCTGTGACCGCGCGCGGCGGCAACCTCTACGGCATCGTCGGCATGATCGTCGCGATCGGCGTGACCGTCGCCACGCCGGGCGTCGTTTCGCCCTATCTCATCGTCGGCGGCCTCCTGGTCGGCGGCGCGGTCGGCACGGTCGTGGCGCTGCGTATCCAGATGACGGCACTGCCCCAGCTGGTCGCGGCTTTCCACTCGCTGGTCGGTCTCGCCGCCGTGTTCGTTGCGGGCGCGGCCTTCGTGTCGCCGGAAGCCTTCGGCATCGGCTCGCCCGGCCACATCCACACGCAGAGCCTGATCGAGATGGGGCTCGGCACCATCATCGGCGCCATCACCTTCACAGGCTCGATCGTGGCCTTCGCCAAGCTGCAGGGCCTGGTCTCGGGCGCGCCGCTGATCTTCAAGGGCCAGCATCCGCTGAACGCGCTGATCGGCCTTCTCTTGCTGGCGCTGCTCGTGTGGTTCGCCCTGCACGGCCATCCGATCACCTTCATCCTGCTGATCGTGCTGTCGCTGACGGTCGGCTTCCTGCTGATCCTGCCGATCGGCGGCGCCGACATGCCGGTGGTCGTGTCGATGCTGAACTCCTACTCGGGTTGGGCGGCGGCGGGCATCGGCTTCACGCTCGGCAACACGGCGCTGATCGTGACCGGCGCGCTGGTCGGCAGCTCGGGCGCGATCCTGAGCTACATCATGTGCAAGGGCATGAACCGCTCGATCTTCAACGTGATCCTGGGCGGCTTCGGCACCGATACGTCGAGCGCGGGCGCCGCCCACGCCAAGAC
>DATJWN010000041.1:0-6747 GCA_035501235.1 Reyranella sp.
TGTGGACGTTGAGCGTGCCCTGCTGGCGCGCCATCGCCTCGGTGACGTGCGGGTTGGCGTGACCGACGCAGGGCACGTTGTTGTACATATCGAGATAGCGGCGGCCGTCGGCATCGAACAGGTACACGCCCTCGCCGCGCACGATATGCAGCGGCGTGCTGTAGAAGAGCGGCGAGCCCGCCCCGAAGGCTTTGTCGCGTCGGGCCGCCAGCGTTTCAGAAGTCATGGTCAGATGCCCAACCGGTAGAATCGCGACGCCGTGCCGTGGAAGAGATCGGCTTTCTCCGAAGCGCTCATGCCCTGGGCCAGCCGTTTGCAGGTGTTCCAGTAGACGCCGTAGCCATACGAGCCCTTGTCGACGGGGAAGTTGCTCTCGAACATCGCGCGCTTCGGGCCGAAGGCCGCGATGCAGGTCTCGATGTAGGGCTTCCAGAGAGAAGCGAGCTGTTCGGAGCTGGGCGGCAGCTCGCCTGAGTGCACATCAAAGCCGAACATCTTCATGCCGAGACCGCCCAGCTTCACGTGAGCGTTGGGGCAGGCCGCGAGCTCCTTGATGCGCGCGCTCCAGTCGGCAAAGACCTCGTCGCGCTTGCCCTTGAACCGGCCAAGCCCGATCGGGCCGCCGACATGGTTGAGCACGATCTGCGTTCCGGGAAAGGCGCGGGCGAGGTCGATCACGTCGTCGAGCTGCGGATGATAGACCCAGGCATCGAAGCTGAGGCCCAGAGGCGCCAGCTGCGCGAAGCCCTCGCGCACCTTGGCGTCGCGCAGCAGGCCTGTGGGTCGCGTCAGCGTCGCGCCCCATTGCGCCTGGTCCGGATCGGTCGAGGCGATGAAGCGGATCCCCTTGAAGCGGCTGCCGCCCGCGACGACCATCGCCTCCAGCACCTTGGCGACGCCGCTGCCGAGCGGCAGGTCGGCGTGACCGACGATGCCGGCTGAGACGCGCGTCTTGCCGTAGCCACCGCTCGCTGCCATGGCGGCGACGCCGTTCGCGAACTCGATCTCGCCTACCGGCCGCATCTCGGCGGGACCGTCAGCGCGATACATCGACAGCCATTCGAGATAGACCGTGGCGACGATGTTGTGACCGCTGCTGGTGTCGGCGAGCAGGTCCTTCAACAGGTAGCAGCCACTCTCCGGCCGATCGATCAGGTGATGATGCGGGTCGATGATCGGCAGATCGGGCTCAAGCGCCGCCTCGTGTCCCTTGGCGAGCCAGTCCGGTCGCACGGCGAGATGCGAGCTGATCTGCGAGCTGGTCGTGGCCGACATGGTTTCCCCCTAGGCTGCCCTTATGAGTGCCGCGACGCCCGGCAGGGTCTTGCCTTCCATCCATTCCAGGAACGCGCCGCCCGCCGTCGAGACGTAGGAGAACTTCTCCTCCACGCCTGCTGCCGCCAGCGCCGCCACCGTATCGCCGCCGCCGGCAACGGACAGCAGCTTCTTGGCCGTCGTGAGATCGGCCACCGTCTTGGCGAGGGCCATCGTGCCTTCGTCGAACGGTTTCATTTCGAAGGCGCCGAGCGGGCCGTTCCACACGAGCGTGGCGCAGCCCTCGACTTCCCTCTCGTAGAGCGCGCTCGTCTTCGGGCCGACATCGAGGATCATCTGGTCGTCGGGACAGGCTGTGGCGTCGACGACCTTATGCGGGGCGTTGGCCTCGAACTTGCCCGCGACCACGACGTCGACCGGCAGAAGCACGGCGCACTTGGCGGCCTTGGCCTTGTCGAGGATCTCGAGCGCGGTCTTGCCGAGATCCTTCTCCGACAGCGACTTGCCGACATTGATCCCCTGCGCCTGCAGGAAGGTATTGGCCATGCCGCCGCCGATGATCAGCTTGTCGACCTTGCCCACGAGGTTGCCCAGCAGGTCGAGCTTGGTCGAGACCTTGGCGCCGCCGACCACGGCGCAGACCGGCCGCTTGGGCTTGCCCAGCGCCTTGTCGAGCGCCTCGAGCTCGGCCTGCATCAGGCGGCCGGCGAGCGCCGGCAGGCGATGGGCCAGGCCCTCGGTCGAGGCGTGCGCGCGATGCGCGGCGGAGAAGGCGTCGTTCACATAGACGTCGCCCAGCACCGAGAGCTTGTCGACGAAGCCCTTGTCGTTCTTCTCCTCCTCTTTGTGGAAGCGGAGGTTCTCGAGCAGCAGCACGTCGCCGTTCTTGAGCGCACGCACGGCCTCCTCGGCTCGCGGGCCGATGCAGTCTTCGGCGAAGGCGACCGGCTTGCCCAGCGCCCTGGCCAGCGGCTCGACCAGGGGCTTCAGCGACATTTCCGGGACCCTCTTGCCATCGGGCCGGCCGAAGTGGCTCAGCACGATCACCTTGGCGCCCTTGGCGGCGAGCTCCTTGAGACCGGGTGCCGCGCGCTCGATGCGGGTGGCGTCGGTCACCTTGCCGTTCTTCATCGGCACGTTGAGGTCGATCCTCACCAGCACGCGCTTGCCGTCGAGTTTCAGGGAATCGATCGTCTTGAAGTCGCTCATGCCTTCTTCCTGATGACAAAGATCAACACGTCGCCGTCCTTGCGCGTCGAAACCAAAGTGTGACCGGTTTGACGGCAGTAGGCTGGGAAATCCTGTTCGGTAGCCGGATCGGTTGCACGCACGGTGAGCAGGCCGCCTGGCGACAGCTCGCGCATTTTGCGGTTGGTGCGCAATACAGGCATCGGGCATAGCAGGCCCGTCGCGTCGTATTCGAGTGCGTCTGTCACGATCTCGATAGTAGCAGCCTGCCGACGCGCCACGTCAATGGAAGCCGGGGGGCCGACGTTGGACGCAGGGCAGTATACGAAGTGGGGCGACGAGCAATTCGCGCGTGGCCGGCTCGACGAAGCGCTGGCGGCTTATCGCCAGGCGCTGGCACAGGTGCCGAGCTTTCCGCCGGCACGCATGGGCCTCGACGCCGTGCTCGAGCAGGCGCACAGCGACCGGCCGAACGAGCAGCTGATCGCGTTGCTGCTCGAGGCCTATGCCGATCCCGGCGCCAACTGGTTCGCCATAGGCTGGCCGGCCGCGTTGCAACTCAATGTCGGCTGGCCCGCATCGCCGACGCCCGAGGCGATGGCGGGGAATCGTCTGCTGATCGAGTTCCTGAGGAAGTCGCTCAATCGCCATGCCGCACTGGAGCGCAAGCTGGTGGCGCTGCGCGATGCCACGGCAAGGGTGTTGCAGCAGCCCGCTCCTCCGCAAGAGGCTGCGGTGCTCGCTTCGGCGTTCGCCGAGCAGGCCTGGCACAACGAATATATCTGGCCGGACGATCCCACCGTGCCCGACGGTCCCGCGGGCGCGATGTATCGTCCGCCGCCCGAGCCGCGGCCCGAAACGGTCGAGGAACGCCGCCTCGCCGAGGGCTTTCCCGAGATCGCGCCCATCACCGATGCCGTCTCGCAATCGGTCGCGGCGATGTACGAAGCCAATCCCTATCCGCGCTGGACGCATCTGCCGCATCGCCTGAAGCACGATGTGCGCGCGGCGCTGCTGCGAAACCTGCCGCATGCGAGGCAGATCGCCTTCGACGACCTGCTCTCGCGGCCGCTCTCCGTTTTGATGCCGGGCGCCGGCACCGGCCAGCATCCGCTCTCGGTGGCGTCGTGGTACGACAATGTCCAGGTCACCGCGGTCGATCTCTCCCGCGCGAGCCTCGCCTACGGCAAGCGCATGGCGGGAAGGCTCGGTATCGACAATATCGAGTTCGTCCGCGGCGACATCCTCGACCTCGCGAAACTCGGCCGCACCTTCGATCATGCCGAGTGCGTGGGCGTGCTGCACCACATGGCTGACCCGAAGGCGGGGCTGCTCGCGATCTCGCAGGTGCTGCGGCCCGGCGCCTTCCTGCGCATCGGCCTTTACGGCGAGAGCGCGCGCCGACTGGTGGTCCAGGCACGGCAGGAAATCGCCGCCGCCAAGCTGCCCGCGACGCTCGAGGGCCTGCGCGACTTCCGCCACCGCGTCCTCAACGGCAAATGGCGGAAGCTGGCCAAGCTCGCCGACTGGGAGGATTTCTGGAGCGCGAGCCTCCTGCGCGATCTCTGCTTCCACGTGCAGGAGCACCGCTTCACGGTGCAGCGCCTGCGTGCCTTTCTCGAGGGCAGCGGCCTGACCTTCCTGGGCTTCGAGTTCCCGCCGACCGCAGGCGTGAGCCCGCTGCAGCATTATCGTGCGCGCTTTCCCATGGAGCGCACCTTCGCCAACCTCGACAACTGGGAACAGCTGGAGCGCGAGAAGTCCAACCTGTTCCCTGGCTTCCCATTCATCTGCCAGAAGGACTGAGGCCCGGATCAGGCCAGGAATCCGGGTCCGCCGCGGCGCTTGAGCTCGAGGCCCGCCTCTTCGCCGAGCGATGCCGCGTCGTGCGCCTCGCCCTTGCGTTCGGTGGCGATCAATTCCGATCCGTCGGGCCTGGCGATCAGGCCGCGCAGATGAAGCGAGCCGTCGGCCGCGAGGACGGCATGACCCGCGATGGGCGTGCGGCAGGACCCGTCGAGCACGGCGAGCATCGCGTGCTCGGCCGCGACGCAAGTGGCGGTCGGCACGTGATTGATCGCGGCAAGCCAGGTGCGCGTGCGCGCGTCGTCGCCGCGGCACTCGATGCAGACGGCGCCCTGGCCGACGGCAGGCAGCATCTCGTCTTCGGAGATCGGCGCACCGACATCGATGCCCAGGCGCTTGAGGCCGGCGAGCGCGAGCACCGTCGCCTCGACCTCGCCGCGCTCGCGCTTGGCGAGACGCGTATCGACGTTGCCGCGCAAGGTGACGATGGTGAGATCGGGCCGGCGATGCAGGAGCTGCGCCTTGCGCCGCAATGCCGAAGTGCCGACGACGGCGCCCCGCTTGAGATCGGCGATGCGTTCGACGTCGCCTGCGATCAGCACGTCGCGCACGTCCTCGCGCGGCAGGAAGGCGGCGATGGCGAGGCCGGGCGGCTGGGCGGTCGGCATGTCCTTCATGCTGTGCACGGCGACGTCGATGCGGCCGGCCAGCATCGCCTCCTCGATCTCCTTGACGAACAGTCCCTTGCCGCCGGCCTCGCTGAGCGGCCGGTCCTGGATCGCATCGCCTGTGGTCTTGATCACCACGGTCTCGATTGCGCCGGGCGCCGCGAGCTCGGGGATCGCGGCCGCCAGGGCATCGCGGACGAGGCCGGTCTGGACCAGCGCCAGCTTGCTGCCGCGCGTGCCGAGGCGCAGGAGAGGGGGAGTCATCGGGGCTGCTCTAGCCTACACCGGGCCCCGAGGCTAGAAGGTCCCCATGCGCGTGTTGGGCATCGAAACGAGCTGCGACGAGACTGCGGTCGCCATCGTCGAGGCACCGGCGGGAAACCGGCCCGTGGGTCGCATTCTGGCGAACGTCGTCTACAGCCAGCTCACCGAGCATCGACGCTTCGGCGGCGTGGTGCCCGAGATCGCCGCGCGGGCCCATCTCGAACGGCTCGACGGGCTGATGGCCGACGCGCTCGCCGAAGCGAAACTCGATCTTGCCGATCTCGACGGCATTGCCGCGACCGGCGGGCCGGGGCTGATCGGCGGCGTGCTGGTCGGCGTCATGACCGCCAAGGCGCTCGCCTTCGCGCACGACAAGCCGTTCCTCGCCGTCAACCATCTCGAAGGCCACGCGCTTTCGGTGCGCCTTACCGAAGAGGTGACGTTCCCCTATCTGCTGCTGCTGGTCTCCGGCGGCCATTGCCAGCTCCTGACCGTGCGCGGTCCGGGAGACTTCACGCGGCTCGGCACGACCATCGACGATGCCGTCGGCGAGTGCTTCGACAAGACCGCCAAGCTGCTCGGCCTCGGCTTTCCCGGCGGCCCCGCCGTCGAGCGCGCGGCGCAAGGCGGCGATCCGCAGCGCTTTCAATTGCCGCGGCCGATGTGGCGCAAGCCCGGTTGCGACTTCTCCTTCTCCGGTCTCAAGACTGCAGTGCGTCAGGCGGTCGAGAAGCTGCCCAAGGATGACCCGAAGGCCATCGCCGATCTCTGCGCCTCCTTTCAGCGTACCGTCGGCGACGTGCTGGCCGATCGCTGCGCCAATGCGCTCGCCATCGCTCGGAGCGACACGCTGGTCGTGGCGGGCGGTGTCGCGGCCAACGTTTATCTGCGCGGCCGTCTTGAATCGCTCGGACCGAAGCTGGTCGCGCCGCCGATCAAGCTCTGCACCGACAATGGCGCGATGATCGCCTGGGCCGGCCTCGAGCATCTGCGGCTCGGCCAATCCGACTCGCTCGACTTCCGGCCGCGGCCGCGCTGGCCGCTCGAGGCGGCGGCATGAGCACCGGCCTGCACGTCGCGAGCCTCTTCTCGACGCCCGTCGTCACGCTCGACGTCGCCGACGCCACGGCGCTGAACACGGCGCTGCGGGCCGTGATCGAGCATCGCGAGAAGACCAACCCGGGCACGCAGCATTCCAACCTGGGCGGCTGGCAATCGGACTGGGAAATGGAACGCTGGGGCGGAGCGCCGGCGATCAAGCTGCTGGCCGTCGGCCGCAACACCGCGAACCGCGTCACCACCGATCGCGCCGGCCAGCCGGTCGCTGTCACCTGGCGCGCCAACATGTGGGCCAACATCAACCGGGCGGGCCACGGCAACGAGTTCCATTCCCATCCCGGCAGCTTCTGGTCGGGCGTCTACTACGTCGACGATGGCGGCATCGATGCCGATCCTGCGCTGGGCGGGGAGCTCGAGTTCATGGATCCGCGCGGACCGGGGCCGGCGATGTATGCGCCGCACCTCGCTTACGGCAAGGCCGGGCTGT
>DATJWN010000042.1:0-10297 GCA_035501235.1 Reyranella sp.
TTGCTCGAGTTTCGCCTTTCCACCTCCGGTGAGCGGAGGCGTTGCATTGCTTCAAATGCACAAATTTTAGAGGAGGCTTCCGGTGGGGCCCCGATGGCTATGCACCTGGGCGCCCACACGGAAGCCGAAAGGCGTTGGTTAGAGGGGCCAAAGTTAAGCTTTGGCCTACGCCCTTTCCTTATTTACTGCTTCTTCTTCTTAGCAGCCTTCTTCTTCGCAGCCTTTTTCTTAGCAGCCATAACTGTCTCCTATGGTTAGCTTTGAGGCCCCCAACCGCGAGGTCCCCGGGGTACGCGGGTACACACGCCGCTCATGCTCAACTGCACCCGGTGGTGCCGCCGCAGGTCGTGCATTTGAGGCACGTCCCGTTGCGAACCATGGTGAAGTTGCCGCATTCCGGACAGGCATCCCCCTCGAAGCCTTTCAGCTTCGCGGCGAACGCTCCTCCGGGAGCGACGTCGACGACGGCCACCTGGGCGTTGAGCGCCAAAGCGACGGCTGGGCCGTCCGTCATTCCGATGGGCTGGGCGTCCGAGGCGATCGCTTCCTCGGCGATCGCGACATTTCCGGCCGCCCGGCCGTTCAAGACGTAAAGATTGCTGCGCGCATATCCGACGCTAGCGATCCGGTTGACCGCGTCGGCCGCCGCTTGCGCTGCGTCCCTGCCGGCGACCGGCAGTCCATCCTGCACCATGCCGCGGCCCACGCCGTCGGGCCGGAGGTCGGACTGCTCGACATGGGAGAGGTCGCTGCGTCCCAGGTAAGAGATCGCGAGCTCGCGGAAGATATAGTCGAGAACCGAGGTCGACATCTTGATCGCATCGTTGCCTTCGACCAGGCCCGAAGGATCGAAGCGGGTGAAGGTGTAGGCGTCGACGAACTCCTCGAGCGGCACGCCGTATTGCAGGCCGATCGAGATCGCTATCGCGAAGTTGTTCATCAGGCTGCGGAAGGCGGCGCCTTCCTTGTGCATGTCGACGAAGATCTCGCCGACGCGACCGTCCTCGTATTCGCCGGTGCGCAGGTAGACTTTATGCCCGCCGACAATGGCTTTCTGCGTGTAGCCCTTGCGCCGTTGCGGCAGGCGCTCGCGGCCCTGGCGCACTTCGCGCTCGATGATCCGTTCGACGATGCGCTCGGCGATCACCGGAGCACGCTGCGCCGGCGTCATCTCGGCGATGTCGTCGTTGGCCGCGATGTCCTCGCCGAGCGCGATGGCCGACAGAGGCTGCGAGAGCTTCGAGCCGTCGCGATAGAGCGCATTGGCCTTCAAGCCAAGTCTCCACGACATCTCGTAGGCCTTGCGGCAGTCTTCGACGGTAGCGGCGTTCGGCATATTGATCGTTTTGGAGATCGCGCCTGAGATGAACGGCTGTGCTGCAGCCATCATGCGTATGTGACTCTCTGCAGACAAGTAGCGCGTGCCATCTCGTCCACAGGGATTCGCACAATCGAATACTTTGAGATGCTCGCTCTTGAGTCCGGGCGCGCCTTCTATCGACATCGTCCCGCATGCATGTCGGTTCGCCGCTTCGATGTCCGACGACGAGAAGCCGAGGCGCGCGAGAAGGTCGAGATGAGGATCGGCGAGCGCCGCGTCGTCGAGTGCAAGCACCTCGCGGCAGAAGGAATCACCCAAAGTGTGCCGCGAGAAGGCGAAGCGGATGTCGAAAGCGGTTGGCAGGGCCTTCTCGACCCGCTCGACCGCCGCCGCATCGAAGCCGCGCAGCGCCAGGGTCCGGTGATTGATGGCCGGCGCGCTCTTCAGGCTACCGTGGCCGACTGCATGCGCCGTGATGCGCGCCGCGGTTGCCTCGTCATAGCCGAGCGTCCTGAGCGCCAACGGGACGGTCTGGTTGATGATCTTGAAATAGCCGCCGCCGGCGAGTTTCTTGAATTTCACAAGCGCGAAGTCGGGTTCGATGCCGGTCGTGTCGCAATCCATCACCAGCCCGATCGTGCCGGTGGGGGCGATGACCGAGACCTGGGCGTTTCGGAAGCCGTACTGCTCGCCGAGCGTCAGGGCGCGATCCCAGGCTTGGCGGGCTGCTGCAATTAGTTCGGCGTCGGGGCAGTGAACTGCGTCGAGGGCCACCGGGTGGATCGACAGGCGCTCGTATGAGGCGCCGTCGCCGTAGGCCGCACGGCGATGGTTGCGGATCACCCGCAACATCGGCTCGCGGTTGGCGGCGAAGCCAGGGAAAGCGCCCATCAGACGAGCCATCTCGGCCGAGGTGGCATACGCCGTGCCGGTCATGACCGCGGCGAGGCCGCCTGCGATGGCGCGACCTTCGGCCGAGTCGTAACCGAGGCCGGACGCCATGAGAAGTGCGCCGAGATTGGCGTAACCCAAGCCCAGAGTACGATACCGGTAGGACAACTCGGCGATCTGGCGCGAAGGGTACTGCGCCATCATCACCGAGATCTCGAGAACGACGGTCCAGAGACGGGTGGCGTGCTCGACGGCGGCGACATCCAGCGCGCCATCGTCCTTACGGAACCGCATCAGGTTCAGCGAGGCGAGATTGCACGCCGTGTCGTCGAGGAACATGTACTCCGAGCACGGGTTGGAGGCGTTGATCCGCCCGGACTCGGGACAGGTGTGCCAGTCGTTGATCGTGGTATCGAACTGCACGCCCGGATCGGCCGAGTGCCAAGCCGCTTCGGCGATGCGATCCCACAGGGCAGAGGCTTCGACCGTCTTGGCGACGATGCCGGTCGTGCGCTCGATGAGCGCCCAGTCGCGGTCGGCTTCCACCGCGCGCAGGAAGGCATCGGTCACGCGGACGGTGTTATTCGCGTTCTGGCCGGCGACCGTGGCGTAGGCATCCGAATCCCAATCGGTGTCCAGCGCCGGAAATTCGATGTGCCGATAGCCCTGGCGCGCGAACTGGATGACGCGCTGGATGTAGTTCTCCGGCAGCTCGGCCTTGCGCGCAGCCACGATCTCGCGCCTGAGCCGGGGGTTGGCCTTGGGTTCGAATCCATCCTCGCAGGCGCGCATGATGGCGTTCAGGTGTCGGTTGGCGAGCCGCGAGCCCGCGACCAGCGCCGCCACCTTCTGCTCCTCGAGCATCTTCCAGGCGATGAATTCCTCGATGTCGGGATGGTCGACGTCGACTACGACCATTTTGGCCGCCCGCCGCGTCGTGCCGCCCGACTTGATGGCGCCGGCCGCCCGGTCGCCGACCTTGAGGAAGGACATCAGGCCCGACGACTGCCCACCGCCCGACAGTTTCTCGCCGGTTGCCCGGATGTTCGAGAAATTGGTGCCGGTGCCCGAGCCGTACTTGAAGAGGCGCGCCTCGCGGACCCAGAGGTCCATGATGCCGCCTTCGTTCACCAGCTCGTCCGAGACGCTCTGGATGAAGCAGGCGTGAGGCTGCGGCCGTTCGTAGGCCGATTGGGATTCATGAGCGCTGCCGTCACGATGATCGACGTACCAGTGACCCTGGCCGGGGGCGTCGATGCCGTAGGCCCAATGGAGACCGGTGTTGAACCATTGCGGCGAGTTGGGCGCGCAGATCTGCGCCGCCAGCATGAAGCAAAGCTCGTCGTAGAAGGCGCGGGCGTCCTGCTCGCTGTCGAAGTAGCCGCCCTTCCAGCCCCAGTAGGTCCAGGCGCCGGCCATGCGGTGGAACAGCTGGCGGGCGCTGGTTTCGCCGCCGTAGCGCTGCTCGGCGGAGAGGTCGGCAAGGGCGGCCTCGTCGGGCACCGAACGCCACAACCAGCGCGGCATGTCGTCTTCGGCGATCTGCTTCAGGCAACGCGCGACGCCGGCACGGCGGAAATACTTTTGCGCGAGCACGTCGGCGGCGACCTGCGACCATGACGCGGGCACATCGATGCCATCCTGATGGAAGATCGTCGTGCCGTCGGGATTGCGGATGTCGGAATCGACAGCACGAAACGCCATTCCTTCGAATGGCGAATGTCCTGCTCGCGTGTACCGACGCTCGAAGCGCATCTACGATCCCCCGTGCCCAGTTCCCGTCGTTAGGTCTCTTCGCGGGGTGTGCTCGTATGTTCCTGAGCACGCAGATATGGGCACGAGACGATAGTAAATTACAAAATCTTGTGTGCGCAACTACATTTTGTAGAGCTGTGCATTGATGGTACTACATGATGCAAGTGGGCAACAGCGCTCCAAGACGCGCCGAATCGCATGACGACGAACGATGATCGTCGCGTGATCCCATGCGTCGCGTTGCTACTCTTGAGGCGCCCGCGTACAAGCGGCGCAGCGGTTTTCGAGAGAGTGTTTGCATGACCTTCGGCACCTGGCTCTTCACCAAAATGCGCGGCGAACTCGTCGGCACGGATGCAGAAGGCAATCGCTACTACCAGGACAAGCGCGTGATCGCCGGACGTCGTCGCAAGCGCTGGGTGATCTACAACGGCGTGGTCGAAGCCTCGCGCGTGCCGCCCGATTGGCACGGCTGGCTGCATCACACTTTCGCCGAACCGCCGCCGGCCGGCGGCCTGCCGCGCAAGAAGTGGCAGAAGGAGCACGAGCCGAACCTGAGCGGCACCGGCCTTGCCTATCGGCCGCCCGGATCCGCGTTGGTGACGTCCGATAACAAGCCTAAGCCGGCGTACGAGGCGTGGCGGCCGAGCTAGCGGGAGGAACGGCGTGGGCCGCAATGTCGTCGAAACGATCGTGGGCGCGCTGGTGCTTCTGGTGGCCGGCGTCTTTGTCTTCTATGCCTTCTCCAAGTCCGATCGCAGCGGTCCCGACGGCTACGAGATCGTCGCCCGCTTCGGCCGCATCGACGGGCTGAAGCGCGGCTCGGATGTCACGATGAGCGGTGTGAAGATCGGGACAGTCACGTCGATCGATCTCGACCGCAAGACCTACCAGGCGGTGGTTCACATGGCGGTGGCTTCCAGCGTGCCGCTGCCGGCCGACACCGACGCCAAGATCGTGAGCGAGTCCTTGCTGGGCGGCATGATCGTCGTGCTCGATCCTGGTAGCGACAGCAAGATGCTGGCCAAGGGCGGCGAGATCGAGAAGACGCAGGATGCGATCTCGCTCACAGAGCTTATCGCGAAGATCATGTATGGCAGCGTGAACAAATGAACGCCCGCACGCCGAAGTCCCCGCCGGTCTGGCGCCAGTCCGATGGCAAGCCGGTGTCGTGCCTCGAAAAGATCAAAGTCCTCAACCAGAACATCCAGGAAATCGAAGGTCTCTGCGCCGATGCGCTCGAGGATGGAGTCCTGATGGGATGCGACGCCGAACAGATCAAGGCGGCCCTGCACGAGCTGATCGAAGGGCTTACAGTCCCGCACGCCAAGAAAGACTGATCGTGCGCGCCATCGCGGTCCTCGCGGCTTTCGTCGCCGGCCTGAGCACGGCCGTCGCCCAGACGCTGCCGGCCACGCCGGCCTCGCAGGCTTCCGCCACCCTGCGCGCCATACCCGACGGGCCGGGCAAGCGGGTTGCGGAGCTGCAGGGGCTGGACAAGGTGACGGCGCGCACGCGCCGCTTCTACGCGCCGGTGGGAGAGGCCACGACCTTCGGCACGCTCGCCATCACCGTCGGCGATTGCCTGGTCAACACGCCCGACGCGCCGCCCGAGGCTGCGGCCTATCTCACCATCGTCGACCACAAGCCCGGCCAGCCCGAGCAGAAGCTGTTCGCCGGCTGGATGTTCGCGTCCACGCCCTCGCTCTCGGCGCTCGATGACGGCGTTTACGACGTCCGCGTGTTGGCTTGCACGATGGCGCAGGGATCCTCGCCACCCAGCGCGCGCTGAAACGTGGCAGTGCCGTCGATCGCGACGGCGAGAAGGGCGCGGAAATCGTCCCTCGGCACCTCGATCGCGCCGAAGCTGCGTAGATGCTCGGTCATGAACTGGCAGTCGAGCAGGCGGAATCCGCCCTTGATCAGGCGTGCCACGAGATGGACCAGCGCTACCTTGGACGCGTCGCGCACGCGGCTGAACATGCTTTCCCCGAAGAAGGCCGCCCCGACCGAGACGCCGTAGAGGCCGCCGACCAGCTCGCCGTCGACGCGGCATTCGACACTGTGGGCATGGCCGCGGGCGAACAGCTCGGAATAAAGGCCGATGATCGGCTCGTTGATCCAGCTCTCCGGATGGCCGGGCCGGGGCTCGGCGCAGGCCCGCATGACCTCGACGAAGGACGTGTCTGCGCTCACCTCGAAGGCGCCGGAGCGCACGGTGCGCGCCAGACGCTTGGGCAAGTGGAAGCCGTCGAGTGGCAGGACCGCCCGCAGCCGGGGATCGAGCCAATAGAGTCGGGGATCGTCCCGGCGCTCGCCCATGGGGAAGACGCCGATGCGATAGGCCTGCAGCAGGAGGTCGGGCGTGATCTCCAGCATCCGCCTGCTATTTCTTGAGGCCGACCAGCTTCTCCAGCCAGTGGATGTTGTACTCGCCGTCGATGAACTCGGTCTGCTGGATGATCTTCTGGTGCAGCGGAATGGTGGTCTCGATGCCGCCGATCACGAACTCTTCGAGCGAACGGCGCAGCCGCATCAGGCATTCGTTGCGGCTGGGGCCGCTCACGATCAGTTTGGCGACCATCGAATCGTAGAAGGGCGGGATCGAATAGCCGGCATAGAGGCCCGAGTCGACGCGCACGCCGAGGCCGCCGGGCGGATGGTAGTCGATCACCTTGCCGGGCGAGGGCGTGAAGGTCTCGGGATTCTCGGCATTCACGCGGCACTCGATGGCATGGCCGTTGAACACGATGTCCTGCTGGCGCAGCGCCAGCGGTCCGCCGGCGGCGATGCGGATCTGCTCGCGGACAAGGTCAATGCCGGTCACGGCCTCGGTGATGGGATGCTCGACCTGCAGGCGGGTGTTCATCTCGATGAAGTAGAACTCGCCGTCCTGGAACAGGAACTCCATCGTGCCGGCGCCGCGATACTTGAGCTTGCGCACGGCGGCGGCCGCGAGCTCGCCGATGCGCGCGCGCTGCTCGGGGTTGAGAGCAGGTGAGGGCGCTTCCTCCAGCACCTTCTGATGGCGCCGCTGCAGCGAGCAATCGCGTTCGCCCAGATGGACGCCATCGCCATGGCCATCGCCCAGCACCTGGATCTCGATATGGCGCGGCTTGCCGAGATACTTCTCGACATAGACCGAATCGTTGTTGAACGCGGCCTTGGCCTCGGCGCGGGCCAGCGCATAGGCCTCGCCGGCTTCGTCGGGACCGTTCACGACCTTCATGCCGCGCCCGCCGCCGCCGGCCACGGCCTTGATGAGGACCGGCCAGCCGATCTTCTCGCCCAGGGTCACGATCTCCTCGAGCGATCCCACCGGGCCGGGCGAACCCGGCACCAGCGGCAGGCCAAGCTCTTCGGCGGTCTGCTTGGCCACGATCTTGTCGCCCATCATGCGGATGTGCTGCGACGTCGGACCGATGAAGGTGATGCCGTGCGCTTCGACCGCCTCGGCAAACAGCGCGTTCTCCGACAGGAAGCCGTAGCCCGGGTGAATGGCATCGGCGCCGGTGATATCGGCGGCGGACAGGATGGCCGGGATGTTGAGATAGCTTTCGCGCGCCGGCGGCGGGCCGATGCAGACGCGCTCGTCGGCGAGGCGCACATGCATGGCGTCGCTGTCGGCGGTCGAGTGCACCGCGACCGTCGCGATGCCCATCTCGCGGCAGGCGCGATGGATGCGGAGCGCGATCTCGCCGCGGTTGGCGATCAGGACCTTCTCGAACATCGCCGTGGCGCTATTCGACGATTATCAGCGGTTGGCCGAATTCGACCGGTTGCTTGTCGTCGACCAGGATCTGCGTGACCGTGCCGGCCTTTGGCGCCTTGATGGGATTGAAGGTCTTCATCGCCTCGATGATGAGGATGGTCTGGCCAGCCGTGACCTTGTCGCCGACATGGACGAAGACGGGTTTGCCCGGCTCCGGCGAGAGATAGGCCGTACCGACCATTGGCGACTTCACGGCGCCGGGATGGCTGGCATGGTCGGCCGCGGCCGCGACCACGGGAAGGACGGCAACGGCGGGAGCGGCGCCGGCAGGCGTGGCGACGGCCATCTGTGCCACTGGAGCGGCCGCTGCAATGGTGGTCGGGCGAGCGACCCGGATGCGACGGTCACCGT
Organism: Reyranella sp.; assembly: GCA_035501235.1. GTDB lineage: Bacteria > Pseudomonadota > Alphaproteobacteria > Reyranellales > Reyranellaceae > Reyranella. The sequence goes on from DATJWN010000042.1 coordinate 8,091, forward strand.
CGGCCATCTCGATCTCGCCGAGACCGGTTTCTTCCAGCAGCGACGCCAGCTTGCGGATGAACTCGGTATCCATCTCGAACTTGGCCATCAAAGACGCTCCCGGTGAATATTCAGCGTGCCAGCAAGCGTGCAAGGGCCTGCAGCGCCAGGAGATACCCGTGGACGCCGAGACCCGCGATCACGCCGACCGCCGCCGGACTTATATATGAGCGGTGGCGGAAGCTTTCACGCTTGTAGATGTTGGAAATGTGAACCTCGACCACCGGCAGCTCGGCGGCGTTCAGCGCGTCGAGCAAGGCGACGGAGGTGTGGGTATAGGCGCCGGCATTGATGACGATGCCGCTGTTGGCCTCGCGGGCGGCCTGGATACGATCGACCAGCGTCCCCTCGTGGTTGCTCTGGGCGAATTCGACGGCGAGACCGAGGCGCGCGGCTTCTTGGCGGCAGGCCGCCTCGACATCGGCCAGCGTCTCGCGGCCGTAGATTTCCGGCTGCCGCTTGCCCAGCATGTTGAGATTGGGCCCATTGAGCACCAGCACCGGCTTCTTCCTGGCCGGTGGACGCCGGGCGGCCTTCGCGGCCAAGGGTGCCTCCACATTCCTTAAAGTCGCGGGCCTTATAGCCTGAGGGCCTCCGCGCGGGCAAACAGCCGGTCGGACAGGGTGTCGAAGGCCCGCCGCTCCTCTGCGCTCAGCCCCTTATAAAGGCGGGCCTCGTAGTCGAGTGCCAGGGGCACGATCTTGGCGTGCATGGCGCGGCCTTTGGCGCTCAGCCTGAGCTGCTCGCGGCGGCGGTCTTCACGGTCTGTCACCTTTTCCACAAGCCCGCGTTGGGCGAGGCCTGCGACCGCCCGGCTCACGGCCACCTTGTCCATGACGATGCGTTTACCCACATCCGAGGCCGTCAGCGGGGCGAAACGGCCCAGGGCCGCCATGACCCGCCATTGGGTCACGGTCAGGTCGAACGGCCTGGCGTAAAGGTCATGCAGCGATTCGCTCACGATCTGGGCCAGGACGGAGAGGCGGTAGGGGAGAAATTTCTCGAGTTCGAGGGCTTGCGCGGGCTCGGCCATAATAGTTACATATGAAACTAATCTGCTTTGGAGGTCAATCATGGCAAGTGTCGGCGACCCCAAACTGCTCGAGGCCGATCCCCTGAACCCGATGGGCACCGACGGCTTCGAGTTCGTCGAGTACACCGCCCCCGACCCCGAGGCGCTCGGCAGGCTCTTCGAAAGCATGGGCTTCGTGAAGGTTGCCAAACACCGCTCCAAGGACGTCTCTCTCTACCGTCAGGGCGATGTGAACTTCATCGTGAACGCCGAGCCCGACAGCTTCGCCCAAGGCTTCGCGCGCGTGCATGGTCCTTCGATCTGCGCCATCGCGCTGCGCGTGAAGAATGCTGCTTTTGCCTACAAGCGCGCTTTGTCGCTCGGTGCCTGGGCGGTGGAAAACAAGGTCGGGCCGATGGAGCTCAATATTCCGGCGATCAAGGGCATCGGCGATTCGCTGATCTATCTGGTCGATCGCTACGGAGAGAAGGGCAGCATCTATGACGTCGATTTCGAATGGCTGCCGGGCGTGGACCACAATCCCAAGGGCGTGGGCCTCACTTATATCGACCACCTGACCCACAACGTGCATCGCGGCCGCATGGGCGAATGGGCCGACTTCTACGAACGGCTCTTCAATTTCCGCGAGATCCGCTACTTCGATATCGAGGGCAAGCTCACCGGCCTCAAGTCCAAGGCGATGACCAGCCCGTGCGGCAAGATCCGCATCCCGATCAACGAAAGCTCGGACGACAAGAGCCAGATCCAGGAATATCTCTCGGCCTATCACGGCGAGGGCATCCAGCACATCGCGCTCGGCACCGGCGACATCTACGACGCCGTGGAGGCTCTCAAGCAGAGGGACGTGCCGTTCCAGGACGTGCCCGATACATATTACGAACAGGTCGATGCCCGCCTGCCGGGCCATGGGGAGAACCTGCAGCGCATGAGCGCCGATCGCATCCTGATCGACGGGGCGCCGACCAAGGGCGGCGGGTTGCTGCTGCAGATCTTCACCCAAACGGTGATCGGTCCGATCTTCTTCGAGATCATCCAGCGCCGCGGCAACGAAGGCTTCGGCGAGGGCAATTTCCAGGCGCTGTTCGAGTCGATCGAGCTGGACCAGATCCGGCGCGGAGTTCTGTAGGCGAATTTG
>DATJWN010000043.1:0-28297 GCA_035501235.1 Reyranella sp.
CAGTTCGGCGAACCGCCGGGGCAGCTCCTCGCGCGCCTTCACCAGGATCGGCAAAAGCTCGATCTTCTCGGCATCGGCCGCGGCCTGGAGATCGTGCTGGAGGGGGACGTGGAAGGGATCGCGGTCGTTCAGCAGGGCGGCGAAGCGCTTCATCTCGGGCTTGATCGAATGGAAGAGCTGCAGTCCCTTGCCGGCGAGCGTCGAGCTCGGGCTGAACACGCCCGTCAGGTTGCCCTCGGGCCGCGCCACGTTGTTGATGCCGCCGATGTCGGGCGCCGCGCCGAAGAAGACGATCGGGAGGGTCGTCGTCGCCTTGCGCGCCGCCACGATCGCGGGCGAGAGGATCGGCACCAGCACGTCGACCTTGAGGCCCACCAGCTCGGCCGCGAAGGCGTCGAGCTGAGGGCCGGCGGCTTCGGCGTGGCGGAATTCGTAGGCGATGGTCTTGCCCTCGATGTGACCCAGCGCGGCCATTTCCTTGCGGAACAGGGTCCAGGCCGGCTCCGCATCGCCCGCCACCAGGAAGCCCACGCGCGGCATCGCCTGCGCGCGCGCGGCGGTCGCTGGCATCGAAACCAAGGCCGCGAGAAGGACGCGCCGCTTCACTCGATCACCTCGTCGGCATTCGAGACGACGCTGGGGAAAAGCTCGAGGCCGATCGCGTGCGCGGCCTTGAGGTTGACGACGAACTCGAACTTGGTCGGCTGCATCACCGGAAGGTCCGCGGGCTTGGCGCCCTTCAGGAGGCGGCCGAGATAGGTGCCGGCATCGCCGAAGGCCGCGACGAAGTTCGTGCCGTAGCTCGCGAGCCCGCCCCGCTCGACGAACTCGCGGCCCTGATAGACGGCCGGCAGCTTCTCGCGCGCCGCCGCGGCGACGATCTGCGGGATGGCGCTGGCGAACAGCGGGTCCTGAGCTTGCGTCAGGCCCACGCAATGGCGCTCGGCGGCGGTCCTGAACGCGGTATCGATGTCGGCGGCGGTCACCGCCTCGACGAACTCGATCGGCCGTCCGAGCGTGCCCGCCGCGGCGCGCAAGGCTTCGCGCTGCTGATCGACGCCGACATATCTCGGGTTCACCAGCGCCGCGAGCGGCCCCTTCCCCGGCACGAGCTGCGCCAGCACTTCGAGCCGCTTGGGCTCGAGCGAAGCGCCGACCAGGCTGACGCCGGTGACGTTGCCGCCGGGCCGGCTGAGGCTCTGCACGACCCCCGCGCGCACGGGATCGATGGCGCTCATGAACACGATCGGCACGGTCGATGTCGCCGCCTTGAAGGCATTGACCGGCTCGGAGCCGCCGACGGCCAGCGCGGCATCGATCCTGAGGTCCAGGAGCTCCCTGGCCAGCGCCGGGATCCGCTCGTAGCGGCCCGCGGCGAAGCGGGTCTCGATGCGCAGGTTCTTGCCGTCGACGAAGCCCTGCTCGGCGAGGCTCTTGCGCAGGCGCTCCATGATGGCGGGCAGATAGGTCGGCTCGCCGCTGTGCAGGAAGCCCACGACCTTCGTTGCGTTTGTTTGTGCCTGCGCCGCAACCGGCAGCGCCGCGAGAGAACCAAGCAACGCACGCCGCTTCATTCGATCACCTCATCGGCGCGACCAAGGATCGACTGTGGGACGGCTATGCCGAGCGCCCGCGCGGTCTTCAGATTGACCACGAGCTGGAATTGCTCCGGCTGAACGACGGGCAGCTCATCGGGCTTTGCTCCCTTGAGGATGCGCGCGACATAGTTCGCTGCCCGTCCGTACATGGCGCCGACCGAGGGGCCATAGCTCATCAGGCAGCCTGCCACGGCGAAGCTGCGATCGTAGTAGACGGCCGGCAGGCGAAGCCGAGCCGTGAGGTTGGCCAGCTTGCCGGTCATCGCGCTGAAATTCGGGTCGCCGTCGATGAACAGGGCGTCGATGGTTGCGGCGGCCGCCTCGAGCGCCTGCGCGACTTCGCTCTCGCCCGCGGCGGATATCATCGTGAGATTGACGCCCAACGAGACTGCCGCGGCTTGCAGGGTGGGCAGGTTGGTCCTGCCGTTGGGGTTCTTGGCGTTGAAGAGCACACCGACGCGCTTCGCCGTTGGCAACAGCTCGTGCAGCAGCTGCAGGCGTTTGGGCAACAACTCGCTGATCTGCTCGGCCACGCCGGTGAGATTTCCGCCGGGCCGGTTCAGGCTGGCGACCAGGCCGAACGCCATGGGATCGGTGCCGATCGTGAAAACGATGGGGATCGTCGTGGTCGCTGCCTTGGCGGCTACGGTCGAATTGATCGGCCCGGAGACGATGACGTCGACGGGCCGGTTCGCCAGCTCGGTCGCGAGAGCGGGCAGACGATCGTAGTCGCCGCGCGCCCAGCGATAGTCGATCGCCACGTTACGGCCGTCGACGAGGCCCTGTGCGCCGAGGCCCTTGATGAATCCCGCGATGCGTTCGCTCGAGCCCTCGGGCGAACCGGGATGAAGCCAGCCAATCGTCGGAACCTTTGCCTGCTGCGCACGCGCCTGGGCAGGAAGCGCGAGGGCGCTGACAAGCAGGTGGCGCCGTCTCACTCGATCACCTCGTCGGCGCGGGCGAGCAGGATCTGCGACAGCGAGAGGCCGAGCGACCTGGCCGTGCGCTGGTTGATCACCAGCTCATATCCCGTCGGCCGCTGGATCGGCAGGTCGGCGGGCTTGGCGCCCTTGAGGATGCGGCCGGCATAGGTGCCGATGATCACGTACATGTCAGCCCAGCGCGTGCCGTAGCTCGCGAGCCCGCCTTCGTCGGCGAATTCGCGGGCGGGATAGATGGCCGGCAGCCGGCGCTCGGCCGCGAGCTTCACGATCCTGTCGCGCCGGTTGATCAGGAAGGCGTCGCCCACCACGGACAGCGCGTCGAATTTGCCCGCAGGCATCTGATCGAAGGCGCGCTCGATCTCGGAGGTGCTCGAAGCGTTGAAGATGTCGAGCTTCATGCCGAGCGTGCCGCTCGCCGCCTCCATGGCCTGTTGTTCCTTGGCCGCGCCCGGGTTGGTCGGGTTGGTGAGCAGCGCGACCTTGTTCGCGTTGGGCACCATCTCGCGCAAGAGGTCGAGGCGTTTGACGTCGAGCTCGCTCGTCCACAGGGTGATGCCGGTCAGGTTGCCTTCCGGCCGGCTGAGGCTGCTCACCAGGCCGATCTGCGTCGGATCGGCGCCGGCGCCGAACACGATCGGAATGGTCGCGGTCTCCTGCTTGGCGGCCACGCTCACGGGATTGCCGCCGACGGCGGCGATCAGCGTGGGCTTCAGCGCCATCAGCTCCTTCAGCAGGGCGGGCACCTTGCTGAAATTGCCGTCGGCCCAGCGCACGTCGATCGTGACGTTCTGGCCGTCGACGAAGCCTTCCGACTTCAGCCCTTTCTCGAACGCCTTCAACAGATGCCCGTCGTTGGCGAGCGAGCGGCCGCTGACATAGGCGATGCGCGGCAGGGCCGCAGGTTGGGCACCGACAGCCGCCGGAAGGCCCGCCGCAAGACCGGCGGCTAGAAGAACGCGCCGCTTCATTCGACCAGCTCATCGGCGCGCGCCTGGACCGAAGCGGGGATCTTGATGCCCATCGTCTCGGCGCTGCGCTGGTTGACGACCATCTCGTAGGTCGAGGGCCGCTCGATCGGCATCGTTGCCACCGACGCGCCGCCCAGCACCTTGCCGGCCATGAAGCTCGCCTGCCTGAAGGCGCCGAACAGGCTCGGCCCGTAGCCGATCATGCCGCCGCCCCTAGCGAACTCGCCGAACATGGTGATCGCGGGCATGCGTTCGCGCGCGGCCATCTCGCCCAGCGCCTTGACCTGGACGAAGACCATCGGCGAGGACAAGAGCACGACCGCCTGCGCGCTGCGCGCACGGGCGGCGGCGAAGGCAGCCGCGTAGTCCCCAGGTCCTCCGACTTGCAGCAGGTCGGTCTTGAGGCCGAGCGACTCTGCGACCCTGGTCACCGCGTCTGCCTGCAGCCGGCCGGCGGTGGGGTCCCAGATCAGCGCGACATGGGCGAGCTGGGGCATGCATTCGCGCAACAGCTCGATCCATTTGCCGGCGAAGCCCGGCAGATCGAGGAAGACGCCCGAGACGTTGCCGCCCGGCCGCGCAATGCTTTGCGCGTACTTCTCCGCCACCGGGTCGCTCTCGAAATCGTAGGCGAGGATCGGCAGCGTCTTGGTCAGCCGCAGCGCCGCGCGCAAGGTTGCAGGACCGCCCGCGATGAACGCCGTGATCTTATGGTCGAGCACCTCTTTGACGGTGGCGTCGAGCTTGGCCGGATCGCCCTCGGTGACGCGGAAGACGACATCGTCCTTCGACAATGCCTGCCCCGAGGCGCGTACGCCCGCCAGGATGATCTCGAGGCGCGAGGTGGCGTTCGACTGCGGCCCGACATAGACGTAGCCGATCTTCTTGCCGTCGGGCCTCGCCTGGGCGCGTACGGTCGTGGGGGCGGCAATCAAGCCGGCAAGGAGAGCGCGGCGTTTCATTCGATCACCTGGTCGGCACGCACACGCAGGGAGGGCGGCACTTTGAGTCCCATGGCGGCGGCGGTCTTCAAGTTGATGACCAGCTGCAGGGTCGTCGGCTGCTGCACCGGCAGTTCGCCGGGAGCGGCGCCCTTCAGGATGCGATCGACGTAGACAGCGGCGCGCCGATAGATGTCGATGATGTCGGCGCCGTAGAACATCAGGCCGCCATCCTCCGGGAACGGCGGATTGCCCGTGACCAGCGGCAGCTTGTGGCGCAGCGAAAGTTCGATGATCGCCTTGCGATTGATCGCGGTGAACGCGTCGGTCGGCAGCACGAGGCCGCCGTCGGGGTGGCTGGCGAAAGCAGTGATGGTGGGTTCGATCTCGTCGGGCGTCTCGACATGCTTCTGTACGACCTCCACCGCGAAGTGACGGCCCGCATCGGCGAAGTTCGATTGATACATCGTCGTGTCGTTGTGCCAGAACACGAGCACGCGCTTGAGGTCCGGCTTCACCTCATGCAGCAGCTCGATCCACTTGGCGCCGAAGCTGGGCTCGGTCGAGGTGAAACCGGTGATGTTGCCGCCGGGATGGGCGAGGCTGCTCACGATCTTTGCGCCCACCGGATCAGGCAGGACCACCATCACGATCGGCACGGTCGAGGTCGCCTTCTGCGCGGCGGCGACAGCCGGCCCCTGGACCACCAGGATATCGGGCTTGAGCGCCAGCAACTCGTCCACCAGACGCCGGGCGATCTCGGGCGTGTTGGGCGCGTAACGGGTGTCGATGGTGAGGTTGCGGCCCTCGTGCCAGCCAGCCGCTTCCATGCCGGCGCGGAAGGCCGCGAGGCGTGCCACGGTCGCGGGGTCCTGCTCCGTCAGTCCCGAGAGAACGCCGACGCGGCGCGGCCGCTCCTGCGCGCTTGCGCTGAACGGCAACGCGACGGCCGCGATCAGATCGCGCCGCCTCAAGTTCACGCTATCCGCTTACCCATGACATCGCCCCCGCAGAAGCGCCACCTTATACATACTAGGTGCAGGTTTGCGAACTCAGACGAAGCTCGGACGGTTGCGCAACGTTTCGTGATCGAAACCTGCGACCTTCTTGTAATGGTCGAGGATGGCCTGCAGCTCGTTCTGCGGCATCACTTCCTCGATGCGGTCGAAGTCGCGGCCGCCGGAACGGGTCCACACTTCGCGCAGGATGGCATCGGGCGGATCGCTGCGATTTGTCAGCACGACCTTGGCTGTCGCTGGCCGACGCACGACCTCGTAGGCGGTGAGGGCTTCCGGTGCGGCGCCGCGCTTCTTGATCTCGCCCGCGAGGCAGCGCGCATCGACGATCGCCTGGCCGGCACCATTGGAGCCGCGCGGATACATGGGATGCGCGGCGTCGCCCGAGAGGGTGATCCTGCCGAAGCTCCAGCGCTCCAGCGGATCGCGATCGACCATCGGGTATTCGAGGATCTCTTCCGTCGCTTCCATCATGCCGGTGATGTCGAGGAAGTCGAAATGGATGTTCGCGAAGGCCGGCATCATGTCCTCGAGCCGGCCGCGGCCGGTCCAGTCCTGGCGCACGGCCTCGGGCATTTCCAGTTCGGCGACCCAGTTGATCAACGGCTTGCCGTCGGTTCCCGGCGTGCCGGGACGGATGGGGTAGATCACCGTCTTGCCGACCGTCATCCAGCCCGACGACAGCATTGTGTCGTTGCCCAAAAAGCCCGGCCAGCGCACCGCGCCGCGCCACATGTTGACGCCGGAATATTTCGGCGGGCCTTCATTCGGGAAGAGTTGGCGGCGCACGGCCGAATGGATGCCGTCGCAGCCGATTGCGACCTTGCCCTGCTCGACATGACCGTTGTCGAAATGCGCGGTCACGCTCGCGGCGTCCTGATCGACTTTCGTGAGCCGATGGCCGAGCTTCACCGCGTCGGTGCCGAGTCGTGCCTGCGCTGCGGCGAGCAGCACCTTGTGCAGGTCGGCGCGATGGATGGAGAGCTGCGGCCAGTCGTAGCCGGCATAGCGGCCGCGCTGGTCGCTGATGATCGGCTTTCCGTAGCGGCTGTAATAGGCGAGCGTGCGCGTCTCGATCGCGAAGGACGCAAGCTTGTCGGCGAGGCCGAGCTCGGTCAGCTCGCGCATGCCGTGCGGCAGGATGTTGATGCCGACGCCCAGCGGATGGATTTCGGACGCCGCCTCGAAGACGCGGCACGAGATGCCGGCCTGATGCAGGCTGAGCGCGAGCGTGAGACCGCCGATGCCGCCGCCGACGATCAGGACGTCGGTCTTCATTCGGCGGTGATCCCGCGCTTGGCGACGACTTGGGCCCAGCGGTCGCGGTCGCGCAGGACGATCGCGCCGAGCTCCTCGGGCGTCGATGTCGTGGGCAGCAGGCCCTGCGCCTCGAACACTTGCTTCGCCTCAGGTGCTTGTAGGATCGCGGTCACGTCCCCGGTGTAGCGCGCCACGATGTCGGCGGGCGTACCCTTCGGCGCGAACAGGCCGTACCACATGTCGACATCGGCGCCGACGAGACCCTGCTCGATCAAGGTCGGCACATCGGGAAGCTGCGGCAGGCGCTTGGGGCTGCCGGCGGCGATCGCCTTCAGCTTGCCGGCGCGGATGTATTGCGCGGAGACATGAACCGGCAGGAACATGTAGCCGATCTGCCCGCCCAGCAGATCCTGCACCGCGCCCGCCGTGCCCTTGTAGGGCACGTGCAACAGCTCGATGCCGGCCATCGATTCGACCAGAGCCATCGAAAGATGATGCGGCGTGCCGATGCCCGGGCTGCCATAGGTGAGGGTGCGGGGTGCGGCCTTCGCGGCCGTCACCAGTTCGCCGAGCGTGTTGGGCGCCTGCTTGGGGTTCGCGACCAGCACCAGCGCCCCCCAGGCCGTGAGCGTTAGCGGCTGGAAGTCCTTCACCGGATCGTAGGGCAGGTTCTTGTAGAGGCTGGCATTCATCACCAGCGTGTTGACCGACGACATGACCGTGAGCCCGTCGGGCTTGGCGTGCGCCACTTGCGCGCTGCCGATGTTGCCCGAGGCGCCGGCGACATTGTCGACCACCACCGGCTGGCCGACTTTGGGCGACAGCTTCTCGGCCACGAAACGGCCGATGATGTCGGGCCCGGTGCCCGGCGTGAAGGGCACGACCACGCGGATGGACTGGTCGGGCCAGGCATAGGCGGCAGGCGCTGCCAGCACGCCCGCGACGAACGGAAATAAGGAGCGACGTTTCATCGGGCGCGCATTCAATCAGCCCGATTTCCTGCCGTCGATACAACTTATACGAGATTTACTTACATCTTATTCGTATATAGATTGTTCTCGTTTTGGACCGGGAGAACGGCATGCAGGCACGGGTGCGGACGGTGGCTTTCCAGGGCGTGGATGTCCTGCCGATCGACGTTCAGGTGATGGTGGCGCCGGGAAATATCGCCTTCGCCATGGTGGGGCTGGCCGACAAGGCGGTCGGCGAAAGCCGCGAGCGCATTCGCGCCGCCCTGCGGGCGATCGGGCTGACGCTGCCGCCGCAGAGGGTCACGGTCAATCTCTCGCCCGCCGATCTCGCCAAGGAAGGCAGCCACTACGATCTGCCGATCGCGCTGGGTCTCCTGGCCGCGATGGGCGTGCTGCCCAAGGAAAGTGTCGCGGGATTCGTGGCGCTGGGCGAGCTTGCGCTCGACGGCAGCCTGATCCGCGTGCCGGGTGTGCTGCCCGCGGCCATCGCCGCCGCCAATGGCGGGCGCGGCATCATCTGTCCGGCGACTTGCGGCGGCGAGGCGGCATGGGGCGGCTTCGACCCTGAAGAAGAGCGCGAACGGCCGGCGGTGATCGCGGCGCCCTCGCTGCTCGCCTTGATCAACCACTTGCGCGGTCAGCAGACCCTGCCGACGCCGCAGGCGGTGATGTCGGACGATGCGCCCGCCTATCCCGATCTCAGCGAAATCAAGGGCCAGGAGACGGCCAAGCGCGTGCTCGAAGTGGCGGCGGCGGGCGGCCACAACCTCCTGATGATCGGCCCACCCGGCTCGGGCAAGTCGATGCTGGCGGCGCGCCTGCCCGGCCTGCTGCCGCCGCTGCAGCCCGACGAGGCGCTGGAAGCGACCATGGTGCGTTCGCTCGCGGGCGACGGCGGCGACGGCAAGCTCTCGCGCCGTCGCAGCTTCCGCGATCCGCATCACTCGGCGACCTTGCAGGCGCTGGTCGGCGGCGGCACGCGGGCGCGGCCGGGGGAGGTGTCGCTCGCCCATCATGGCGTACTGTTCCTCGATGAGCTGCCCGAGTTCGGCCGCGCCACGCTCGAAGCATTGCGCCAGCCGCTCGAGACCGGCCGTGTCACGGTCTCGCGCGCCGCGGCGCACGTCACTTATCCGGCGCGCTTCCAGCTCATCGCCGCCATGAATCCCTGTCGCTGCGGCCATCTCATGGATCCGGGCCGTTCGTGCGGACGTTCGCGTTGCGGGCAGGACTATCAGGGCAAGCTCTCGGGCCCGCTGCTCGACCGCATCGACCTCTGCATCGACGTGCCGAAGGTCGATGCCGCCGATCTCGCCTTGCCGCCGCCGGCGGAAAGCTCGGCGGATGTCGCCGCCCGCGTGGCTGCGGCGCGCACCGTGCAGCGCGAGCGCCTCACCGCCCTCGATCGCCAAGGGAAAATGGGGGGCAAGCTCACGCAGATCGAGGCCGAACCTTCGGCCGGCCTGCTGAGCGATCTGGCGCGCGGCTGGAGCAAGCCGCGCTGCAATGCCGATACCGACGGCCAGCTGCTGGCCGCCATCGCCGAGCCCGATGCCGAGGGCCGGGCGCTGCTCACGCGCGCCGCCGAACGCCTCGGCCTCTCGGCCCGCGCCTGGCACCGCACCCTGCGCGTGGCCCGCACCCTGGCCGACCTCGACGGCGCCGATGCCGTCCGCCGCCTGCACATCGCCGAGGCGCTGAGCTATCGTCGCACCGAGCCGCGTGCCGTCCTGGCGGCGTGAGGTCGGCCGGGGTGGGTTGTCCGATCCATGAGCATCGGCAAAATCAGGCGTCCTTGCGCCATGTCAAAGCCGCCGACACTGGCGGCCCGATACCCTTTGCCGTAAAAGGCCATCGCCCCCGGGAGGGGCGTCGATGCGGGTTGTGGGTGTCGTTTCTTTGCTGGTCGCTTTGTGCCTCGGTCCGTTCGGGCCGGGCGCCGATGCGGCCGCGCACAGCCTCTATCTCGAGGACCTGACCTGGACCGAGCTGCGCGACGCGCTGGCGGCCGGGACGACCACCACCATCATCATCCCCGTGGGCGGCACCGAGCAGAGCGGGCCGCAAATCGCCCTGGGCAAGCACAATATCCGCGCCCACGTGCTGGCGGGCCGCATCGCCCAGGCGCTGGGCGACACGCTGGTGGCGCCGGTCGTGGCCTACGTGCCCGAGGGCAACATCTCGCCGCCCACCGAGCATATGCGTTTTCCAGGCACGATCTCGATCCCCGAGTCCGCCTTCAAGGCCACGCTCGTCGCGGCGGCGCAGAGCTTCCGGCAGGCGGGCTTCCGCCACGTCGTGCTGCTGGGCGATCACGGCGGCTATCAGGCCGCGCTGAAGTCGGTCGCGGCCGAGCTCAATCGCGACTGGGCCAAGAGCACGACGCGTGCGCATTTCATCGCCGAGTACTACGCCGCCACCCGGACGGCCTATGTGCAGGCGCTGCGCGCCAAGGGCCTGAGCGAGGCGGAGATCGGCACGCATGCGGGCACGGCCGACACCTCGCTGATGCTCGCGATCGATCCCGCCGCCGTGCGCACCGATCGGCTCGGCGAGGCGCACGGCGCGCTCGGCGTCCAGGGCGATGCCCGGCCGTCGACCGCGGCGCTGGGCCAGCTCGGCGTCGAACCCATCATCCAGGAAAGCGTGGCGGCCATCCGCAAGGCGCGTCAGGATCAGCGTTAGTCTCATGAATATGCGTCGTCTGCTTTTCCTTCCCCTGGCCGTGGCCGCTTGCGGCGTCGCGGCGCTGCTCGCCTCGGCGCAACCCGGTCCCGTGCGCATCGCGACGGTGCCCGGCATGCCGCCGGTGCCCGATCCCACCAACCTCTACAGCGAGACGCAGGCCGGCAAGCTCAGCCCGGCCATGCAGGGCGCGCTCTCCCGCATCTATGTCCCCAACCGGCGCTCCAACACGGTGTCGGTGATCGATCCCGCGACGCTGACGGTCGTCGACACGTTCAAGGTCGGCCGCAATCCGCAGCACGTCGTGCCGTCCTGGGACCTCAAGACACTGTGGGTCGCCAACAACGCCGAGGGCCGCACGGACGGCAGCCTGACGCCGATCGATCCGTACACGGGCAAGCCCGGGCCGTCCGTCGCCGTCGACGATCCCTACAACCTCTATTGGACGCCCGACGGCAAGGAGGCGATCGTCGTCGCCGAGGAGCTGAAGCGCCTCGACTTCCGCGACCCGCGCACGCTCAAGCTCGACTACTCGATCCGCGTGCCGAAGTGTGCCGGCGTCAACCACGCCGACTTCTCGATCGACGGCACCTACGCGCTGTTCACCTGCGAGTTCGACGGCGCCATCACCAAGATCGACCTGGTGAACCGCACCGTGCTCGGCACACTGACGCTCAGCCCGTTCTACACGCGGCCCGACCTCGTGGCGCAGCTCACGATGTTCGAGCGGCGCCAGCCGGTGACCGTGATCGCCACGACCGAAACCGGCGGCGAGATCTGCGTGACGCGCGGCATGCCGCAGGACGTGCGCATCTCGCCCGACGGCAAGCTGTTCTTCGTGGCCGACATGCTGGCCGACGGCGTGCACGTGGTCGATGGCGACTCCTTCAAGCAGGTCGGTTTCATCGCCACCGGCGTCGGCGCGCATGGCCTCTATCCCAGCCGCGACGGCAAGTCCCTCTATGTCGCCAATCGCGGCACCAACAAGATGGCCGTGGGCCGCGGCGTCGCGAAGGGCAGCGTGTCGGTGATCGACTTCGCCACGCGCAAGGTCACGGCGACCTGGCCGGTCCCCGGCGGCGGCAGTCCCGACATGGGCAATGTCAGCGCCGACGGCAAGTATCTCTGGCTGTCGGGCCGCTTCGACGACGAGGTCTATCGCATCGATACGAGCTCGGGCGCGATGGACAAGATCCGGGTCGGCCACGAGCCGCACGGTCTCGCCGTCTGGCCGCAACCCGGCCGCTACTCGCTCGGCCACACCGGCAATTTGCGCTAGCGCTCCCTAGACGCCGAGCGCGCGGCCGAGCCAGCTCGTGAGCTTGTCGGCGATCGCCGGCGCAATGGGCCCTGCGAAGCCCGGGTCGTCCGGCCCGGCCAGCTGTTTCAGGTTGTGGCTGACGTTGGGCGCCACCAGCACCTCGCCGGGCTTGTTGCGCCGGGCCAGCGCATCGACCAGCGGCTGGATATCGTGCAGGGGTACGACTTGCGTGTCCGCGCCGCCCTGCAGCAGCAGGCAGGGCGTGTCGAGCGCGGCCGCCGTCGACGCCGGATCGAAGGTCAGCGCGCCCTGCAGGAACGGTCCCAGATAGCGCGGAAAGAAGGGCTGCAGGTCGCCCGGCACATCGGCCGGTACGTGGCCGCTCTCGATCGCCGCCGCCATGACCCGCTCGGCGGGCTCCACGAGACCGGGCGTCGCGCGCTCGATCTGCTCGTGCAGGATGGTGCGCAGCGGCAGGCCGGGCGTCCCCGCGAGCACCAGGGCATAGGGCGCGGACTTGCCCATTTCCGCCGTGGCGGCGAGCGCCAGCAGTCCACCTTCGCTGTGGCCGAGAAAGGCGGTGGCGTAGCCTTTGATCTCGTCGTGGCGCAGCAACTCGGCATGGGCGGCGCGCGCATCCTCGACGAACAGGTTCCAGGCGAAGAAGCGCTCCAGGCTCTCCAGCGAATCGCGCGGATAGGCGGCCGACTGGCCGATGCCGCGCTTGTCGTAACGCAGCGAGGCGATGCCCGCGCGGGCCAGCAGCTCGGCGATGTCCTTCAGCAGATCGACGCGCACGGGAATCCCCGGATTGTTGCCATCGCGGTCGGTCGGCCCGCTGCCCGCGATCAGCACGACGCCCGGCACGCGCTGGATCTCGGTGATCAGCGGGAGCGTGAGCGTGCCGGCCAGCGTCGCGCTCGCGGCTCCGGGGAATTTGATCTCGCGATGGACGATGCCGGTCGGCCGGTACTGCGCCTGGGCCATGGTCGCCACCATAGCGCCCGCTCCCCCCAGCAGCACGCGGCGGGCGATCACCTGTCGTCCGGCCTCGGCATGTTGCCCATGCGATGGCTCATCTGCCGGCCGCCGAAGATGTGGACGTGGAAATGGAACACGAGCTGGCCGCCGTTCGGCCCGTGATTGGCGACCATGCGATAGCCCAGCTCGTCGAGTCCCAGCAGGCGCGCGACGGTGCCCGTTGCGCGCCAGAAGCCGGCAATCAGCTCGGGGCCGGCATTGGCGCTGAAGTCGGCGTTGGAAACGTACTCGCCCTTGGGCACCACCAGCACATGCACCGGCGCGAGCGGGTTGATGTCATGGAAGGCGAGAGCGAACTCGTCCTCGTAGACCTTCTTGCACGGCAGCTCGCCGCGCAGGATGCGCGCGAAGATGTTGTTGCGATCGTAGGGCGCCATGCCCTCACTTGTGCTTGCGCGCGGCCTTCTCGGCAATGCCGGAAATGCCCTCGCGCCGGGCGAGCTCCGCCCAGATCGCGTCGGGCTTGACCTTGGTCGCGACCCACAAGGTCAGCAGGTGATAGAGCATGTCGGCGCTCTCGCCGATGAGCTTGGGCTTGTCGCCCCGGATGCCCTCGATCAGCGTCTCGACCGCCTCCTCGCCCAGCTTCTTGGCGATCTGCTCGCGGCCGCGGCTGAACAGGCGGGCGGTATAGGAGGTGTCCGGGTCGGCATGCTTGCGCCCGTCGATCACGGCATAGAGCCGGTCGAGCACATGCGCCTCCGCGGCGCCGGCAGCATCGCGCTTGCGTGCCTTCTTCTTGGCTTTCTTTTTCTTGGCCATACGAGGGGTACTCTGCGACGCCTCTTAATCGGGCGCCTGCCGGGCATCTTACGCTAAAATCACGGCCGATGCGAGATTTGCCGGATCGGCACGCCGGCCTGCGACAGATGTTCCTTGGCCTGGGCGACCGTGAACTGGCCGAAATGGAAGATGGAGGCGGCGAGCACGGCCGAGGCATGGCCTTCCGTGACGCCCCTGACCAGATCGTCGAGCGAGCCCACGCCGCCCGAGGCCACGACCGGTACCGGCACGGCATCCGAGACCGCCCGGGTGAGCGCGAGGTCGAAGCCCGACTTGGTGCCGTCGCGGTCCATGGAGGTGAGCAGGATCTCGCCCGCGCCATGGTCCGTCATGCGCCGGGCCCACGCGACCGCGTCGAGCCCGGTGCCCTTGCGCCCGCCATGGGTGAAGACCTCCCATTTGCCGGGCGCGCTCTGGCGCGCGTCGATCGCGACCACGATGCACTGGTCGCCGTACTTCTCGGCCGCTTCCTTCACGAACTCCGGCCGCGCCACGGCGGCGGAGTTGATCGAGACCTTGTCGGCGCCGGCCAGCAGGAGCTTGCGGATGTCCTCGACCGTGCGCACCCCGCCGCCGACGGTGAGCGGCATGAAGCACTGCTCGGCGGTGCGGCCCACCACGTCGAGGATGGTGTCGCGGTTCTCGTGGCTCGCCGTGATGTCGAGGAAGGTGAGCTCGTCGGCGCCGGCCTTGTCGTAGACCCGCGCCTGCTCGACCGGGTCGCCGGCGTCGCGCAGGTCGACGAACTGCACGCCCTTGACCACGCGGCCGTCCTTAACGTCGAGGCAGGGGATGATGCGGACCTTGAGCATGTCGCTACTCTCCCTTCAGCACGCGGATGGCGTCGGGCACGGTGACGCGGCCGTCGTAGAGCGCGCGGCCGACGATGGCGCCGACGATGCCGTGCTCTTCCGCCGGCCGGAGTTCACGCAGATCGTCGAGCGAGCTCACGCCGCCCGAGGCGATCACCGGCGTGGTGAGGTGCTGGGCGAGCGTGATGGTGGCGTCGATGTTCACGCCGCCCATCGCGCCGTCGCGCTCGATGTCGGTGTAGATGATGGCCGCCACGCCGGCGTCCTCGAAGCGCAGCGCCAGATCGAGCGCACGCACCGTGCTCGCCTTGGTCCAGCCGTCGACGGCGACGATGCCCTCGCGCGCATCGATGCCGACGGCCACCTGGCCCGGCCACTGCTTGCAGGCGGCCTTCACCAGGCCCGGCTCCTTCACCGCGATGGTGCCCAGGATCACGCGCTTCACGCCGGCTTCGATCCAGCGCGCGATGTTCTCGATGGTGCGGATACCACCGCCCAGCTGCGCCGGCACCTCGACCGTCTTCAGGATCTCCTGCACTGCCTTCTGGTTCACCGGATGGCCTTCGACCGCGCCGTTGAGATCGACCAGGTGCAGCCATTCGCAGCCGGCCGCGGCGAAGGCCTTGGCCTGCGCCGCCGGGCTGTCGTTGAACACTGTGGCGCGCGCCATGTCTCCGCGCAGCAGCCGCACGCACTTGCCGTCCTTCAAATCAATCGCGGGAAAAAGGATCATCGTGGCGCGGGATTTAGCGCTTTGTGCCCCCCGGCGCCACCCTCTGTAGTAGGGCGTGTAAAACCATCCACGTTATCCCGCTGACTCACCGGGAAGCCGCGATTCTCGCGCTTGTCGGAAACCTGTCATGGGCACATGGTTGCTCTCACGAAGTTCGGTGGTCGCGAAAGCGGGCATCGGATGGAGAGAGGGATCGTAAGGTTCCTCGCGGTAGCGAAAGCTGCTGATGGGCTTCTGGAGTGTCCCGCGACTCGTCTTCGTCGGGATGCCGGCACCCCTCTCGAGGGGGGATGCTGACGGGAAACCGGTACCGGGGTCCGATGCGGAAGGTCCATGCGCATGGACCGGACGTGCCCCGAGGATGGTGATGGCGGGCGGGGAACCCGTAGGTCACCGGTCACACGCGGCCCCGCGAGGGGTAGTGGCCAGCCGCGCCCCGCGGCAAGCGCGACGAACGCTTGACGATGGTGCGTGCGAAGCGGCGAGACTAGGAAACTGGTCTCGCCGTTTTCTTTTGTGCGCTCACTTGAGCGGCGTCTCCTGGTACAGCACGCTCCACCACTTGCCGCCGCGCCGCGCATAGACGCTCGACGACAGCACCTTCATGGTCTCGGGCTTTCCACCCTTGAAGGTGCTGGTGTAGGTGACGCGGTAGAGCAGCGTGGCCACGTCGCCACTCAGCATGCGCACCGCATAGGTCGGCTCGATCCTGAGGTCGAGCAGCGCGAAGTCCTTCATCAGCTCCAGCGTCTGGCGCTTGTTGTAGCGATTGCCGTCGCCGAAGATCAGCAGCGCGTCCTCGCCGAGGAAGTTCTTCATGCCCTCGTAGTTCTTGTCGCGCATGAAGTCCCAGCTGCCCTTCTCGAGCGCCATCAGCTCCTCGCGGAGCTTGGTGGTGTCGGCGGAGGGGCCGCTTCCGGGTGTCTGGGCGAAGGCCATGGCGACACCGGCGAGCGCCAGCGCGCTACCCGCCAATAGAGACCGTCGAATCGTCATCCTCTCCTCCCTCTCGCAGCCGTGATGCGGCGAAGTCTTATGGCAAGGCACGCGGACGGCCGCTAGTCTCTGGCCTTCATCGAAGGGGTTTTTCATGAGCCGCACCACGCCCGATCTTCTCGCCGGCCAGCAGGCCGAACTGACCGCCATCCGACGCGACATCCATCGCCATCCCGAGACGGCGTTCGAGGAGGAGCGGACGTCGCAGATCGTGGCCGACAAGCTCGCCTCCTGGGGCATCGAGGTGCATCGCGGCCTCGCCACGACGGGCGTCGTCGGCACGCTCAAGGGCACGCGGCCGGGCCAGAAGACGATCGGGCTGCGCGCCGACATGGACGCGCTGCACCTGCAGGAGAAGAACGACTTCGACTATGCCTCGACCGTTCCCAACAAGATGCACGCTTGCGGCCATGACGGCCACACGACCATGCTGCTGGGCGCGGCCAGGCATCTCGCCGCGGCGCCGGATTTCGCGGGCACCGTCCACTTCATCTTCCAGCCGGCCGAGGAAGGTCTCGGCGGCGCGCGGGTGATGATCGAGGAAGGGCTGTTCGACAAGTTCAACTGCGACGCCGTCTACGGCATGCACAACATGCCGGGCTTCCCCAAGGGCCACTTCGCCATCCGCACCGGCGCGATGCTCGCCTCGTCCGACAGCTGGGAAGTGACCTTCAAGGGCACCGGCGGCCATGGCGCCATGCCTGATCGCGGCACCGACCCGACCTATCCGGCGGCGCAGTTCATCGTCGCGGTGCAAGGCATCATCGGCCGCAACGTGACGCCGTCCCAGGCGGCCGTGCTGAGCGTGGGCCATATCGCGGCCGGCACGCCGGGTTCGCCCAACGTCATTCCGTCCGAGGTGCTGATCAAGGGCACGGCGCGCAGCTTCTCCGCCGACGTGCGCGAGCTGCTGCAGCGGCGTCTCGCGGAAGTCGCCGACGGCATCGCCAAGGCGGCGGGCTGCGAGGCCGTGAGCAAGTATCACCGCCGCTATCCCGCTCTGGTGAATGCGGCGGATCAAACGAAGATCGCGGTCGAGGCGGCGGCGCTCACCGTCGGCCGCGAGAACGTGCAGGCGAATGCGGCGCCCCTCGCCGGTGCCGAGGACTTCGCCTTCATGCTCGAGAAGAAGCCCGGCGCCTACATCATGATCGGCAATGGCGGTACCGGCGAAGGCGGTTGCCAGAACGTGCATTCGCCGCTCTATGATTTCAGCGACGACATCCTGACCACCGGCGCGGCCTACTGGGTCAATCTCGTCCAGGTCGAGCTCGGCAACGCCACCTAGAGCATAGTCCATTCAGCTGGAATCGGCTGAATGGACTATGCTGACAGTCGAGACGCTTCGCCGCTCTAACGCGCGTTCGGGACCGGCTTCGCGAACTGGGCGAGCGTCATGCCGTCGGTGCGGCCTGCATAGGTCACGCCGCGGCGCATCGCCCAGGCCCAGGTCTCGAAGTAGAGCGGCAGGACGGCATCGTCGGCCATCGCGAGCCTGGCCGCCTCCTGCAGCAGCGCCTCGCGCTTCCTGTCGTCGACGGTGCGCAACGCCTCGTCCAGCCTGGCATCGACCCGCGGGTTGGAATAGCGGCCGCGATTGTTGACGCCGATGCCGCGCTCGCGGTTGGGCGTCGCGACCAGCATGCGAAGCGGATTGGACATCTCGCCGGTCTCGCTGCCCCAGCTGCCGACATAGGCGCTGTAGCGGTTTTCGTCGCGGTTGCGGAAGAACTCGCCGGGCGGCGGCCCCTCGACCTCGGTCTTCACGCCGGCGCGCGTCCAGGTGGCGGCGATCGCCTGCGCGATCTTGAGATCGTTGAGATAGCGGCCGTTCGGGGTCCCCAAGGTGATCGAGAAGCCCTTGGGATAGCCCGCTTCCGCGAGCAGCCGCCTGGCCGCACCCTCGTCGTAGCGATCGGCCTGCGTATCCCTGCGCGTGCCGAAGGCGGGCCAGGGCAGCAGGTCGCCGGCGGGCACGGCGGCGCCATCCATCACCTTGTCGGCAAGCGCCTTGCGGTCGATCGCCTGGCTCAACGCCTGGCGCACGCGCTTGTCCTTCAGCGGATTCTTGCCGTTGGTGTTGGGAATGCCGGGCGAGGGCTCGGCGAATTGATCGAGCGCGACGAAGATCACGCGGTTGGACACGGCCTCGACGACGGCGAGGGTGGCGTCGCGGCGCAGCGCCGGCAGGTCGGAGGTCGAAGGCTCCTCGATCAGATCGACGTCGCCGGCCTTCAACGCGGCGAGGCGCTGGCCGGCGCGGGCGAGCGCGCGGAAGGTCACCTTGGTCCAGGCGGGCTTCGGTCCCCAATAGTCGTCATTGCGCGCGAGCACGAGTTCGGTGCCGCGCTTCCAATCGACGAACTTGAACGGGCCCGTGCCGACCAGCCCTTCGCCGCGATCGAGCGCCGCCGTCGTCTTGCCTTCCGGCGCGCCGCCGGCTGCGGCCTTGCGCGACAGGATCGGCAGGCCCGACAGGTCGAGCGGCAGCAAGGGCGCGGGCTGGCCGGTGGTGATGCGGAGCGTGAGCGGATCGACGATCTCCATCCGCGTGATCTGCCGCGTGAGCGAGGTGAAAGGCGCCGGGCTGTTGGGCACCTTGGGCACGCGCTCATAGGTGAAGACGACGTCATCGGCCGTAAACGGCGAGCCGTCGTGGAACCTGACGTCGGGCCGGAGCTTGAATTCCCATTGCGTGTCGCTCAGCGCCTTCCACGAGAGCGCCAGCGCCGGCACCGGGCGCTGCTGCGCATCGCGCGCCACCAGCGGATCGAAGAGGTGCAGCGCGATCTGGTTGTTGGCCGGCGTGTTCTGGTATTGCGGATCGAGGGAGCCCGGCTCCGATTTAAGCGCGATCCGCAGTTCCTGAGCCATCGCAGGCAGGCCGCTCAGGATCAGAAGCGCGGTCAGAAATACGCCTGCCGTGCGGACCAACGACATTGCCCGGAAACTCCTCGCCCAAACCTCTTGAATGGGGCCGGGACTCTCGCGGTGCGGCTGAAACTTGGCAAGGCGTCAGTGACTGGCTGCGGCGTCTGGCCTAGGGTGCGGCCTCTATCTTGCAGCGGTTGGGGAGCTTGAGATGAACGGTGCGGAAAGCCTGGTTCGGACCCTGGTGAAGGGCGGCGTCGAGGTCTGTTTCGCCAATCCCGGCACGTCGGAAATGCATTTCGTGGGCGCGCTCGACCGGGTCGAAGGCATGCGCTGCGTGCTCGGCCTGTTCGAGGGCGTGTGCTCGGGCGCGGCCGACGGCTACTACCGCATGAAGGACAAGCCCGCCTCGACCCTCCTGCATCTGGGGCCGGGCTTGGCGAATGCCGCCGCCAACCTGCACAACGCCAAGAAGGCCGGCTCGGGCATCGTCAACATCGTGGGCGAGCATGCGCTCTATCACATCAAGTACGACACGCCGCTCACGGCCGACATCGAGGGCATCGCGCGGCCCTTCTCGCACTGGGTGAAGACCTCGCCCACGTCCAAGACCGTGGCCAAGGACGGCGCGCTCGCGATCCAGGCCGCGCGCGTGGCGCCAGGCCAGATCGCGACCTTGATCCTGCCGGCCGACACGGCCTGGACCGAGGCCGAGGGGGCTGCCGACACGCCCGAGACGCCGCTGCCGCAGAAGCCGTCGAACGAAACCGTCGTCGCCGCGGCCAAGGCACTGAAGAGCGGCAACGCGATGCTCTTCCTCGGCGGGCGCGCGCTGCGCGCGAAGGGGCTGGAGCTCGCCGGCAAGATCGCCGCCAAGACCGGCTGCAAGGTGCAGGCGGCGGGCGGCACGGCGCGCATCGAGCGCGGCGCGGGCCGCGTGCCCGTGCTGCGTCTTCACTTCGTGGTCGAGACCGCGCTCGAGATGCTGAAGGGCACCAAGCACATGGTGCTGTGCGGCGCCAAGGCACCTGCCGCCTTCTTCGCCTATCCCGGCAAGCCCTCGGTGCTGGTGCCCGAAGGCTGCGAGGTCTCCACGCTCTGCCCGGTCGACGGCGATCCCATCGGCTCGCTGGAAGCGCTGGCGGCCGAGCTCGATGCGATGAACGAGAAGCCCAAGGTCGCCGAGGCCAAGCGGCCGGAGCGGCCGACGGGCAAGTTCACGCTCGACGGCCTCGGCCAGGCGCTGGGCTCGACCCTGCCGGAAGGTGCCATCGTGGTCGACGAATCGGTGACGACGGGCCGCGGCTTCTTCCCGTTCTCGGTCGGCGCCCCGCCGCATGACTGGCTGAACAACATGGGCGGCTCGATCGGCTTCGGCGCGCCCTGCGCGGTCGGCGCCGCCGTTGCTTGCCCGGATCGCAAGGTCGTCTGCATGATCGGCGACGGCTCGTCGATGTACACGATCCAGGCGCTGTGGACGATGGCGCGCGAGAACCTCGACATCTGCGTGATGATCTTCTCCAACCGCAACTACAAGATCCTCTACAGCCAGCTCGCCGACGTGGGCGCGGCCAATCCCGGTCCGCGCGCCATCGACATGCTGACCCTCGATCGCCCGACCTTGCAGTTCACCGACCTCGCCAAGGGCATGGGCGTGCCGAGCGCCAAGGCGCACGATCTCGAGGAGCTGACCAAGCAGCTCACCTTCGCCATGTCGCAGAAGGGCCCGTACCTCATCGATGTCGTGATGTGATGGCTCGTCCCTCCCCATTCGAATGGGGAGGTGTCGCCGTCATACGGCGACGGAGGGGTCATAGGCCCCACCGTCACTTTGGCTCATGACCCCTCCGTCGCGTTCGCGTTTTCGAGCATCGCTCGAAAATCGCTCTACCGCGCCACCTCCCCATGTGAATGGGGAGGAAAGGACGCGCGAACGAACACTCTACGGCCGCCGGCGCGGCAAGAAACTCCGCGCCGGTCAGGAGGCCCTGCTCGACACTCTGCTGCCGAAGATCTCGCTGACGGTACCGCCGGAGCCCGCAAAGCTCGATCTGGCGGCGCTCTTCGGGCCCAAGCGCGAGATCTGGCTCGAGGTGGGCTTCGGCGCGGGTGAGCATCTTGTCTGGCAGGCCGAGCAGCATCCCGATGTCGGGCTGATCGGCTGCGAGCCTTACATGAACGGCGTGGCCAAGTGCTTGGCGCATATCGAGCGGACGGGCGTGGCCAATGTGCGCCTGTTCACCGACGATGCGCGGCTGGTGATGAACGCATTGCCCGACCAGTCGCTCGGCCGTGCCTTCGTGCTCTTTCCCGATCCCTGGCCCAAGACGCGCCATCACAAACGCCGCTTCGTCCAGCGCTCGAACCTCGACATCCTGGCGCAATTGATGAAGCCCGGCGCGGAGCTGCGGCTCGCGACCGACGATCCGAGCTACCTGCCCTGGATGGTCGAGCATGCCTGCACGCATCCGGCCTTCGAATGGCTGGCCGAGCGTCCCGAAGATTGGCGCACGCGGCCCGACGATTGGCCGCCGACGCGCTACGAGACCAAGCGCATCGCGGGCACCCCGCATTTTCTGCGGCTCAGGCGGCGAAGCGCGTCGAGCGCGGCCGGATCAGCACCAGCGTCGCGGCCATCACTTCCAGCGTGAGGCAGGCGATCAGCGAGGCTCGGTAGTCGCCCGTCATGTCGTGCAGCACGCCGATCAGGGTCGGGCCGATCGCGGCCACGAGCTGCGTGACGGCGACGTTCAGGCTGACGGCGCGCGCGAAGTCGCGGCGCGGGAACTCCTGTTGCACGATCAGGCCCGGCAAGGTGATCAGGTTGCCGACGCCGAAACCGAACAGGATGCAGCCGAGATAGAGGCCCGCGACCGACGAGCTGTTGAGCAGCACGATCATCGACACGACCTGCACCGAGATCACCGCCGCGCTGGCGCCGCGCCGGTCGACCTTGTCGATGATCAGGCCGATCGAGATGCGCCCGACGAGGGCCGCAAACGCGCTCACGCTGACGGCCACGCCGGCGCCCTTGAGGCCCAGCGTCGGTTCGAGGAAGGCGACCTGGTGCGCGATGAAGCTGATCTGCGCCAGAAGACCGAGCGAGAAGGCGCCGACCATGGTGAGGTAGCGCGGTTGGGCGAGCAGCGCGCGTCGGCTCATCGGCTCGCCGGCGGGCTCGGCGGTGGCCGAAGCCTCGTCGCCGGCATCGTGCTCGTCGGGTCGCTTGGGCCGGAGCGTCAACGCGGCGAGAGGCCAGAGCGTCACGATCATCACGATCACGGCGGCAACGCAGGCGCGCGTGAAGCCCAGCGTGTCGATCGCCCAGGCGAAGGCCGGCGCGAAGATCAGGCCGGCGCAGGTCGCGCCGTTCAGCGCCAGGCTGGCGGCGAGCCCGCGACGGCGGGTGAACCACTGCGCGATGATGGTGTTGATCGCGCCGCCGCCCATCGCGGCCCAGCCCGGGATCATCACCAGGATGGTGAGATAGAACTGCCAGAGGCCGTGCAGCACCGTGAGCCCCAGCACGCCCAGCCCCATCAGGGCGCTGCCGATCAGCACCACCGGACGGGCGCCGTGCTTCTGGATCACGTCGCCCACCTGCATCACCAGGAAGGCGCCGCAGACGTAGTAGAAGGTGATTGCCGAGGAGATCGTGGCCGGCGTCCAGCCATGCGCTTTCTGGAGCGACACCAGATATAGCGCGAAGCCATAGAAGCCGAACCCCCACCCGTAGACCGCGATGGTGAAGCAGCAGAAAACGATCCACCAGCCGTGGAAACGCCGGGACGACATGGCGCCCTGCTTGCCACGGATCGTGCCGGCGCGCTGGCGGTTTTCGGAAATGACGCGTCTGAAAAAATGAGGAAAAGCAGGCGCTTGGGGCCGGGAAAAGCCTTGCCAGTTGATGGGACGAGGCCTATATCCGCGCCATCCTCATCGGGTTCGCGGGACGAACCAAAGAAAAAAGAGTGGGCCGAACGCCCGCTCTTTTCATTTGTGGACCTCCCGCGCGCCCAAACGTCGAGAAACGGAGCCCTGTGACCGAGCTGCTGCGCCGCATCGAAGACATCGTCGCCCCGACCATCGTCGGCATGGGCTACGAGCTCGTGCGCGTGTCGATGAGCCGGGGCGGCGGCACGTTGCAGATCATGATCGAGCCCGCCGACGGTCGGCCGATGGATGTCGAGGATTGCGCCACGCTCTCGCGCGCCCTCTCTGCCGTGCTCGATGTCGAGGATCCGATCCCCAGCGCCTATACGCTGGAAGTGAGCTCGCCGGGCATCGACCGGCCGCTCACCCGGCCGAAGGACTATGCGCGCTGGGCAGGCCATCTCGCGCGGGTGGAGCTCGCCCAGCCGATCGAGGGCCAGCGCCGCTTCAAGGGCACGCTGCTCGGCCTGGAGAACGAGGCGATCAAGCTTCGCCTGGACGATGGCCGCGAGACGCATCTGCCGCTCACCGCGGTCACCCGGGCCAAGCTCGAGCTGACCGACCGACTGCTCGACGAACACCGCCGCGCCCAGGAAGGCGCGGAGCAAACGCACTGAACGAGAGGAAGAGGAAGACAATCATGGCAACGACTGCCGATATCCCGCGTCTTGAGATGCTGCAGGTGGCCGACATGGTCGCCCGCGAGAAGAGCATCGAGCGCGAGGAAGTGCTCGAGGCGATGGAGCAGGCCATCCAGAAGGCCGGCCGCGCCAAGTACGGGCTGGAGCACGACATCCGTGCCGAGATCGACCGCAAGACCGGCGAGATCAAGCTGCTGCGCTACATGCAGGTGGCCGATCCGGTCGAGAACGAGAACATCCAGGTCTCGCTCTCCGAGGCACAGCGCCGCAATCCCGAGGCGCAGGTCGGCGACTTCCTGACCGACGAGCTGCCGCCGATCGACTTCGGCCGAGTCGCCGCCCAGACCGCCAAGCAGGTGATCACGCAGCGCATGCGCGAGAGCGAACGCAAGCGCCAGTACGAGGAATTCAAGGATCGCGTCGGCGAGATCGTGTCGGGCGTGGTGAAGCGTGTCGACTACGGCAACATCACCGTCGACCTGCAGCGCGCCGAGGGCGTGATCCGCCGCGACGAGTCGATCCCGCGCGAATCGCTCCGCGTCAACGACCGCGTGCGCGCCTATATCTTCGACGTGCGCGAGGAGCCGCGCGGCCCGCAGATCTTCCTGTCGCGCAGCCATCCCCAGTTCATGGCGAAGCTCTTCACTCAGGAAGTGCCGGAGATCTACGACGGCATCATCGAGATCAAGGCTGTGGCCCGCGATCCCGGCAGCCGCGCCAAGATCGCCGTGCTCTCCCACGACAGCTCGATCGATCCGATCGGCGCCTGCGTCGGCATGCGCGGCAGCCGCGTGCAGGCCGTCGTGCAGGAGCTGCAGGGCGAGAAGGTCGACATCATCCCGTGGTCGAACGACACGGCGAATTTCATCGTGAACGCGCTCGCTCCCGCCGAGGTCAGCAAGGTGCTGATGGACGAGGACAGCCACAAGACCGAGGTCGTCGTGCCCGACGATCAGCTCAGCCTCGCGATCGGCCGCCGCGGCCAGAACGTGAAGCTCGCCTCCCAGCTCACCGGCTGGGAGATCGACATCATGACCGAGGCCGAGGAGAGCGAACGCCGCCAGAAGGAGACGCGCGAGCGCACCGAGCTCTTCAAGCTTTCCCTCGACGTCGACGACGTCATCGCCCACCTGCTGGTGGCCGAAGGCTATGCCACGGTCGAGGACGTGTCCGATTCGGCCATCGAGGACCTGCAGGGCGTCGAGGGCTTCGACGAGGACATCGCCACCGAGCTGCAGCGCCGCGCCCGCGAATACATCGAGAAGCGCGACGCCGAGCTGACGGAGCGCTTGAGTGAGCTCGGCATGGACGAGGATGTCCGCGCGACCGAGGGGCTCTCGCTGCCGATGCTGGTGGCGCTGGGCGAGAAGGGCGTGAAGACACGCGACGACCTCGCCGACCTCGCCTCCGACGAGCTGCGCGAGATCGTGGGCGAGAGCGCCATGGACGCCGACACCGCCAACGCCATCATCATGAAGGCCCGCGAGCACTGGTTCCCCGCCGAAGAGGCGGCCGGCGACGCGGCCAAGGCCTGATCGGAGGTCTGCACTCTTGAGCCTTGCCCACGCCATGATCGAAGCCCATCTCTCGGCCCCCGCTGCGGCCCCGGTGCGTACCTGCATCGTGACCGGCGAGGCGGGCGCGCCCGAGCGCATGATCCGCTTCGTCGTGGGCCCCGACGGCGATGTCGTGCCTGACCTGGCGCGGCGCCTGCCGGGCCGGGGGCTGTGGGTGGTGGCCGAGCGGGCCGTGGTCGAGCAGGCGGTGGCGAAGAAGTCCTTCGCCAAGGCCAACCGGTCGGCGGCCAAGGCGGCGGACGATCTGCCCGAACGGGTGGGGCGTCTGTTGCTTGAGCGCACCTTGCAGGATCTGGCGCGCGCGCGTCGGGCCGGACGGGCGGTCGCGGGCTTTGTGCGGGTCGAGCAGATGATCGGCCGCCAACAGGCCGGTCTGCTGATCGTCGCCGCAGACGCCGATGGTGACGGGTTGGTGAAGCTTGCCGCGACGGGCCTGCCGCTGGAGCGGCTGGGCGACGCGGCGTCTCTGGGAGGTGTCTTCGGACGCGAACAAGCAGTTTATGTCGCCGTGGCGCACGACGATCGGTCGGGCCAGTTCATTCAACGGATTGCGGGTGGAGCGGCGCGCTGGCGTCGCTACTGCCTCGCCGGTGCCGGTTGACGGGCCGGAGCGGACCAAGGACAACACGCCATATGACCGAGCAGAAAGAAGCCAACAAGCCGACCAAGCCGCTGACCCTCTCGACCACGGCGCGCACCGGCGCGGCCGCGGCCAAGGCTGGCGAGACGCAGGTCCGCCAGAAGTTCAGCCACGGCCGCACGCGTGCGGTGACGGTGGAGGTCAAGAAGCAGGCCAAGCGCCCGCCGACCGGTGCCGCTCCCCAGCCCGCGCCGGCTGCCGCCGCGCCTGTGCCCGCGACCCCGGCTCCCGCGGCTCCTGCCCCGACCGGCCGGACACTGAAGCTCGGTGCGGCGCCCGCCGCTCCCGCCCGGCCCGCCGGCGACAGCGGCCGCAGCGGTGCGGTGCTGAAGACGCTCACGGCCGAGGAAAAAGAGGCGCGTGCCCGCGCCGTCGTCGGCGCCAATCGCGACGCCGAGGTCGCCCGTCAGCGCGCGGCCGAAGACGCCAAGCGCCGCGCGGTCGAGGAAGAGGCGCGCAAGAAGGCCGACGAGGAGCACAAGAAGCGCCTCGCCGAGGAAGAGGCGCGCAAGAAGCTCGAGGACGAGACCAAGCGCAAGGTCGAGGCCCAGGTCCAGAAGCGCCTCGACCAGGCCGCCACCGCGCCGCAGACGCCGGCTGCCCGCCAGGCCCAGGAGATCGAGGGCGGCGCACCGCCCGCCGCCGCGGCGCCCGCCGCGCCGGGAGCGCCCATCCGTCGGCCGATGACCGCGCCGGGCGCGCCGTCGGGCCCGGGAGCATTGCGCCGTCCGCCGATGCGGCCCGCGCCGTCGGCGCCCAAGCGCCTGCCCCAGGCGCCGGGCGCGCGCCGCGAAGCGCCCAAGCGCCGGTCCGACAAGATCGACGTCGGCCGCGCGGTCGAAGGCGAGAACGATTTCCGCGCGCGGTCGCGGGCGCAGCAGCAGCGGCGCCTCGAACGCGACCGTCGCCGCGAGCATGCCGACGACGTGCAGCAGCAGAAGGTCTATCGCGAGGTGACCATCCCCGAGACCATCACGGTCCAGGAGCTGGCGCAGCGCATGTCCGAGCGCAGCGCCGACGTCGTCAAGACGCTGATGCGCATGGGTGTGATGGCGACCATCAACCAGGCGATCGATCCCGACACGGCCGAGCTGGTCGTGACCGAGATGGGCCACAAGCCCAAGCGTGTCACCGAGAGCGACGTCGAGACCGGCCTCACCGAGACGACGGACGCCGAGGACACGCTCCTGCCGCGTCCGCCGGTGGTCACGATCATGGGCCATGTCGACCACGGCAAGACCTCGCTGCTCGACGCGCTGCGCGCGACCGACGTCGCCGCGCACGAGGCGGGCGGCATCACGCAGCATATCGGCGCCTATCAGGTGACCCTGCCGTCGCACCAGAAGATCACCTTCCTCGACACGCCGGGCCACGAGGCGTTCACCGCCATGCGCGCCCGCGGCGCCAAGGTGACGGATATCGTGGTGCTGGTCGTGGCCGGCGACGACGGCGTCATGCCGCAGACCAAGGAGGCGATCGCCCACGCCAAGTCGGCGAACGTGCCGATCATCGTGGCCATCAACAAGATGGACAAGCCGGGCGCCGACGCGAGCCGCGTGCAGAACGAGCTGCTGCGCGACGAGATCCAGGTCGAGCAGCTGGGCGGCGACGTCCAGTCGATCGAGGTCTCGGCGACCAAGAAGATGAACCTCGACAAGCTCGAGGAGGCGATCCTCCTGCAGGCCGAGGTGCTCGAGCTCAAGGCCAATCCCGACCGCGCCGCCGACGGTGTCGTGGTCGAGGCCAAGCTGGAGCCGGGCCGTGGCTCGGTCGCCACCGTGCTCGTGCAGAAGGGCACGCTCAAGGTCGGCGACGTGCTGGTGGCCGGCGCCGTGTGGGGCCGCGTCCGCCGCCTGGTCGACGATCGCGGCAACAATGTCGAGACCGCGGGGCCTGCGTTCCCGGTCGAGATCCTGGGCCTCGACGGCACGCCGCAGGCGGGCGACGAGTTCCATGTGGTCGAGAGCGAGGCCCGCGCCCGCGAGATCGCGGAGTTCCGCGTCCGTCGCGACCGGCAGGCCGAGCTGGCCCGCGCCGCGAGCGGCCGCGGCACCCTCGAGGACATGCTGAAGGGCATCCGCGAGGGCACGGCCAAGGAGCTGCCGGTGCTGATCAAGGCGGACGTGCAGGGCTCGGCGGAAGCGCTGGCCGGCGCGATCTCGCGCCTCTCGACCGACAAGGTCGCGACCCGCGTGATCTACTCGGGCGTGGGCGGCATCAGCGAGGCCGACATGACGCTCGCCAAGGCGTCGGGCGCGCTGATCATCGGCTTCAACGTGCGTGCCAACCCGCAGGCGCGCGAGATCGCCAAGCGCGACAAGATCGACATCCGCTACTACTCGATCATCTACAAGGTGACCGAGGACATCCAGGCACTGATGGTCGGCCTGCTCGATCCGACCTACAAGGAGACCTTCATCGGCAATGCGCAGATCCGCGAGGTCTTCCGCATCACCAAGGTCGGCAACGTCGCAGGCTGCATGGTCACCGAAGGCATGGTCAAGCGCGGCGCCAAGGTCCGCCTGCTGCGCGACAACGTGGTGATCCACGAAGGCGTGCTGAAGACGTTGCGCCGCTTCAAGGACGAGGTGCGCGAGGTGCAGAACGGGTACGAGTGCGGCATGGC
>DATJWN010000044.1:0-4408 GCA_035501235.1 Reyranella sp.
CCGCTCGCCGGAATCATGGCCTGGATCGCCAAGCTCGGTCCGTACCCGACCTTGGCGCTGATGCTCATTCCCATCGTCTTGCTCGAGCCGCTCAAGCCGGCGGCGTTCTATCTCATCGCCAAACGCCACCAGGTGGTGGCGGGCACGCTGCTGCTCGCGATGACCGAGCTGGTGAAGATCGTCGCGGTCGAGCGTCTGTTCCACCTCAGCCGCCCGAAGCTCATGAGGATCCGCGCGTTCGCTGTGGTCTACAACTTCGCGGTGGGGTGGCTCGCGTATCTCGAGGCGCTGCCGCCGTGGCAGCTCGTGTTGCGCGTGGTCGCCCAGGCCAAGGCGTTCAGCCGGCGCATGGTCGCGGTGGTGCGCGACTTGGCCAGCTGAGGACCCAGCTGAGGACTGGGCCAGCTAGGCTTTGTCGCGGCCGCTGATCTCGGCCTGCCAGGGGGCAACCCAGTGCTCCACCAGGCCGATGAACCAGTTGAGCGCGGTCGCCAGCACCATCAGAACGATGATCGGCACGAACATCGTGGCGGTGTCGAAGTTGTTCGCCGAGTTGATGATGATGGCGCCGAGGCCCGAGATGGTGGTGAAGAACTCCGCGATCACCATGGCGACCACCGCGCGCCCGACGGCGAGGCGGATACCGGCCATGATGTAGGGCAGGGTGGCGGGCAGGATGATGCGGCGCAGGATGGTCGCGTTCGGCGCCACGAACGCCTTGCCGACCTCGATCAGGCTTTTCGGCACGGCGGTGACGCCGAGCCAGGTGTTGATGGTGATCGGAAAGATCGACATCAACAGCACCACCGCGGCTTTCACCGCGAAGCCGAGCCCGAGCCACAGCATGAGGAGCGGCACCAGGGCCACCAGCGGCATCGCGTAGCCGGCCGTGACGTAGACGCCGAGGGCCGCCTCGAGCACCCAGAACCGGCCGATCACGAGGCCGAGCGGCACGCCGACGATGATCGCGAGGCCGTAGCCGGCGACGAACGGCTGCAGGCTTTGCGCAAGCGCCGCCCCCAGCTTGCCGGTCAGCAACAGCTCCCAGAAGGCCTCGGCGATCGCCGTCGGATAGGAGCCGAAGATCGGATTGATCCGGCGGCCGAAAAACTCCCAGGCGAGCAGCACGATGAACAAAGAGATCACGGTCACGACCCAGCGCGGCACGCACCGCGTCCGGGACGTGGTCTCATCCGGCTCGGCCGATGCGAGCGAGGGAGCGCGCAACTCGCCGACCGCTACCTTGTCGTCCGGGCTCAATGCCGTGTCTCCGCACCGTGCACCGCCCGCCAGATGCGGTAGCGGGTCTCGGCAAAAGCCGGCGTGCCACGGATGACGCCGAGATCGCCGCGCGGCCGCGGCAGCGGCACCTCGACCACGTCCTGGATGCGGCCGGCCCGCATCACCACGATGTGGTCGGCGAGCAGCACCGCCTCGTCGAGGTCGTGCGTGACGAACAGGATGGTCTTCTTCGTGCGCGCGTGGATATCGAGGAGCTCGGCCTGCATGCTCTCGCGGGTCTGCGCGTCCAGCGCCCCGAACGGCTCGTCCATCAGGAGCACGGCGGGATCGATCGCGAGCGCCCTCGCGATGCCGACGCGCTGCTGCATGCCGCCGGAGAGCTGATGCGGCCTGCGGACCGCCGAGTCCTTGAGTCCGACGAGCTCGAGATAGCGCATCGCGGTCTCGCGCAGCGCCGGGCCGCGGACGCCCTTCATCTCCAACCCGAACATGACGTTCTCGAGGGCGGTCAGCCATGGCAGCAGCTCGGCGTGCTGGAACACCATCCCGCGGTCGTAGCCGCACGCCTTGACCTCGCGCCCGTCGACGGTGACGCGTCCGCTGGTTGCCGTCTCGAGGCCCATGGTGACCCGCAGCGCGGTCGTCTTGCCGCAGCCGCTCGGGCCGATCAGCACCACGATCTCGCCGTTGCGGACGGTGAAGCTGATGCGATCGAGCGCCTGGACGGTGTGGACCTTGCCCTCGAGCCGCAACGTGAAGCGCTTCGAGATGTCGAAGAGGCTGACTTCACCCATCGGGACGGCCCTATTTCGCCGCCAGACGCTCGAGCGCCCTGGCGCGGACCCCGGCGTCGACGACCAGCGCCGGATCGAAGCTCTGCTTGATCGAGCCGTCCCGGATCAGCTGCTCCTGCATCCAGCGCAGCTTCGTCATCGGGACCGGCCAGTCGGGATCGATCGCGTGCGTGCGCACGGCCTGGTCGAAGACGAACTCCGGGCGGGGATCATCGGCCTTCAGACCCGTCATCTCGCGCGTGAGCCGCAAGGCGTCGTCGCGGTGCGACAGCGCGTAACGAAGGGCTGTCATCTCCGCCATCAGGAAGCGCACGGCGTCGTCGCGCCGGGTCGCCAGGGTCTTGCCCGTCGTCATGGCGCATTGCCGGATATAGTCCGGAAACGCGTCTTTCGCCGCGATCAGGCCCTTGAGCCCCTGCCGTTCGATGATCGGCTCGTACTCGTCTGACACGATCGCCGCATCGGCCACGCCAGCCAGCACCGCCTTGTAGCGCTCGACGTCGGCCCCGAGATTGGCGAAGTTCACCGTCTCCGGCGGCACGCCGTTCTTCTCGAGAATGCTGCGCGCGATGATCGCCGGGAAGCCTGCGGGGGCGGAGATCGCGACGGTTTTCCCCTCGAGATCTGCAATTGAGCCGATGGTGCTCCGCGCATAAATCACGTAGGGCAGCGCCTGCCAGTTGCAGCCGATGATCCTGATGTCGCCGCCGCGCCCCGCGGCCACCATGCTGCTTGCCGGTCCGGCCTCGAAGCTGTCGAGGTCGCCTGCGATCAGGGATTGCAGGGCGGTGATGTCGGTCTTGAACTGGACGATCTCGAGCTTGAGGCCCTGCTTCTCGGCGAAGCCGTTTTGCACCATAAAGAAGAAGCCGGCATCGCTGTGGGCCGAGATCAGTCCATGCCGCCATGTGGGCGTCTGTGCGCCGGCCCCTGATACGAGGAGCGGCGCGAGTGCCAATGCGATGGCCGCGGCACTCAGCAGCCGCCAAAGGCGCGTATGGCGTGGGCCGCGCATCGGCCTAATTGGCACCCACGAGCGCCAGCGCCTGGGCCCGGATGTCGGGCTCGATGACCTTCGTCACGTCAACCGGCTGCTTGAGGTTGCCCTCTCGCACCAGCTCCTCGTCCATCCATTTGAGCTTGTCGACCGGGATCGAGAACTCCGGGTCCACGGCGTGCGAGCGGATCGCGTCGTCGTAGACGAACTCGGGTCGCGGATCGTCGGCCTTGATGCCGGTGATCTCGCGCGTGACCCGCAGCTCCTCGTCGCGGTGTGCGACGGCGTAGCGCCAGGCCTGGATCTCCGCGGCCATGAAATGGACTGCGTCGTCGTGCCGTGCCGCCAGCACCTTGGCGCTCGACATCATGCACTGACGGAGATAGTCGGGCAGCGCGTCGCGCGCCGCGACCAGCATCTTCATGTCCTGCTTCTCGGCGATCGGGACGTATTCGTTCGAGACGATCGCGCCCGCGGCAACCCCGGCGGCCACGGCCTTGAAGCGGTCCAGGTCGCCGCCCAGGTTGGCGAAGTTCACGGACGACGGGTCGACGCCGTGCTTCGCCAGGACGGCGCGCGCGACCACCGCGGGATTGGCCGAGGGGGCCGAGATGGCGAAGGTCTTGCCCTTGAGCTCGGCGAGCGAGCTCACGTCCTTGCGGGTGAAGATGCCGTAGGGCAGGCCCGGCCAGTCGCAGCCGATGATCTTGAGGCCGCCGCCGCGCGAGCTCGCCACCATCGAGCCGTCGGGGCCGCCTTCGAAACTGTCGATCTCGCCGGCGATCAGCGCCTGCAGCGCCAGGATATCGGTCTTGAACTGGACGATCTCGAGCTTCAGGCCCTGCTTCTCGGCGAACCCGTTCTGGACCATGAAGAAGAATCCGGCATCGCTCTTGGCGAGAATGGCGCCGTGCTTCCAGTTATGCGTGGCCTGTGCCGCGGCCGGTTCGGGCGAGGCGAGGGCCAACAAGCCTGCAACCACTGCACCCCCGATCATCGTCGCCCGTGTCGCAACGCGCACGCGTGTCCTCCCTTGCATTGGTCTGTGTACGGACGGTCAACATAGCATGCGTCGCCCCTCCGGCAAGGATGACGCCAAGAACGGGGCGGGTACGGCTGGCTTGACGCGTCGAGGCGTGTCCCGGAACCTGCCCGGCGTTCTGCCATCCGATACGGGAGGATCCCATGAGTGCGTTCGAGACCGGGCTGAAGATCAGGAAATCGGTGCTGGGGGAGGCGTATGTCGAGCGTTCGCTCGCCGACATGGACGACTTCACCCGCGACTTCCAGCAGTTCGTCACCGGCTTCGCCTGGGGTCAGGTGTGGTCGCGCCCCGGCCTCAGCCTCAAGGAGCGCAGCCTGCTCAACCTCGCGT
>DATJWN010000045.1:0-10297 GCA_035501235.1 Reyranella sp.
TCGCGAAGGTGCCGGAAGTGCTGGTGGCGATCCCGAAGCTCAACTTCCACACCTTGGCCGACCTCATCACCTATGCGAAGGCGCATCCCGGCAAGATCAACTTCGCCTCGGCCGGCAGCGGCGGCCTGCCGCATCTGGCGGGCGAGCTTCTGAAGCACGAGGCTGGCATCGACATCGTGCACATCCCCTATGCCGGTGCTGCCCCCGCCGTCGCCGATCTCCTGGCGGGCAACGTCGATGTCGTGTTCCTCGACATCCCCGTACTCCTGCCGCAGATCCAGGCCGGCAAGCTGATCCCGCTGGCTCTGGGCAGTGCCAAGCGCGCCCCCACCCTGCCGAACGTGCCGACGACGGCGGAAGCCGGATATCCCAACGTCCTGGCCGACAACTGGTACTCGCTCCTCGGGCCGGGCGCGATGCCGAAACCGCTGGTCGAGAAGATCAATCAGCTCGTGGTCGAAGCGCTCAAGGATCCCGGCGTGCAGGAACAGTACGCGAAGCAAGGCGCCGCGGCGGTCGGCGATTCGCCGGCGGAGTTCGCCGCCTACATGAAGGCCGAGACGGAGAAATGGGGCCCCATCGCCAAGGCGGCGGGCGTCACCTTGGATTGACGGCACGACACGAGACGAAGGCGAGGCAGACTATGAAGGTTGCAATTCTGGACGATTACCAGAACGTGGTGCTGAAGGTTGCCGACTGGAGCAAGCTGCGCGGCAAGGCCGACATCACGGTGTTCAACGATCACGTCGATGGGGTCGACGCGGTCGCCAAGCGCCTCGCCCCGTTCGAGATCATCTCGTGCATGCGCGAGCGCACGCCGTTCAAGCGCGACCTTCTCAAGAAGCTGCCCAACCTCAAGCTCCTGATCACCACCGGCGCCCGCAATGCCTCGATCGACGTCGCGGCGGCGAACGAGTGCGGCATCACCGTGTGCCACACGAGCAACCCCGCCTCATCGCCGCAGATGGTGCAGTTCACCTGGGGGCTGCTCCTGGCCCTGCTGCGGCATCTTCCGCAGGAGGAGCGCAACATGCGCGAGGGCCGCTGGCAGACCACGATCGGCCATACCATTCACGACAAGACGCTCGGCCTCATGGGCCTCGGCAAGATCGGCGCCGGCGTCGCCAAGGTGGCACAGGCGTTCGGGATGCACTGCATCGCCTGGAGCCAGAACATGACCGCGGCGAAGGCCGAGGCGGCGGGATGCCGCTTCGTCAGCAAAGACGAGCTGATGAGCACCGCCGACATCCTCTCGGTCCACCTCGTGCTCAGCGACCGCAGCCGCGGCATCATCGGCGCCCGCGAGCTCGGCCTGATGAAGCCGACCGCCTATCTCGTCAATACCTCGCGCGGGCCTCTGGTGGATGAGGACGCCCTGCTCAAGGTCCTGCAGGCGAAGAAGATCGCGGGCGCCGGGCTCGACGTCTACGGCCACGAGCCGCTGCCGGCCGACCATCCCTTGCGTAAGCTCGACAACGTGGTACTCACGCCGCACATCGGCTACGTCACGGCGGAGACGTACAAGATCTACTTCAACGACACGATCGAGGACATCCTGGCATTCCTCGACGGCAAGCCGATCCGGGTCATGCAGCCGGGCGGCGCGGAGTGACTCTCCGCGGTGTCACGGTTGATCGGAACCCATCCCGGTCAATGCGGACTTTCGCGCTCGCGCTCATGATATCGGCAGCCATTGCGCCTGTTTACGCTCAGCAAATGGGCGAACAAAATCTCGTGGCTAGCTTCTCCAAAATGTCTGACGAAAGATTTGATGTTCAGGTAGTTGCGCCAACGGCCGTAGTTCGCGAGTACGCAGTGTGCAAGGCCGTCTGGTTTGCGGAGAAGAAAAGCGCGAAGACATTGTCGCTTGGCAATCCCGAGTACAGCGACCCGAAGACCGCAGGAAACTTACCGGCGAAAGTATCAGAGGGATGGGTCGCGCTACGAGCAACCGCCTATCTGACAGCGCCTAACCCGGACCGCAACCCAATGCTGAGCGTCTCGGAACGGGCCTCTATGTGCCGTCAAATGTGGGACTGGTATCGCTAACGCACGGACGCTCGAGGGAAGCTCAAGCACACGAGTTCTATCCTTACGGCGACGGAGTCTCGACGAGGTCCAGACGGCGCTCGATGCGCTCGAGACGAAGCTCGACCCGGTCGATGCGGCTGCTTTGGATGGCGACCGCCTGCTCGACCCCGCTGACGCGAAGCTTCAGCTCTTTGACGTCATCCGTCAGCCGGTCGACCTTTTGCTCGAGCCGGACCGCGCGCTCGTCCAGGCGTCGCAAATACTGATGGATGAAGTTGTTCGGGTCGAATCCCGACGGAGCATCGCTCATGGCACCAATATACCACAATCACACGTGGTATGGCCAACGCACCGTCCGTTCACAGGATAAAGCTCACCGACCCGAGCGAGCCGAGCTCGAGCGCATCCAGGATGGCTTCGCGCTTGGCGATCTTGAAGCCGCCATCGGTCACGCGCAGCCGGTACCGATAGCGGCCGACATATTCCCGGATGCGCTCCTCGCGGCGGAACCGGTAGACGACGAAGTTCGCTTCCACGCGCAGCTCGGCCGCCGATTGGTCGACGATGCGCACATTGCCGATCATGCGCCGCGTGCGCGAGGGCGGATATTCGGCGTGTGCGTTCCTGTCCTTGAGCCGCGTGATTCGCGCCTGGATGCGCCGGATGTCGTCGGCGATGGTGAACAACGTGTTCGCCGGGTCGGCCTCCGGCCGGTCGTTCGACGGCACCTCGTAGCGCGCATCCTCGGTGAGCAGCGCCAGCCACTCGTCGAGCCGCCATTCATCCAGCAGGGCGGCCTCGTGATAGAGGAAGTCCTCGACCTGCTGCCGGCTGACCTCACGCGCCATGGCCGGCCGCCGTCATCAGCTTGTTCCACTGGATCCAGAACGCGCGCAGATGCGGCTCGTCGGTGTTGAGCTGCTCCTCGTTCTTGCCCATGCCGCGGCTGACCAGGGACCACGGCACCTCGCGATAGGTGGCCATGCCCGCCTGCACCGATTCGAGAGCCTCGACGTCGTCGGGTGTCGCAAATCCGCCCGGCCCATAGAACGTGAGGAACGCATCGAGCCGGATGGCGCGCGCCTCGGGCGTCTCCTCCTTGGGCCCGAGCGCCCAGGCGCGCACGCGCATGTGACCGGGTGCCACGGGATAGAAGGTGCGCACCGTCACCGACGAACCATCGTTGAGGCACAAATTCGGGAACACGAGCAGGTTGCGGTTGGTGTCGGCGACACGCTGCGCCCGCTCCTCGCCCAACCGCGCCACCAGCTCGGCCCGGATCTTCTCGATCACCGGCTTGGCGGATTCGGGGTAGACGGGAATCCATTTGGCGACCGGCCGGCCGCGGAAATTCTGGTTGTCGGTCACCGCGTGTCCGTTGCCGAGCGCCTTGGCGACGCCGTGCGAGGGCAGAAGGTGCCCGCGCTCGGGCCGCTTCATCTGCACGCCCGAGTTCCGCATGTAGTCGAGCCACGTCGAATGCGTGGTGAGCAGGTGATAGTCGTCGAAGCTGTTCTCGACCAGGAGCTTCCAGTTCGCCTTGATGTCGTATTCCTGGGTGCCCTGGATGATCTCCATCTGGCCGGACGGCGACTGGTCGACGATGAGGTCGATATAATCCTTGGCGCCCGCGAGATACTGCTCGAGCGGCACCGCGTCCTCGTCGAAATTGAGGAACACGAAGCCGCGATAGCTTCCGACGTGCGGCGGCTCCACGAGCCCGTACTCGCATTTGTCGAAGCTCGCCGGATACGCGCTCTCGCCCGGCACGCCGTCCAGTGCCCCGTCCCGATTGTAGGTCCAGCCGTGATAGAAGCAGAAATAGGACTTCGCATTGCCCTCGGGCTCGCGGCAGACGATGGCGCCGCGGTGACGGCAGGTGTTCAGGAACACCCGCAGCGCGTTCTTGCTGTCGCGGCAGAAGATGACCGGGCGGCCGCACACGTTGCGCGTCCGGAAGTCGCCGGGGGCGCGCACCTCCGACTCATGCCCGACATAGATCCAGCAGCGGTCGAACACCCGGCGCTGCTCGGCTTCCAGGACATCAGGATCCACCAGGCTCGCGCGGTTCACCTTGAAGTTCTGCGCGTCCGGTTCGTTCACCACGTATGTGCGGTCGGTCATGCGCGGCCCAATCCTCCGGTCGTTTCCGTCAATTGTGCTCGCCCCCAAAATACAATATTGGGAGAAGCGACACGCTGGTCAAATTATAGCGCCCGTTCCGTTGGGAGGAACCGTACGACATGACTGGAGTTACCTGCAGCCGCCGCCGGTTGCTCGGAGGCGCCGCCGCTCTCACCGGTGTCAGCATCCTGCCGCGCGCGTTCGCAGCCGATGCGTATCCGGCGCCCGGACGTCCGATCCGCATCATCGTACCGTACACGCCCGCGGTCGGCGCCGACATCCTGGCACGGCTCCTGGGGCCAAAGATCGGTGCTGCGTGGAACACGAATTTCGTCGTCGAGAACAAGCCGGGCGCCAGCAGCACACTCGGTGCGGAGATGGTCGCGCACGCGGAGCCCGACGGCTACACGTTCCTGTTCACGGCGACGTCGTTCGGCACCAGTGCGGCCACCAAGAAGCACGTGCCCTATGACCCGTTGAAGGATTTCGCGCCGGTGTCGCTGATCGCGACCAGCGCGGTGTCGCTCCTCGTCCCCAACAACCTGCCGGTGAAGACGCTGCCCGAGTTCGTCGATTATGTGCGGGCGCGGCCGGGAAAGCTGAACTACGCCTCGCCGGGCATCGGCACCCCGCAGCACCTGGCGATGGAGCTCCTCAAGATCGAGGCGCATATCGACATCGTGCACGTCCCGTACAAGGGCTCGGGCGGCGCCACCGCGGATCTGGTCGGCGGGCACGTCCAGGCGATGATGGTGCCGCTGCAGACGGCCGAGCCCTTCGTCCGCGGCGGACAGGTGAAGATGATCGCGGTGATGACGGACGCGCGCTCGCCGGCGTTCCCCGACGTGCCGACCATGAAGGAGCTCGGCTATCCCAGTCTCGTCGTCTACACCTGGTACGCGGCCTTCGCGCCGGCGCGCGCGCCCGAGATTGCGATCAACAAGCTGAGCGGGGCCATCGACGGCCTGCTCAAGCAGGAGGACGTGCGCGGCGTTCTGGCGAAGGAAGGCATGACCCCGGCCGGCGGGCCGCCCGAACGCATGGGCAAGCTGCTCGCCGAGGATATCGCACGCTGGAAGCGCGTGGTCGCCGCCGCCGGCATCACCGAAGATTGACGTTGAGGGGGAGTCACATGAGTCTGATCGAAGATTTGGCCGCGTCGTACCGCGTGCTCGCCGCGCATGACATCATCGACGGCTACGGGCATGTCAGCGTGCGCTCGGACCGCGACCCGAAGCGCTACTTCATATCCCGGTCGCTCGCGCCCGAGCTGGTGACCGAGGACGACATCATGGAGTTCGACCTCGACAGCAACCCGATCGACCAGCGCGGCCGCGAGATGTATCGCGAGCGCTATATCCACGGCGAGATCTACAAGGCGCGGCCTGAGGTGATGGCGGTCGTGCACAACCATTCGCCGTCGATCATCCCGTTCGGGGCCACGGCCGCACCCCTCAAGCCCATCTTCCACATGGCGGCCTTCGTCGGCGAAGGCATCCCGAATTTCGAGATCCGCAAGGTCCAGAAAGGGTCCAACCTCCTGGTGGAGACTCCGAAGCTCGGCAAGGCTCTGGCCTCGAGTCTCGGCAAGAGCCCGGCGGCACTGATGCGCGGCCACGGCTCGGTCACCGTCGGACAGGATCTCGCGCGCGCCGTCGGGCGGGCGATCTATCTCGAGGCGAACGCGAAGCTCCAGCTGCAGGCCATGCTGATCGCCGGCTCGCGCGGCAAGATCACCTATCTCGATGCCGCCGAGGTCAAGGCTTCCTCGCCCGTCCAGAACTACGGCCGCGCGTGGAATTTGTGGCGCCGCAAGGGGCTGGCGCTGCTGAAGGGCGGCGCGTCCTAGGCGCCCTCACGGCCGGTGCGGAGGCGAGGGCGTCTGCTTCTGCGTCAGGCCGCAGCGGATGCCGAGCAGCAGGTCGACCGTCTCGCCGTCGCTCGCCATCGGCACGGTCAGGATCTCGGCATAGACGCTGTCGCGGTTGGGGAGCGGCACCGGCAGGATCGCGTAGTGCGGCCGCTTCGTCTCGGCCACTGACTGCAAGCGGCCGTGGACCTGGGGATAGCGCTGCGGCACTGCCGCCTCGTCCAGGTATTGCCCGGTCGGGTCGCTGCCGAACAACGTCACGACCTCGGTGCCGACGAGGCGGTACCGGAAGCGAAACCCGTCGGCGCGACGTTCGACGTCCAGCAGGATGACGTAGGGGAGAAACCCCACCATCTCGTGCGGACCGATGTCGCCGCGCCCGGGCAGGCGCCCCGGACGGCATTTACCTTTCCAGTACTCGAAAAACCTCCGGACTCGCGGGTCGCGCACGTTGTCCGGCAACGCGAAATCGGCCGGATCAGACCCTGCGGGACGGTCGCTTCGAGTCATGGCCCACCCGGTGGATACGAAAGACTAATTTTTCGCCAGCCGTGAGTCCAATGGATCGGCTCGGCTCGCGCAGTTGTGGTGCATCTAAGCCTTGACAGCGAGCCGTCTTCCACTACCAATGCGCGGCCGGGCGTCTGCCAAATAGCGGCGTCCGATCGAAGGGGAGGTTACACATGACTATCGACTTTGGGCGTGGAATCGGGCGCCGCACGGTGCTTAAAGCGGGTGCAGTTGCCACCGCAGCGCAGTTCGCAGGGCCTTTCATCGTTAAGGCATTGGGCGAGGAGCCGATCAAGATCGGCCTCGACAATCCGTTGACCGGCACGTTCGCCGCCCTTGGCAAGAACGAGCTCATCGGCGCCCAGCTCGCCGTCGAGCAGCTCAATGCCAAGAACGGCATCCTCGGCCGCAAGGTCGATCTCCTGGTCGAGGACTCGACCAGCGGCGACGCCGCGACTGCGGTGCAGAAGGCGACCAAGCTCGTCGAGCGCGACAAGGTCGACTTCCTCGTCGGCAACATCAATTCGGCCCTCGCCCAGGCGATCGCCAACTACGCCTTCGAAAAGAAGATGTTCCACATCGTCCCCGGCGGCCACATCGATTCGGTCACCGGCTCGCAGTGCCACTGGAACGTGTTCCGCGTCTGCAACACGACGCGCATGGAGACCAACTCGGTCTCCAAGGTGCTGCTCAGCAGCTACGGCAAGAAGTGGTACTTCATCACGACCGACTACGCGTTCGGCCATGGCCTGCAGGCGGGCTTCGAGGCGAGCCTCAAGGCCGCCGGCGGCACCGAGCTCGGCGCCGACTATACCCCGCTCGGCACCACCGACTTCTCGGCCAACCTGATCAAGGCGCAGTCGACGAACCCGGACGCGATCGTGTTGCTGCTCGCGGGCGACGACATGATCAACTGCCTCAAGCAGGCGGTGCAGTTCGGCCTCAACAAGAAGACCCACATCGCGGGCGCGCAGCAGGAGCTCGAAGTGAATCTCGGCCTGCCGCCCGAGGCGCTGTTCGGCGACTGGTGCTTCGAGTGGTACTGGAAGCAGCCCGGCGTGCCGCATGTCGAACAGTTCGTGGCCGACATCCGCAAGAAGAGCGGCGGCAAGGTGCCGACCGCGCGCACGTGGTTCGGCTATGCGGCCATTCACACCTGCGCGCTCGCCGCCGAGAAAGCGAAATCGCTGGAGGCGATCAAGCTCGCCAAGGCGATGCAGGGCCTGGTGCTGCCGCCGGAAGTGGCCCTGATGCCCAACAACCCCTACTACCGCGAAGGCGACAACCAGCTGATGCCCTCGCTGTTCGTGGGGTCGTCGCAGCCGGCCCCGGCCGGTGGCGATCCGGAAGACCTGTTCAAGGTCTCCCAGCTTGTGAAGGGCGACGAAGCCGCCCTGCCGGTTGCCGAGACGGGTTGCAAGATGGTGTGGCCGTCCTGATACGTTAGGCACCGGGCGCCGCGATTGTCGCGGCGCCCGGTCCGCCTCAGAAGCACTGGTTCAATCTTTGCAAGAAATTTCGGGGCAATGACCCCGGGCGCGACCCCGCGCGGCAAACTCAGCAACTAACGAGCGCCTGAACAGGGATTTCACGACCGACTCATGACAACGCTGCTGCTGTTCAACGTCGTCAACGGCCTCATCATCGGTGCGTTCTATGCGCTGATGGCATTGGGCCTCTCGCTGATCCTCAATCTCTCCGGCGTCATCAATTTCGCCCATGGCGGGTTCCTGGCCATCGGCGGCTACCTCGCCTACACGCTGCTGCCCTATCTCGGCTTCTGGGGCGCGCTGGTGATTTCGCCGTTCCTGGTGGCGTTCATCGGCGTGGCGGTCGAGCGCGTGCTGATCCGCCGGCTCTACGGCCGCGATCCGCTCTACAGCCTGCTGCTCACGTTCGGGCTTGCGTTCATGATCGAGGACGGCACGCGGTTCATCTGGGGCGCTCAGAGCAAGCCGTTCCAGATCCCCTCCTGGCTTGCCGCACCGCTCTCGACGGACCTGTTCTTCCTGACCGGCTATCGCGTGTTCATGATGGCCCTTGTCGCGGCGGTGGTGATCGGCCTGTTCGTGATCCTGAACCGCACCCGCCTCGGCCTGCGCATCCGCGCCGGTACCCTCGATCTCGAGACGGTGTCGGTGCTGGGCGTCAACGTGCGCGTCCTGCGCAATCTCAATTTCGGGCTTGGAATCTACCTCGCCGGCCTGGCGGGCGTCCTGGCATCCGGCATGTTGGGTCTGCAGCCGACGGTCGGCGACAACCTGATCATGCCGAGTTTCATCGCGATCATCGTCGGCGGCCTCGGCTCGCTGCCGGGTACGCTGTTCGGCGGCGTGCTGATCGGCGTCGCCTCGGGAATCACCACCGTGTTCTTCCCGGCCGCGAGCGAGGCGGTGATTTACGTGATCATGGCGGCGGTGCTGATCGTGCGGCCGCGCGGGCTGCTGGGTGAGGAGGGCCGCTTCTGATGCCGATCATCGACAAACGGGCGGCCAACCTCCTGGTCTGGCTGCTCCTGGTGACAGCACCCTATTGGTTCGTGGGCGTGGGCGGCTATGTCGAGCTGGGAAGCCGCATCCTGATCTACGCCCTCGCGGCCATGGCCCTGAACTTCCTTCTCGGCTACACGGGCGTGCTGTCCTTCGGCCATGCCGCCTATTTCGGCCTCGGCGGCTACGGCACTGCCATGGTCCTCAAGTTCCTTTATCCGAGCACGCCGCTCGCGATGCTCGCCGGCATCGTCGTCGGCACGGTGGCCGCAGCGATCATCGGGCCGTTGATCGTGCGCCTGCGCGGCGTCTATTTCGCGATGTGCACGATCGCCTTCGGCCAGGTCTTCTATTTCATCGCGTTCCAGTGGAGCTCGGTGACCGGCGGCGATGACGGCCTCAGCGCCTGGCAGCGCCAGCCCATCAATCTGGGCTTCACGACCTTCGACATCCTGCACGACAACAAGGCGTTCTATTACTTCG
Source organism: Reyranella sp. (assembly GCA_035501235.1). Lineage (GTDB taxonomy): Bacteria > Pseudomonadota > Alphaproteobacteria > Reyranellales > Reyranellaceae > Reyranella. The sequence continues at coordinate 9,508 of DATJWN010000045.1, forward strand.
TGCTGGCCGTGTTCGCCCTGTGCGTGGGCGCCATGGCGTTTCTGCTGCGCTCGCCGTTCGGCCGCACCTTGCTGGCGATCCGCGAGAACGAGCGCCGGGCCCGCTTCCTCGGCATTCCGGTCGACCGGCATATCTGGATGTCGTGGGTCGTGTCCTGCTTCTTCGTCAGCGTCGCCGGCTGCCTCTATGCACTTTTGAGCGACTTCATCGATCCGCGCGCCATCCGCTGGGACCAGTCGGGCAACTTCGTCATCATGGCCGTCCTGGGCGGCATGCGCAGCTTCTGGGGCCCTCTCATCGGCGCCGCGATCTTCCTGGTGCTGCAGGACTATATCTCCAGCCATACCGAGAACTGGATGTCCTTCGTCGGGCTGTTCTTCGTGCTGATCGTATTGTTCTTTCCGCGCGGCGTGCTCGGCCTCATCCAGCGAAAGAGTGCGTCGTGAGCCTGCTCAAGGTCGAAAACGTCACCAAGCGCTTCGGCGAACTGGTCGCGGTCAACAACGTCTCGATGACCGTCGAGCCGGGCGAGCTGCGCGCCGTGATCGGCCCCAACGGGGCCGGCAAGACCACGTTCTTCAACATCATCAGCGGCTTTTTGACGCAGACGTCGGGCCGCATCATCTTCGACGGCGAGGACATCTCGAACCAGCTGCCGGCGCGGCGCGTGTGGCGTGGCATTGCGCGCACGTTCCAGATCACCGAGGTCTTTCCGGAGCTGACGACGCGCGAGAACCTGCGGATCGCGGTCGAGGTCGCGTCCGGCTACCGGCTCAAGACCCGGCTTTCG
>DATJWN010000046.1:0-10688 GCA_035501235.1 Reyranella sp.
TAGACGCTAAGGAGACGGAATGTCGGACGACTTCAGGGCACGGGCGAGGCTCGTGCCCAAGGGAAACCGCTATGAGGATTTCGAGCCCGGCCGGGTGTTCAAGCACCATTGGGGCCGGACCGTCACCGAGTCGGAGAGCACCCTCTTCTCGACCCTGACGCTGCATTTCAATCCGCACTACTTCAACGCCGCCTACGCGCGCGGCCATGGTCATCCCGGCATCGTCGCCAATCCGCTGCTGGTGTTCACGACCGTGTTCGGCCTCACGGTCGAGGACCTGAGCGAAGGCGGCGGGCCGTTCCTCGGCGTCAACCAGCTCACCTATCACCAGCCGGTCTATCCCGGCGATTCGCTCCGGGCCGAATCGATCGTGCTCGACCGGCGTTTGTCGGACTCCCAGAAGGGGTTCGGCATCGTCACCTGGCACAGCAAGGGCTTCAACCAGCGCGAAGAAGAGATCATCGACTTCAAGCGCACCAATCTCGTTCGCGTAAGGGATACACACTGATGCCGTACATCACCGAAGAACGCCGCATGATCCAGGAGCAGGCCCGCGAGTTCACCCTGAACGAAGTCCTGCCCGTCGCCAACAAGCTCGATCCCGAGAAGGGTGACATCCCGATGGACCTGCGCGACAAGATGGCCGAGCTCGGCTACTTCGGCATCCTGATCCCCGAGCAATATGGCGGTCTCGGTTTGGGCTGCTTCGAATACTGTCTCGTGACCGAGGAATTGTCGCGCGGCTGGATGAGCGTCGCTTCGCTGATCGCGCGCGGCAATCTCCTGATCGGTTCCCACATGATGAGCGAGGAGCAGCGCGCCAAGTACCTGCCGCGCATGGCCAAGGGCGAATTTCTCGGCGCCTTCTCGATGTCCGAGCCGAACGCGGGCTCCGACATCTCCAACATCTCCTGCCGCGCCCGCAAGGACGGCACGGGCTACCTGATCAGCGGCAACAAATACTGGTGCACCTTCGCCGACGGCGCCGACTTCCTGATCATCATCGCCCGCACCTCGGACGCCCCGCCAGGCAAGCGGCACATGGGTCTCTCCATGTTCTTCGTCGAGAAGAAGCGCGGCACGCTGCCCAAGGGCATCAGCGGCAATCCGATCCCCAAGATCGGCTATTTCGGCTGGAAGACCTACGAGCTCGCCTTCGACAATTTCCGTGTCGAGCAGGCCGACATGATCGGCGAGGAAGGCCATGCCTTCTACTACGCCACGTCCGGCCTCGAGACGGCGCGCGCCCACACGGCGGCCCGCGCGATCGGGTTGGCACAAGGCGCGCTCGACGATTCGATCCGCTATGCCGGCGAGCGTCGCCAGTTCGAGCGGCCGATCGCCGACTTCCAGGCCATCCGCTTCAAAATAGCCGACATGGCGACCCAGATCGAGGCGGCGCGCCAGCTCAACTACTTCGTCTGCGAGCAGATCGACACCGGCCAGCGCTGCGACAAGGAAGCCTCGATGGTGAAGCTCTTCGCCTCCGAGATGGCCGAGCGCGTGTGCAGCGAAGGCCTGCAGATCCATGGCGGCGCGGGCTACACGACCTTGCACGCCGTCGAGCGCCACTGGCGCGACGCCCGCCTCACCAAGATCTTCGAGGGTACCTCGGAGATCCAGAAGCGCATCATCTCCGACCGCCTGCTGGGCCGCGGGAGAAACTGATGAAGGTCTCGGCGCTGACCGGCCGGCACAACTACTTCGAGGATTTCAAGGTCGGCGAGGTGCTGAAACACGCCCGCGGCAAGACGGTCGAGCCGCTGGAGCAGGTCTGGATCACCAACGTCACGATGAACACCGCCGAGGCTCACTTCAACGAGCACTCGATGATCGGCAGCAACTGGGGCCAGCGTCTGGGCTTCGGCGGCGTCACCATCTCGATCTGCATCGGGCTTGCGGCGGAAGACACGGCCGAGAACGCGCTGATGGAGATCGGCATGGACAAGATCCGGCTCAAGGCGCCGGTCGTCCATGGCGATACGCTCTATTGCTACAGCGAGGTGCTGGAAACGAGCGATGCCAAGCAGGCCGATGCCGGCATCGTGCGCTTCCGCCATTACGGCGTGAACCAGGACGACAAGCATGTCTTCGAGGGCGAGCGCACGGTCCTGATGAAGCGGCGCAGCCACTGGGGAGACAAGTGAGCGACGTTCTTGGCGCGCTCGACGGGATCCGCATCATCGACCTCACGCAGATGCTGGCCGGTCCCTTCTGCACCATGCTGCTGGCCGATCAGGGTGCCGAGGTCATCAAGATCGAGCCCATGAAGGGCGACGACACGCGCATCATGGGCCCCGACCATCCCGACGACCTGCTGCACGCTTTCGGCGGCTACTTCGCGTCCATCAATCGCAACAAGAAGTCGATCGCGATCGACCTCAAGAAGCCCGAGGGCCGCGACCTGATCCTGAAACTGTGCGAAGGCGCCGACGCCATTGTCGAGAACTCGCGCGACGGCGTGATGGAGCGCCTCGGCCTCGGCTACGACACCCTGCATGCGCGCTTCCCAAAGCTCGTCTACGCCACCATCCGTGGCTTCGGCGACCGGCGCACCGGCGAAAGCCCCTACGCGCATTGGCCGGCCTACGACGTGGTCTCTCAGGCCTATGGTGGCGTGATGGGCATCACCGGGCCGGACCGCAACACACCCATGAAAGTGGGCCCGGGCATCGGCGATCTCATGCCGGCCACCATGTGCGCCGTCGGCATCGTCTCGGCCATCCTGCGCGCGCACAAGACGGGCAAGGGGCAACTGGTCGATGTCGCCATGGTCGATGCGATCCTGTCGATGTGCGAGCGCATCGTGCACCAGCATGCCTATTCAGGTGCCGTGCCGGTGCCGGAGGGCAATCACCATCCCCTGCTCTGCCCCTTCGGCATGTTCCCGGCCAAGGATGGCCACGTGACCATCGGCACGCCCACCAACGCCCACTGGCCGATCCTCTGCCAATTGATGGGCCGACCGGAGATGGGCAGCGATCCGCGCTTCGAGACCGTGCAGGGCCGACGCGCCTGTCAGGACGAGATCATCGCCGCGGTGTCGGACTTCACGCGCCGCCACACCAGGCACGAGCTGATCGAGATTTTAGGCGGCAAGGTACCGTTCGCGCCGGTCAACGATGTGCGCGATGTCTTCGCCGATCCGCACTTCGCGGCCCGCGACATGGTGGTGAAGGTCCCGCATCCGGGCGTGGAGCAGGAAACACGCATTGCCGGCGTCGCGATCAAGATGACCGAGACGCCGGGCAAGGTACGCCATCGCGCCCCGCTGCTGGGCGAGCATACCGACCATTATTTGACCGAGATCGGCCTGGGCGGCGCGGAGATTGCACGCCTGAAGGCCGAGAAGATCGTCGCCTGAGGAGACTGACATGACCGACCGTCCCAAGCGCGCCCGCCGGGTCCAGCTGTCCACGCCCGGCTCGAGCGAGAAGATGATGCAGAAGGCCTCCGAATCGAAGGCCGACCATGTCTTCCTCGATCTCGAGGACGCCGTCGCTCCAAGCCAGAAGCGCGAGGCGCGCAAGAAGATCGTCCAGGCGCTGAAGACGCTCAACTGGACGGGCAAGACGCGCTGCGTGCGCATCAACGACCTCACCACCGAATACGCCTACGAGGACATCATCGAGATCGTCGAGGGTGCCGGCGAGCATCTCGACACGATCATGATGACCAAGGTGCAGACCGTGGCCGACGTGCTGTTCGCCGACAAGCTTCTCAACCAGATGGAAAAGAAGCTGAAGATGAAGCGCCGCATCGGCCTCGAGGCCCTGATCGAGGAGGTCGAGGGCATGCAGAATGTGGACGAGATCGCCAAATCGACGCCGCGGCTGGAATGCCTGGTGTTCGGCATGGGCGACTTCTCGGCCTCGATGGGCGTCACCAACAAGGACGTCGGCAGCAACGACGGCTACCCGGGCGATCTCTGGCACTATGCCCGCTTCCGCCTGATCATGGCCTGCCGCGCCGCCGGCATCGATCCGGTCGACGGTCCCTTCGCCGATTTCCGAAACTCCGAGGCCTATCGCGAGGAATGCCGCCGCTCGATGATCCTGGGCTGCGTCGGCAAGTGGGCGATCCATCCCAGCCAGATCGAGCACGCGCTGGAGATCTACTCGCCCAAGCCCGACGACGTGGCCCGCGCCCGCAAGCTCGAGAAGGCCTATGCCGAGGCCGAAGCCCAGGGCCTGGGCGCGATCAACGTCGACGGCGTGATGATCGACGTGGCCTCGATCCGCATCCTGCGCAACACCATCCTGAACAAGGCTGACCTGTACGGGATGTGACGGCGCAGAGCCTTACATCCCCTGCGCAAGGCGCAGGGGAGGTGCCCGCGTCTTTCGCGGGCGGAGGGGTCATGAGTCACGGTACGTTGCGTTCATGCCGTGGCTCATGACCCCTTCGTCGGCGTATGACGCCGACACTTCCCCTTCGCGGACTCCGCGAAGGGGAAGAAAGGTTTCGACTCGATGAAACGCGCGTTCGTCCCGGTCGCCTCGATGCTGGCGATCCAGGTGATGATCTCGATCTCGGTGCTGGCGCTCGGCGTCATGATGCCTGTCGTGGCGGACGATCTCGGGATCGACGCCAAGCTGGTCGGCGTCTTCACGGCGATCATCTATGCCGTCGCCACGGTCGTGGCGCTGGCCGCGGCCGGCGCGGTGCCGCGCGTGGGCGCCGTGCGCGTCTGCCAGGGCGCGCTGGTGATGGCGGCCATCGGCCTTGCCTTCAATTCCCTGGCCACCGTCGCGACGACCGTCGTCGCCGTCCTGTTCATCGGTGCGGCACAAGGCCCGATCAATCCCTCCTCGGCGCACGTGCTGGCCCAGCGTGTCCCCCGTGAATATTTCGGTGCCGTCTTTTCGCTGAAGCAAACCGGTGTACCGATCGGCTTCGCGCTCGCCGGCGTGATCTTCCCCGCCCTGCTGCACCTCTTCGGTTGGCGCAGCGCCAGCCTTGCAGCCGCGGGCGCGCTGCTCCTGTCCGCCATCGCCGTCGAGCCGTTGCGGCCCCTGCTCGACACGACCGGCACTGCCGGCAGGGCATCGGGCGGCATCTGGCAATCGACCAGGTTCGTGATGGGCCATCCGCAGTTGCGCGTGCTGGGCATCGCGGCCTTCGTCTATGTCATCGCCCAGCACACCTTCACCTTCTACCTCGTCACCTACCTCTATGAGCATTGCCGCCTCAGCATCTCCCAGGCAGGCGCCCTCCTCTCGGTCTCGCAGCTGTTCGGCATGGGCGTTCGCCTGGTGAGCGGCGGCGCGGGCGATCGCTTCCCGCGCATGCAGCTCCTCGGCTGGACGGGGATCGGCATGACGGTGGGCTGTGTGGCGGTCGGCCTGCTGACCGCGTCGACACCGTTCTGGCTGATCACGACGGTCGTCGTCGGCTACGGTTCGGTCGTCATCAGCTGGAACGGCACCTCGCAAGCCGAGTTCGCGCACCTCGCGCCGCCCGGCGCCGTGGCGGCCGTTGCAGCCGTCCAGACGGCGCTGGCCTTTTCCGGCGCGGTGTTCGGGCCGCCGATCTTCGCCTTGATTGCCTCGACGGCGGGCTACCGCCCCGCCTTCATTGCCGTGGCGGCTTGCGTGCTGGTCACGGCGATCTGGCAGCTCGTTGCGGCTCCTCCGCGACGTACTTCCGCTCACCCGTCGTCGGATTGAAGAAGACGTCGACCATCTTGCCGCTGTCGGGGTCGACGAAGCGCTCGCCCGTCTTCGTCCAGCCTCCGCCCGGCGCCGCGCCGTGGAGCGGCTTGTAGAAGACGCGCTCCAGCAGCGTACCGGCCGTGATCGCTCCACCGACGATCAGGAACCAAGCCGCCGGCAGTGCCGAGGTCGAGCTGGCGACGACGATGCCCACCACCAGTACGGCAACGCCAACCAGCAGGACGGCCAGCCGCAGCATGTCAGCGGACAGGTTCGATCACGACTGCGGTGCCGTAGGACACGATCTCGCTCATCGTCTGGCCGATCTCCGCCGAATCGAAGCGCATCATGATCACGGCATTGGCGCCCATGGCCGTGGCGTTTGTCACCAGCCGGTCGACGGCATGGCGCCGTGCCTCCTCGAGGAGCTGGGTGTACTCGTGGATCTCGCCGCCCACGATGGAGCGCAGGCCGGCCATGATGTTGCCGCCCAGTCCCCGGCTGCGCACGACGACACCGAACACCTGCCCTAGCGTCTGGACGACCCGATGGCCCGCGATGTTCTCCGTTGTGACGATGATCATGGCTCTCCCTACTCCGCAATGCGGCACGGCAAATTCCATTGATCATAATATGCGCTCCCGCGGTTTGGCATTAGAGTCGCCGACCGTCGAAGGCCGTTGGGGAAAAGCGCCCGTTATTTTTCCGTTTCTTTAACGGGACCCGGCCGCCGGCGTTGAGGGAGGAATCGAGAATGTCGCGGCTTTTTGCGGTCCTGTCGGCCGGCGTCTCACTTTTTCTGTTTGCCGGCGCTTCTTTCGCGCAAAAGCCAGGCGGCACCCTGCATATCGCCCATCGCGACAATCCGCCGAGCGCGTCGATCCACGAAGAAGCGACCATCTCGACGGTCATGCCCTTCATGTCGCTGTACAACAATCTCGTGGTCTTCGACCCGGCGGAGAAGCAGGATTCCTCAGATCACATCGTGCCCGACCTTGCGACCGCGTGGGCCTGGAGCAACGACGGCAAGGACCTGACGTTCAAGCTGCGCGAGGGCGTGAAGTGGCATGACGGCGAGCCCTTCACCAGCGCCGACGTGAAGTGCACCTGGGACATGCTGAAGGGCGACGACGACGCCAAGCTGCGCCGCAATCCCCGCAAGATCTGGTACTTCAACCTGCGCGAGGTGACGACCAACGGCCCGACCGAGGTGACCTTCCATCTCAACCGGCCGCAGCCCTCGTTGCTCACCATGCTGGCGGGCGGTCATTCGCCGGTCTATCCCTGCCATGTGCCGTTCGACCGGATGCGCACCAGGCCGATCGGCACGGGTCCCTTCAAGTTCGATCGCTTCAAGCAGAACGAGTCGGTCCGCGTCGTGCGCAATCCCGACTACTGGAAGAAGGGCCGGCCCTACCTCGACGCCATCGAGTTCAGCATCATCCCGAGTCGCGCGACCTCGACCCTCGCCTTCACCTCCAAGAAGCTCGACATGACGTTCACGGGTGAGGTCACCAAGCCGATCATGGACGACATCAAGAAGCAGGATCCCGAGGCGATCTGCGAGATGCTGCCGACCTTCACCTTCTCCAACCTGCTGGTGAATCGCGACAAGCCGCCCTTCGACAAGGCCGAGATCCGCACGGCCATGGCCTATTCGATCGATCGCAAGGAGTTCCAGACCATCCTGAGCCAGGGCGTCAGCAAGGTGGGCGGCATCATGCTGCCGCCGCCGGAGGGTCGCTGGGGGCTGCCCAACGACATCCTGACCACGATCCCGGGCTACGGTCCCGACGTCGACAAGAACCGCGCCGAGGGCCGCAAGATCATGGAAGGCCTGGGCTACACCGCCGACAAGCCGCTCCGGATCAAGGTCACGACCCGCAATATCCCGACCTATCGCGATCCCGCCGTGATCCTGATCGATCATCTTAAGCACGTGAACATCGCGGCCGAATTGGAACCGATCGAGACGTCGGTCTGGTACAGCCGCCTCACCCGTCGCGACTTCAACGTCGCCCTCAACGTCCAGGGCGTGGGCATCGACGATCCCGACGTGGTGTTCTACGAGACCTTCGCGGCCAAGTCGGACCGCAACTACACCAACTACAACAATCCGGAGCTCGAGAAGGAGTTCGATCAGCAATCGCAGACGGCCGACTACGAGGCTCGTCGCAAGATCGTGTGGGACATTGATAAGAAGTTACAACTCGACGGCGCCCGGCCGATTATTGTCCATGACTGGGCGGCCACTTGCTGGCAGCCTCAGGTCAAGGGCGTCAATCCCGCGGTCAACAGCATCTACAACCACTGGCGCTTCGAGGATGTCTGGCTCGACCGCTAGTGCGCTTCGAACGGAGGAAGCCATGAAGCTCTACACCCATCCCGTCTCCACCGCCTGCCGCCCGGTGATGCAGTTCATCGCCGACAACAACATCGCCTGCGACATGGAGGTCGTCGACATCCTGTCCGGCGCGCATTACGGGCCCGAATACACGGCGAAGAACCCGAACCGGCTGATTCCCATGCTCGAGGACGGCGACTTCCGGCTGACCGAGAGTGCCTCCATCCTGCGTTACCTCGCCGAGAAGATCGGCTCTCCCGCCTACCCCAAGGACCTCAAGCAGCGCGCGCGGGTCAACGAGGCGATGGATTGGTTCAATTCCAATTTCTACAAGGACTGGGGCTATGGCCTCGTCTATCCGCAGCTCTTCCCGCATCACAAGCGGCCGGACGACAAGGCCCATGCGGGCACGATTTCCTGGGCCCAGGAGCGCTGCAAGACCTGGCTGCAGGTGCTGAACGACCACTGGCTGGCCGGCAACAAGAAGTATCTCTGCGGTGACCAGATTACCGTCGCGGACTATCTCGGCTCGGCGATCATGAGCATCGGCGAGTTGATCCATTGCGATCTGGCGAAGTATCCCAATGTTCAGCGCTGGATCGGCAACGTGAAGAAGCAGCCGAACTACGAGAAGGTGAACGACGCGGCGTTCAACGGCTTTGCCGCCTCGACCAAGGGCAAGGCCTGGGCGACCGTCTAGCATAGGAGAGCGACCGATGATCAAGGGTCTGCACCACAACGCCTATCGCTGCCGCGACTCGGAGGAGACGCGGCAGTTCTACGAGGGCTTCCTCGGCCTGCCGCTGGTGAATGCCTTCAAGATCGAAACCACGATGACCGGCCGCAAGACCGGCGCGGGCGTGCTGCACAGCTTCTACCAGCTCGACGACGGCTCCTGCCTCGCCTTCTTCGAGGCGCCGGACATGCCGTTCGAGTTCAAGGAGCAGCACGATTTCGACCTGCACATCGCGCTCGAGGTGACGCAAGAGCATCTCCACGCGATGTACGCCAAGGGCAAGGCCGAGGGCCGCGAGGTGCGCGGCATCTCCGACCACAAGTTCATCGATTCGATCTACTTCCGCGATCCCAGCGGCTATGTGATCGAGCTGACGGCGAAGAAGGCCGGCCATGACGCCGCGATGGACCCGAAGAAGAGCCGTGCGAGAGACATCCTGAACGACTGGCAGGACAAGAAGCCGAAGGCGGCCAAAGCCGCCTGATGCAAGACAGGCAAAAGGGGGAAACGATGAAGGTCGCGGCATGGACGCTCGGCGTCCTGATGGCGTTCGTGTTGCCGGCGGCGGCGCAACCCGTGCCGCATTTCCAGGTCGATCCGTTCTGGCCCAAGCCCCTGCCCAACAACTGGCTGCTGGGCCAGATCGGCGGCATCAACGTCGATGCGCAGGACCATGTCTGGGTGCTGCAGCGTCCGCGCTCGCTGACCGCAGATGAGAAAGGCGCGACCCTCAAGCCGCCGCGCAACAATTGCTGCGTGCCCGCCCCGCCCGTCCTCGAGTTCGACAGCGATGGCAACCTGCTCAACTCCTGGGGCGGTCCGGGCGATGGCTACACCTGGGTCGGCCGCGAGCATGGCATCTACGCCGACACCAAGGGCTTCGTGTGGCTCGGCGGCAACGCCGACACCGACAGTGCCGTGCTGAAGTTCACGCGTGCCGGCAAGTTCGTGGGCCAGATCGGGAAGATCGCCGTCTCCGGCGGCAGCAACGACACGACGCTGCTCGGCAAGCCGGCCGATGTCGAGATCGACGAGGCGACGAACGAGGTCTATATCGCCGACGGCTACGGCAACCGCCGCGTCATCGTCTTCGACGCCGACACGCTCGCCTACAAGCGGCACTGGGGTGCCTACGGCCACAAGCCCGACGACACCAAGACCGAGAAGTACGATCCGGCCGCGCCCATCGCCCAGCAGTTCGGCAACCCCGTGCACTGCGCCAAGGTGAGCCGCGACGGCCTGGTCTATGTCTGCGATCGCATCAACGACCGCATCCAGGTCTTCAAGAAGGACGGCACCTACGTGACCGAATGGTTCTTCGAGAAGAACACGCTCGGCAACGGCTCGGTGTGGGACCTCGCCTTCTGGCCCGACCGCAACCAGACCTTCCTGCTCAGCATCGACGGCGAGAACAACGTGATGCGCATCCTGAACCGCGCCGACGGCCGGGTCGTGGGGACCGTCGGACGCTCCGGCCGCTATGCCGGCCAGTTCCACTGGGTGCACACGATGGGCGTCGATTCGAAGGGCAACGTCTACACAGGCGAAGTCGACAACGCCAACCGCGTTCAGAAATTCAAGCCGAGCGTCGTGCCGAACTGATTGTCCATTGATCAGAATCGAGGCTCTGGGCGAGTGCGGCTAGGCTCCGCATCTGGAGACCCGGATCCAGACCATATGGTCGAAGCGCGGGGGCCGCGGGAGACGCTGCACGGTGGGGCAGATCAAGCGCGGTGGCGGGGGTACCCATAGAAGCCGCTTATTTTTTCCCCTTTAAAAGCGTTACCTAGCGGTAACCGCCACTTTATGTAGTAGGGCGATGGAGTCATGAGTCGTGAACGAGATCTCGCCCGCGACTCATGACCCCTCCGCCCCTTCGGGGCACCTCCCCAGATGACTGGGGAGGGAAATGCTCCACGGTATGCCCAATCACACCGTCAGATTCGATACGTCT
>DATJWN010000047.1:0-9652 GCA_035501235.1 Reyranella sp.
CCTACCAGACGGCCGAGGAGGAAGCGCACGACCTCGCCAGGTGCATGCAGGCGATCGCCCAGTCGACCGGCCATCGGCCGATGGGCTGGCTGAGCCCCCGCTGCACGCCGAGCGCGCGCACGTCCGAGCTGCTGGCGACGGCCGGCTTCGACTGGCACGCCGACTTCTTCGATTCCGACCTGCCCTATCGTCACAGCACGCCCGCCGGACCGATCACGGCCGTGCCGTTCACCATGGAGGTGAACGACATGCCGCTCTACGTGCGCTACGGCAGCGAGCCCGAGGCCTTCACCCGCACGCTGGAACGCATCCTCGCCAACTGGCCGTTGCTCGGCGGGCCGCCGGCCTGCCTCGACCTCACCGTGCACGCCCATGTCTTCGGCCGGCCCTTCGGCGTCATCGAGCTCATCAAGTCGCTGGAAGCGGCGCGTCGTCACGCCGAGTGGACGTGGTTCACCGATCACTGCTGGCTGGCGGAGCTCTTCAAGGCGGGCTGACCGGGCCGAAACCCGACAGGGTTCCCGGCGTTGTCATGCGTCGTCGTATACTCAGGCTCTACGAACCGGGAGCAGCCTCGTGTCCTATGTCAGATCCGTTCTTCAGCCGGGCGAGAGGATCAAGGTCATCGGCAAGCTGCACTGGATCGTCTTCGTGCGCGCCTTCGTGCTGCTGGCAATCGCCATCGCCCTGTTCGGCATCGCCCGCCGGATCGAGTCGCAGGTCCACGAGCTGGTCTTCTACGCCGGCTGCCTGGTCCTGCTGCTCTGCGCGCTCTCCTTCCTGCATGCCTGGTTCATCCGCTGGATCACCGAGCTCGCGATCACCGACCATCGCGTGATCTACAAGCGCGGGTTCCTGAGCCGCCACACGGTCGAGATGAACATGGACAAGGTCGAGACGGTCGACGTCGACCAGTCGATCCTGGGCCGCATCCTGGGCTACGGCACGATCCGCGTGCGCGGCACCGGCCAGAGCATCGAGAATCTCAGCCGCATCGCGAGCCCGATCGCGCTGCGCAACGCCATCACGGCGCGCTGACCCGCTTGGGACGCGTCATCGTCATCGGCAATGCGGGCCTCGACCTGCGCCTTGCCGTTCCGCGCCTGCCGCAGCCGGGCGAGACACTGATCGGCCACGAGAGCTCGCGCGCGCCCGGCGGCAAGGGCCTCAACCAGGCCGTCGTGGCCGCGCGCTGCGGCGCCGAGGTGCGCTTCTGCGCGCCGCTCGGCAACGACGAACCGCAGGCACGCGAGGTCGAGGCGCACCTCGCGAACGAGCCCATCGCCGAGCGGATGATGCTGCGTGGCGGTCATCCCACCGACTTCTCCCTGCTGATGGTGCTGCCCAACGGCGAGAACAGCATCGTCAGCACCAGCGCCTGCTCGCTTGCGATGACACGCGAGCAGGCGGCGCCGGCCCTGCGCGAGGCCGGCGAGGGCGATGTCGTCCTGCTCCAGGGCAACCTGGCGCTCGATACGACAGGCTTCATCCTCGCCGCCGCGCGCGAAACGCAGGCGCGCACGGTCTTCAATCCGGCCCCCTTCTGGCCGGGCGCCGAGAGGCTCGTGGGCGATTGCAGCCTCGTCGTCGCCAACGAGGTCGAGGCGCAGGCGCTGGGCGATGCCATCGCCGCCGCCGAACGGGCAATCGTGACTCTGGGCGGCGCAGGCTGTGCGCTTGTCGAGCGCGGGGCACGTCGCCATTTCGCCGCCGAGCCCGTGACGGCCGTCGACACGACCGGCTGCGGCGACGCCTTTTGCGGCACGCTGGCCGCGATGCTGGCGCGAGGCTCGTCGATCGAGCAAGCCATCGGCGCGGCGCAACGCGCGGCGGCGCTCACGGCCACGCGCCCCGGCGCCTTCGCCGCCCTGCCCTCGGCCGCCGAATTGTCGGAGATCAGCCGTTCAGCGGCGCGCTGACATCCTGGCCGAAATAGGCGTGCTCCAACCGGTTGGCGAGGTCGCCTTCCCTGGCGCCCGCCTCGAGCACGATCGAGCCGCGGGCGAGCGCATAGACGCGATCGACGACGGCCACCGCCTTCTCGATCAGCTGCTCGACCAGCAGCACGGCGGTGCCGGCTTCGCGCAAGCGCACGATGGCCGCCAGCACGCGGTCGACCAGCACCGGCGAGAGACCGGCGGACGGCTCGTCGAGCATCAAGAGACGTGGCCGTCCGACCAGCCCTTGCGCCACCGCCAGCATCTGCTGCTGGCCGCCGGACAGCGAGCCTGCCCTGTCGTTGCGCTTGGCGGCGATCTCCGGAAAGAAGGCCAGCGCCTCCTCGACCTGCGCGCCGCGCACGTCGCGCGGCAATCCGTAGCCCGCGAGCAGCAGGTTGTCGTGGACGCTGAGCTGGGTGAAGACGCGGTGGCCTTCGACGACATGGACCAGCCCTGCCCGCACCGTCTCGCGCGGGCTCGCCCTGGATATGTCGAGGCCGTCGAAGCGGACCTGTCCAGAGCGCGGCAAGAGGCCGGAGACGGCGCGCAGCAGCGTCGTCTTGCCGGCTCCGTTCGGCCCGAGCAGCGCCACCGCCTCGCCTCTGCCGATGACGAGATTGATGTCGCGCAGCACGACGATCTTGCCGTAGCCGGCCGACAGGCGCTCGACCTTGAGCAACGGTTCAGGCGCCGAGATAGGCACTGACCACCTCCCGGTGCGAGCGGATCTCCTCGGGCGTGCCGGCCGCCAGCACCTTGCCGAGATTGAGCACGGTCACGCGGTCGCAGATGTCGAAGATCAGGTCGGCGTGATGCTCGACCAGCAGCACGGCGGTGCCGGCGCGGCTGATCGCCTTGATGAGCGCACCCAGCCGCCTTATCTCCTCCGCCGACAGGCCCGCCGCGGGCTCGTCGAGCAGCAGGAAAGTGGGTCGCAGCATCAGGGCACGCGCGATCTCCACGAAGCGCAGCTCGCTGTGCTGCAGCCGGTCGGCGCGCACGTCGGCGAGCTGCTCGAGACCGATGGCCGCCAGGGCAAGCCGGGCCGCGTCCTTCAGGTGCCGCTCGTCGCGGCGGTGGCGTGGCAGGGTCAGTACCGCCTCCGCGAACGTCGCCGCACCGTCGATCGTGCCGCCGATCATGACGTTCTGCAACACCGAGGCGGCGCCGATCAGGCGCGGCGTCTGGAAGGTGCGGGCAATGCGATAGCCCGCGCGCGTATGGGCGGCCCGCAGCGGAAAGGGCACGCCGTTCAACTCGGCGGCGCCCTCAGAGGGCGTGTAGTAGCCCGAGATGACATTGAGGGTCGTGGTCTTGCCGCTGCCGTTGGGACCGATCAGGCCATGCACCTCGCCGGAGCGGATGTCGAGGTCGAGCCCGTCGATCGCGCGCACGCCGCCGAAATGCAGTTCGATGCCCTTGAGCCGCAGCATGCTGGCCTTGCCGCCGTGACCCAGCACCTGTTCGAGAAGCTCCGGTCGCGGCGTGATCTCGCGATGCTGCTCGAGCGGACGGCGGTTCTTGAAGTCGAGCAGGTCGGCGATGCCGCCCGGGATCAGCAGCACGATGGCGAGCAGCAGCGCCGCATACAGGAAGGTCGACCAGGCAACCAGGGGAGCGGCGAACTCGGGCAGGATCGTCAGGATGACGGTGCCGAGCAACGGCCCCAGGATCGAGCCTCGGCCGCCGATCAGGATGGCGATGAAGAACAGCACCGAGAGGTCGAAGGTGAAGGCGTCGGGCGTGATGTAGGACTGAAGCGAGGAGAACAAGCCGCCTGCCAGGCCTCCCAGCGCGCCCGCGAACACGAACACCGTGGCGAGCAGCTTGGGCTTGGCGATGCCCGATGCTTCGGCGGCGACCTCGGCATCGCGGATCGCGACCAGCGCGCGGCCGAAGCGGCTGTCGGCGATGTTGGCCGTCATCCAGGTGGCGAGTGCCGCCAGCAGGAAACAGAGATAGTAGAAGCCCCAGCCCGGGTCGAAGGGCCAGGGAAAGACCGGGCCCGGCGTGCCGACGCCGCCGCCGGTGACGCTCCTCCAGGCGAGCGCGACCTGCGTGACGATGGTGGCAAAGCCCAGCGTCGTCATGGCGAAGTAGAAAGTGCGCAACCTGAGCGCCGGCAATCCCACGATCAGGCCGAACACGGCACTCAGCACGCAGCCCGCGAGCAGCCCCAAATAGGGATTCCAGGCTTCCGCCACCGTGCCCGCCGTCAGCACGGCCGTCGTGTAGGCGCCGAGCGTCAGCATCGCCACCCAACCGATGGCGATCTGGCCCGCATAGCCCACGACGAGGTTCAGGCCGGCACAGAGGATCCAGTAGATGAAGGCGCGCTGGGCGATGACGCCGAGATAGGAGTCGTCGAGCAGCGGCAGCCCGACACCGACGACGGCGAGGGCAAGCCAGGGCAACGCGGATTCAATTCTGGCGCGCGTCATACCCGCCGTGCCAGGGAGGCGCCCGCCAGCCCTTCGGGCCGCAACAGCAGCACGATGATGAAGACGACGAACACCGCGACCGAGGCGAAGATGCCGCCGACCAGGAAGTTTGCCGCCTGCTGGAAGACGCCGAGCACCAGCCCGCCGATCACCGCACCTCGATTGGACCCCATGCCGCCCAGCGCTACGGGAACGAAGCCGTAGAAATTGAGGATCGACTGGTTGCCGAAGAAGGCGAGCAGCATCTCCGCACCGGTGAAGCCGGCCAACGCGCCGATCACGCCGGCCAGCGCGTAGCTTGCCATGCGCAGGTGCTGCTCCGGCAAGCCGAGCGCGCGGGCGGCATAGCTGTCCTCGGCAATGGCAAGGAAGGCGCGACCGACCAGCGTGCGACGATAGAGGAACTCGAGGCCGCCCATCGTGAGCGCGCAGGCGAGTAGCGGCAGCCAGAACTTCTGGTCGAGCAGGCCCTCGCCGATCGGGATCAGGCGCGGAAAGGGCTGCGCGTCGGTGCCCCATTTGATGGCGACGAGCTGCTGGACCATGAGCGCGAAGGCAAGCGTCGACAGCACATAAAGATGCTGCTCGATGCTCTTCAGCACCGGCCGCACGGTGACCAATTCGGTCACGACGCCAATCAGCGCTCCGCAGGCCAGCACCAGCAGGAAGCCCACGATCACCGGCAGGCCCCACCGGGCGATGAACAGCGCGCCCAGCACGCCGCCCAGCATGCCGAGCATGCCGGCGGTGAAGCTGAACACGCGCGAAGCCGAGTACATCACGTTGTACGTGATGCCGGTCATCGCATAGACCGCTCCTACCGCGAGGCCGTAGGAGGCGATCGACTCCCACATCGGCGGCTAACTGCTGTAGCCGGGGGCGATGTTGAACGCGCCGTCCTTCAGCGAATTCACCTCGCACATGATGACTTCGTCGTCCTGGAAGCCGTTGTGCTGCTCGGGCGTGAACGTGATGGTGCCGTAGACGCCCGGCCAGCCCTTGAGCTTGTTCCAGTAGGCGACGACGTCGGTTGCCTTGTCGCCGGCGGCTTTGACCGTGTCGGCGATCAGCTTGGCGCCGTCATAGCCCATGGCGATCCACCACAGGAGCGTATCGCCCATGTCGACCTTGGCGGTCTTCAGGCGGCCGACGAATTCCTCGGCGCGCGCCGGCAGCTTCCCGTCCTTGTTGAAGCACACGGCGCGGAAGTTGTTGGCGTAGACCTTGTTCCAGTTCTCGGGCTTCTCGAGCAACGCCTTGGTCTGGCCGGAGCCGAGCGTGGTCTGGCCGCAGATCGGGACGTCCCAGCCCATCGCCGCACGCGTGTTGCAGATGCGGGCAAGGAAGCCCGCGTTCACGCTCCAGGGCATGATCGCCTCGGCGCCGCCGCTCTGCATGCGCAGCATGTCGGGCTTAAGATCGGGGTTGGCCGCGTCGACATTGCCGGAATAGACGACTTCGGCGCCCATCGCCTTCAGCATCGGCAGGTAAGTGTTGACGGAAGCGGTGCCGTATCCGGTCGTATCGCCGATCAGCGCGACTTTCTTCTTTTTCAGCACTTGCACGATGTAGCGATTGGCGCCCGCGCCGATCTGCGAAGCCGTGGGCGCGAGGCGGAACGCCATTGGATATTTCTTGACGTCGATCAGCTCGTCGACCCAGCAGGGATGCAACATCGGCACCTTGTCGCGCGCGATCAGCGGCGTGGCGGCGAGCGACTCGCCCGAGTTGAGCGGTCCCCAGATGATGGACGCCTTCTGGCGCTGCGTGAGCTCGGCCACGGCATTGACCGCCTTGGTCGGATCGCTCTGCGTGTCGCGCACGATCATCTCGATCTTGCGGCCGTTGATGCCACCCGCATCGTTGATCTCCTTCACCGCAAGCTCGGTGCCGCGGGTGATGCCGATGCCGGTCGAGGAGCTCGGTCCGGTCAATGCCGGCAGGTAGCCGATCTTGAGAGGCTCATTGGCCGCGATGGCGGGAGCGGCAAGGCCGGACGCCAGCGATGCGGCACCGACGGCGGCAGAGCCCGCCAAGACCTGACGACGCTTGATCGACATGTAGTTTCCTCCGATAGGCAATTCTTTGTTTATAGAGACAGCTTAACCAGTGGCCGGGCGCGGTCAATTGACCAAAGCCTGGTAGACCAACTGTCGAAGCAGGTAGCGGTACGGCAGGCGCGCGGCGGGCGACTGCATCATGAACACCACGTACATGCGCTCGCGCGGATCGTGCCAGAAGTAGGTGCCGTAGGCGCCGCCCCAATAGTAGTCGTTGGGCGAGCCGGGAAGCGGGTTGCGACCCTGCTCGTTGCGCACTGCGAAGCCAAGACCGAATCCCTGACCCATGCGGGCGCTGGGTTCCAACGCCTGGAAGCGATACATGTCGTCGCCCATGATCACGCCGGGCGGCAGATGATCGGCGGTCATCAGATCGATGGTCTTGCGCGAGATGATGCGCACGCCGTCGAGCTGGCCGCCGCCCGCGAACATCTGCAGGAACCGGGCATAGTCGGCTGCCGTCGACACCATGCCGCCGCCGCCCGACTTCCAGGTCGCGGCGTAGGTGATGTCGGCAATGGCCGGCATCTCGTTCTTGGGACCCTCCTTCTGGGGACGGGCACCGCGATCCTTCTTGTCCGCCGCGGCCTCGAAGCCGGTGTCGCCCATCTTCAGGGGCTTGGTGATGCGCTCCTCGATGAACTTGTCGAGCGGCAGCCCCGAAGCGACCTCGATGACGCGGCCCAGCACATCCATCGACATGGAATATTCCCAGTGCGTTCCCGGTTGATAGAGAAGCGCCAGCTTGGAGAGCTTCTCGACCATCTGGGCGTTGGTCTGGTCCGGCACGGCGACCTTCATGGCGACGTAGGACTGCTTCACCCGGTTCAGGCTGGTGGCATCTCCATAGGTGAGCCCCGAGGTGTGGCGCAGCAGGTCCTGCACGGTCATCGGACGGATCTGCGGGACAAGCGCCTCTTCCTCCGTGCCATCCGCGTTCTTGCGCGTCGTCGAGACCTTGGTGTCGGCGAAGGCCGGGATGTATTTCGAGACCGGATCGGCGAGCGAGAGCTTGCCCTCCTCCATCAGGATCATCGCCGCAACGGCAACGATCGGCTTGGTCATCGAGGCGATGCGGAAGATGGCGTCGGTCTTCATCGGCGCCTTCGCGTCCTTGTCGCGGAAGCCATAAGCCTCGTGCAGGACGATTCGGCCGTTGCGGGCGATCAGCAGCACCGCACCCGGCAGCTCGCCCGCCTTGACACCTTCCTGCATGCGATCGGTCAGCCGTTGCAGGCGCGTGGTGGAGAAACCCACCTCTTCCGCCGATTGCGCCTTGGGAATGCCCTGCGCCCAGGCGGGCAGCGCGATACTCATCGCGAGAACGGCGAGGCCGGCGCGCACGATCGACATCAATTTCCTCCGGACTTCATTCAGTCCTCACCATGAAGAATTCATTCGCCTCGCGCCAGCTTAAGCGGCGCGTCCAGCGAGAAGTCTTCCGCTCTGAAGTACAAGAACACGGGCACGCGCTCGGAGCGGCCCACACCGGGCTTCTCGGCGCTGAGCTGGATCCTGTGCGAGGGGTTGTCCGTGAAGCGAAAATTGCCCGCGCTGTCGGTCTTCACGTGCATTTGTTCCTGGTAGGTCGTGAAATTGTAGACCCAGAGCGCCACCGAGGCGTCGGCTACCGGTTCGCCCTTCGCGTCGATCACGCGGCCGGTGACGAGGCCGTGATTATGGCTGGCGACGTAGAGGTTCCAGGCCAGCGTCGCCAACGCGATCACGCCCGGCACCAGCACGAAGCGGTTGAGCAGGATGCGCCTCATCCCTTGGTCGCTCCCGAGGTGAGGCCACGAATGAATTCCTTCTGCGCCAGCAGGAAGAGCAGCAGGCCCGGCGCCAGCACCATGATGCAGAAGGCGTAGAGTGCGCCGGTCGTATCCTCCTGGTAGGAGAGGAAGCGTGCCAGGCCGAGCGGCAGCGTCTGCATATCGGCCGAGCGCGTCATGATCAGCGGCCAGAGAAAATTGTTCCACGACCAGATGAAGGCCAGGATGACGTTGGTCGCGATGGCCGAGGTCGAGAGCGGCATCATGATGTGCCAGATGATGCGCCATTCGGGCAGGCCGTCGATGCGCGCAGCATCGATCAGCGAGCGCGGCACGGCGTCGAAGCTCGCCTTGAAGACGAAGATGCAGATGATGGTCGAGCATTGCGGCAGCGCGAGGCCGAGCCAGCTGTCGAGCAGGCCGAGCCTACCGGTGATCAGATAGGCCGGGATGATCGTCGCCTGGAATGGCACCATCATGCAGGACAGGAACAGCATCAGCACGACGTTCTTGCCGCGAAAGCCGTGCGTCAGCGCATAGCCCGCCATGGCGTTGAAGATCACATTGGCCAGGACGGCGATCACCGAGACCGCGACGCTGTTCAGGAAGTAGCGCGCGAACGGGATCGCGTACCAGACATCGACGTAGAAGAACGGCTGCGCTTTGGCCGGCACGATCGAAGGCGGATAGGCGTAGATGTTCTCCCCCGAGACGCTGGTCTTGGCCACCCAATAGAAGGGTACCAGCATGACGAAGCTCGCCATGATCAGGGCGAGATGGACGGGCCAGCGCGGGTAACGGTTCATCACTCCGTCTCCGCCGCGCCGGCATTGCCGCCGGCCAAGCGGTTGGCCGCCCAGGCCGTCACGATCAGCAGGACGAAGAAGACGATGGTCACGGCGGCGGCCTCGTCGAACTTGGTCTGCACGAAGCCCAGCTTGTAGATGTAGGTCACCAGGATCTCGGTTGCCCGGCCGGGCCCGCCATTGGTCATGACGTAGACGAGGTCGAAGCTCGTGATCGAATTCAGCATGCCGATCACGAAGGCGAGGAAGATCGAGGGCCTGAGCAGCGGCAGGGTTATGCTGCGCAGCCGCCGCCAGCCGCCCGCGCCGTCGATCGCCGCCGCCTCGTGCAGCTCGTGCGGGATGCTTTGCAGGCCGGTCAGCAGGATGATCATGTAGAAGCCAAGCATCTGCCAGATGTTGGCCGCGATCACCGACGGAAGCGCCCAGGTGAAGGAGTTGAGGAACGGGATCGGCTTGTCGACCAGATGAAGGCTGCGCGCGGCGTAGTTGATCAGCCCCACCCGCTCATCGAACATCCAGCGCCAGATGATGGCCACGGCCACGGTCATCAACGGATAGGACAGGAAGATGATCGTCCGATAGATATCGCGGCCGCGGATCTCGGCATTGACCAGGAGCGCCAGACCGAGC
>DATJWN010000048.1:0-4587 GCA_035501235.1 Reyranella sp.
CACCGCGCCGGTGATGGAAAAGCCGCTGGCGGCGCGGGCCGGGCTGGGCTGGCAGGGGCGGCACACCAACCTGGTATCGCGCCGCTTCGGCTCGTGGCTGTTCCTGGGCGAGCTGTTGCTGTCGGTCGAGCTGCCTTACGACGCTCCGGAGACCGATCACTGCGGCGACTGCCGCGCCTGCCTCGACGCCTGCCCGACGAATGCCTTTCCCGCGCCCTATCGCCTCGATGCGCGGCGCTGCATCTCCTATCTCACCATCGAGCACGAAGGCCCGATCGACGAGGAATTGCGGCCCCTGCTCGGCAACCGCATCTATGGCTGCGATGATTGCCTCGCCGCCTGCCCGTGGAACAAGTTCGCGCAGGCGGCGCGCGAGGCGGCCTTCGCGCCGCGGCCCGCGCTGAACGCGCCGGCGCTGGCCGACCTCGCCGCGCTGGACGACGAGGCCTTTCGCAAGCGCTTCGCCGGCACCGCCGTGAAGCGCATCGGCCGCGAGCGCTTCCTGCGCAACGTCGCCTACGCGCTCGGCAACAGCGGCGCGCCGCAGACATCCATGCCCGCCATCGAACGATTGCTGAAAGACGTCTCGCCGCTGGTGCGCGACGCCGCCACCTGGGCGAAATACACCCTGTCTAGGAGGACAGCATGATCCGCATCCTCGCCGCCCTGGTCCTGTGCTTCTTCGCCGCCACCGCCAACGCGCAAACGCTCACGCCGCAGCAGATCCACGCGATCGTCGCCAGCCCCGATCGCAGCGCGGCCGACCGCACCAACGATCTGCGCCGCAAGCCCGAGCAGATGCTGGAGTTCATCGCCGTGCGCCCGGGCAGCACCGCCCTCGATCTCAGCGCGGCGGGCGGCTACACGACCGAACTGCT
This sequence comes from Reyranella sp., assembly GCA_035501235.1. Classification (GTDB taxonomy): domain Bacteria; phylum Pseudomonadota; class Alphaproteobacteria; order Reyranellales; family Reyranellaceae; genus Reyranella. The sequence continues at coordinate 879 of DATJWN010000048.1, forward strand.
GGCGCGCGCCATCGGCCCCACGGGCAAGGTCTTCGGCCAGAGCCGTCCGCGCAATCCCAACCAGCCGTCGCCCGCGCCCGCCGCGCCCGAAGGCAACAGCCATCCCGGCGCGACGCCCGCTCCTGCTGCCACGGCCGCGCCGCGTGCCGCACCGAAGCCGTCGCCGGAAGCGCTCGCGGCGCGCGACAAGGCCCTGCAGGGCAAGGCCGCGCCCATCGTGACCGTCGTCCAGCCGTTCGAGACGCCTATCCCCGAGGGCTACACCGACGCCAAGCTCGATCTCGTGACCTTGATGTTCAACTATCACGACCTGGGCTTCCTGGGCGTCGACCGCGCCCGGATGAACGAAGCGGTGTTCAAGGCGCTGAAACCCGGCGGCACGTACGTGATCGCCGACCATGCCGGCCGTCCCGGCACCGGCATCTCCGAATCGGGCACGCTTCACCGCATCGAGAAGGCGTTCCTGATCAAGGAGGTCGAAGCGGCCGGCTTCAAGCTCGCGGCCGAGGGCACTTTCCTCGCCAATCCCAACGACCCCAAGGATAAGAACACGCCCGACCCGCCGCAGCCCAAGGACGAGTTCGTGCTGAAGTTCGTGAAGCCCTAAAGTCGATCATTTTCATCTTTTGAGGTTTCTCAACCACTTAGCAGAGGGGGTGGTGAGACTCTGAGACTCTCGGCTAAAAGCCTTGTGCCATCGGTATCGAACCAATCTCACGCCCCTGAGACTCCAGGGGGTGTGGCGTGAGACTCTAGCGCCGCTCCTTGAAGAAGGCGCGCAGCAGCTCGCCCGCTTCGCGTTCGCCGATGCCGCCATAGACCTCGGGCCGGTGATGGCAGGTCGGCTGGGTGAAGATGCGCGGGCCGTGCTCGACGCCGCCGCCCTTGGGATCGGACGCGCCGTAGTAGACGCGGCGCAGGCGGGCGAAGGAGATCGCGGTCGCGCACATGGCGCAGGGCTCGAGCGTGACATGGAGATCGCAATCGACCAGCCGCGGTTCGCCGAGCTTCGCGGCCGCCGCGCGAATCGCCAGCATCTCGGCATGCGCGGTCGGATCGCGATCGGCCTCGGTGCGGTTGCCGGCCGCCGCCAGCACCGTGCCGTCGGGTCCGACGATCACGCAGCCGATCGGCACCTCGCCCCGCTCTGCGGCTTGGCGTGCTTCGGCCAGCGCGAGGGCCATGGGCGACGGTCTTGTCGCGGCAGTCATAAGGGGGAAAATAGCTCCATTGGACGATTGGGAGGAAGGTTCATGCGCTTCAGCTTCTCGGCCGAACAGGACGAGTTTCGCGCCACCTTGCGCCGCGCGCTGGAGGCCCGCTCGCCCACCAAGGAGGTGCGCCGGCTGATGGCGACCGAGGCCGGCTTCGAGCGCGAGGGCTGGAAGCGGCTGAATCAGGAGCTGGCGCTGACCGCCGTCGCCATCCCCGAGGCCTATGGCGGCTCGGGCTTCGGCTTCTCCGAGCTCTGCATCGTGCTCGAGGAAATGGGCCGGAACCTGCTCTGCGCGCCCTTCTTCTCGACGGCGGCGATGGCCGCGACCGCGATCCTGAACGCCGGCACGGAGGAGCAGAAGACGGCCCTGCTGCCCGGTCTCGCCGACGGCTCGGTGACGGCGACGCTGGCCTTCGACGAGCCGCCCGGTGTCGCGCCGACCGTTGCCAAAGGCGGCAAGATCACCGGCACCAAGAGCTATGTGCTCGACGGCCACACGGCCGATCTCATCGTGGTGCTGGCCGGCACCTCGCTCTACACGGTCGACGGCAAGGCGGCCGGCCTCGAGCGCCAGCTGCTCAAGACCATGGACGAGACGCGCAAGCTCGCGAAGCTCACCTTCACCAACGTCGAGGGCAAGCTGCTCGGCAAGGAGGGCGGCGCGGCCGCGCCCTTCGCCAAGACGATGCAGCAGATCTATGTCTGCCTCGCCAACGAGATGGTGGGCGCGGCCGAGCGGCTGCGCCAGGACTCGCTCGACTACGTGAAGATGCGCATGCAGTTCGGCCGCTCGATCGCCTCCTTCCAGGCGACCAAGCACAAGGCAGCCGACTCGCTGATCGATGTCGAGCTCGCGAAGTCGGCGGCTTATTACGCCGCCGCCGCGATCGACGAGAACGACGAGGAGCTGCCGGCGCTGGCCTCGCTCGCCAAGGCGGCGGCGTCCGATGCCAGCGTGCAGACCGCCGTCCACGCCATCCAGATGCATGGCGGCATCGGCTTCACCTGGGACAACGACACGCATCTCTGGTTCAAGCGCGCCAAGTCGAGCGAGATCCTGTTCGGCGATGCCAACCAGCATCGCGAGAAGATGATGCAGCATTGGAGTGCGTCATGAGCGAACCGACCGAGGACTCCGTCCGCGCCGACGTGGCTGCCTGGCTGAAGGACAATTGGAGCCCCGACCTCGGGCTCGTCGAATGGCGCCTGAAGCTCTGCGAGTCGGGCTGGGGCGCGCCGCACTGGCCCAAACAATGGTACGGCCGCGATCTGCCGGTGAAGTTCAACGCCGTTGTCGACGAGGAGTTCGCCAAGGTGGGCGCGGTCGGCGTCGCCAAGGCGGGCATCCGCACCCTGGCCGCCGCGACCATCCTGGCGCACGGCACCGACCTGCATAAGCAGAAGTACCTGAAGCGCATCCTCACCGGCGAGGACACCTGGTGCCAGCTCTTCAGCGAGCCCGGCTCGGGCTCCGATCTCGCGGGCGCCGTCACGCGCGCCGACAAGCGCGGCAACAAGTGGGTGATCAACGGCCAGAAGGTCTGGACGACCAGCGCGCACAAGGCGCAGTGGGGCCTGCTGCTCGCCCGCGCCGACTGGGACCAGGTGAAGCACAAGGGCCTCGCCTACTTCATCATCGACATGAAGCAGCCCGGTGTGCAGGTCCATCCGCTGCGCCAGATGAACTATCACGCCTCGTTCAACCAGGTGTTCTTCTCAGACGCCGAGGTCGAGCCCGAGATGATGCTGTGCGACGTGGGCGACGGCTGGAAGGTCGCGACCACGACCCTGATGCACGAGCGGCGCGGCGCCGACGGCACGCGCAACTGGGCGACCTCGACCGGCAAGAAGGGCCGCATCTACGAGGAGGAAGCGGCCGAGGTCGCGACCACCATGGAGCCCTACAAGTGGTATCCGCAGCGCGCCGGCCGCGTCGATTTGATCCTGCCGCGCGCCAAGGAAACCGGCGCTATCAACGATCCGGTGATCCGCCAGGAGATCGCCAAGCTCCTGATCATGTCGAAGTCGGCCGAATGGACCGCCCGCCGCGCGCGCGCCGCGCAGGACCAGGGCAAGCCGCAGGGCCCCGAAGGCTCGCTCGGCAAGCTGATCTCGAGCAACGTCGCGCGCCAGGCCGCGCGGGTGCACACCTATATGAGCGGCCAGGACGCGCTTCTTTCAGGCGCCGACGGGCCGATGGACGGTGTCATCGGCGAAATCCTGATCTCCGTACCGGCGGGCTCGATCGCCGGCGGCACCGACGAGATCCAGCGCAACATCATCTCCGAGCGCGTCCTCAAGATGCCGCGCGAGACCAGCGTCGACACCACCAAGCCCTTCAAGGACGTGCCGCGAAACGTGGCGACGTAGGCGGCGGTCAGATCCCCAGGATCAGGCGGGCGACGATGTCGCGCTGAATCTCGTTCGTCCCGCCGTAGATCGAGCCGGCGCGGTCGTTGAGGTAGCGCGCGGTCGTCACACGTCCCCACTCGG
>DATJWN010000049.1:0-5355 GCA_035501235.1 Reyranella sp.
CCAATCACACCGTCAGATTCGATACGTCTGACGGTAACCTTCGGTAACCGACCCCAGATGCAGGCCGAGTCGGAGCTACTTACCGTAATACTCCCGCACCGTCGCCCAGGCGGCTTCCTGCAGCATCTTCGCCGTCGGCACGTCGAGACCGGCGGTGTAGGCGAGGCCGACCGGCGAATGCTTGAACATCGCGGCATAGCTCGTCGCCGCGGCGAGGTAGCTGCCGGCGAGCGTCGGATGACGTTTGTCGGAGATATACAGGTTGATCTCCGGATGCTCCTTCACCACGCGGGCGAAGGCGAGACCGGCGGGAATCACCAGCGCGCCGTTGTCATTGCCCGCCTGGGTATAGGCCTCGGCGAGCCCCTGGGTCATCTCGGGCTTGTTCTGGTAGGCCCACGACATGAACAGCACCGGCTTGGCGCCGTGCTTGCGCACGATGTCGGAGTCCTTCCTGGCGTACTCGACGAACTGGCTCTTCAGGGTCGGATGGATCGGGCACTGGCTGCAATCCATCATCACGGCGACGTCGAACAGCTTGTCGTTCTTGTTGAAGACGACGTTGTTCTCCGGATCGAAGGAAAAGGCGCCCACCGCGTTCGGACGGAAGTACGATTCGACATCGTGCCATTGCAGGCTCGAGCCGCTGATGGTGGCCTCCGTCTGGCGCAGCTTCTTCGCGGCCTCCGCCGAGGCGTTGAGCCGGCCGACATGCCCGCCCATGCCGTTGTTGAAATAGAAGAAGCTGTTGCCGATGTAGAGGATCGACGACGGCGTCTCGCCGAGCTCGGTCACCTTGGGCTTGGTCTGCGCCGATGCAGCGGTCGCGACAAGAAGCGCGACCAATGCGGTCGCAATTTTGCGGATCATCCTTCTCTCCCCTTCAGCCCAGCCGGCGGCGATAGAGCGCAATCAGGCGCTCCCAATGACGTTCCGCGGCTGGCTTGTCGTAGCACCAGCGTTGCGGAAAGGCGAAGCCGTGATGGACGCCCATCTGGATCTCGAGCTCGCCGCCATTGCCCGACTTGTCGAACAGCGACTTCAGCTCCTTCACCATCTCCGGCGGCGCCAGCTCATCGTGCTCGGCGCAGGAGACGTAGAGCTCGCCTCTGGCCTTCGCGAGCGTGAGATGCGGGCTCTCGACGGCATCGCTCACCAGCCAGGTGCCGTAGAACGACGCGGCTGCCGCAATGCGGTCGGGATAGCGCGCCGCTGCCGCGAGGGAGTAAGGACCGCTCATGCAATAGCCGTGCGTGCCGACCGGTCCCTTCTTCGACGCCTTCTGCTGGTCGGCCCAGGCAATCATGGCGGCGACGTCGTCCATGACAGGCGGAATGGTCATCTTGGTGCGCACGGCCCGCATGCGCGTGTGTTCGGCACTGCCATGCGTCAGCACGTCGGGGCCATACTTGGTGTCGCGGCCGGCGCGGTAATAGAGGTTGGGCAGCATCACGAAATAGCCGACGGTCGCGAGCCTGCGCGCCATATCGTACAGCTCGTCTCGGATGCCGGGCGCATCCATCAGGAACAGGATCGGCGGGTACGGCCCGCCGCGTTCCGGATGGCAAACGAAGGTTTCCATCGCGCCGTCCTTCGTCGCAATGTCGAGTATCTGTTCCTTCATCGCCCTCCCCTTGCTAGGCTTCGCACAACTATAAAGCGTTGGGAGTGAGACGATGAAGCGTGGTGTGTTCTGTTCGGCGGCAGCGATTTTCGCCGCGTGGACCCTGCCTGTGTCGGCGCAGGTCAGCGATAACGTGGTCAAGATCGGCGTCGCCACCGACATGTCGAGCCTCTATGCGGATATCAACGGCCCCGGCGCCGTGGTCGCGACGCAAATGGCGATCGACGAGTTCGGTGGCACCGTGCTCGGCAAGAAGATCGAGCTCGTCACCGGTGACATCCAGAACAAGCCCGACGTCGCGGCCTCGTTGGCCGGCCGCTGGTACACCGACGATCATGTCGACATGATCATGGGCGCGGGCGCCTCGTCCTCCTCGATCGCCATCGAGAATGTGGCGGGCGAGAAAAAGAGGATTTTCCTCGCTCCCGATCCGGGCTCGTCCGACATCACCGGCAAGTTCTGCAATCCCTACACCGTGCAATGGGCCTACGACACGGTGGCCCTGGCCAACGTCACGGGCTCGGCCATCGTGAAGTCGGGCGGCAAGGATTGGTTCTTCCTCACCGCCGACTATGCCTTCGGCTATGCACTGGAGCGTGACGCCACCGCCGTCGTCACCCGGAACGGCGGCAAGGTGCTGGGCGACATCAAGGCGCCCATCAACACGCAGGACTTCTCCTCCTATCTGCTCCAGGCGCAGGCCTCGAAGGCGCAGATCATCGCGCTCGCCAATGCCGGCGGCGACACGGTGAATTCGATCAAGCAGGCGGCCGACTTCGGCATCATGAAGGGCGGCCAGAAGATGGCAGCGCTCCTGGCCTTCATCTCCGACATCCACTCGCTGGGACTCGAGCGCGCGCAGGGGCTGCAGCTCACGGAGTCGTTCTACTGGGACCTGAACGACAAGACCCGCGCCTTCTCCAAGCGCTTCGGCGAGAAGTTCAAGGGCAAGATGCCGACCCAGGTCCAGGCCGGCTTCTATTCCGCCACGCTCGCTTACCTCAATGCGGTCAAGGCGACCGGCACGGACGATCCCGACAAGGTGATGGTGTATCTCAAATCAAACAAGTGGGACGATCCGATCTACGGCCCGAGCTACATCCGCGCCGACGGCCGCAAGATGCACGACATGTACCTGTTCGAGGTCAAGAAGCCTTCGGAGTCGAAAGGCCCGTGGGATTACTACAAGCTGCTCGCCACGGTTCCCGGCGAGCAGGCGTTCCGTCCGATGGATCAGGGCGAGTGCCCGATGGTGAAGAAGAACTGAGGAGGTCTGATATGGCCGACACGTCCAACATCTATGCCGGCGTCGCCGGCTATTTCGGCAGGCCCGATCACCCCGGCAAGGTCGGCGTGTTCCAGCGCGCCGCCAAGGGAGGCGATTGGAAGCACGTGCTGGGCACCGTGCAGGCCTTCACGGTCTTCGTGAAGCCCGACAATCCCGAAATGGTCTTCGCCGGCACCAACGATGGCGTGTGGCGCAGCACGGACCACGGCAACACCTTCCGCAAGACAGCCTTTCCCGACCAGCGGGAAGTCTGGTGCTTCATGGTCGACAGCCGCAACCCCAAGCGCATGCTGGCCGGCGCGTCCCCGCTCGACGTCTACGCAAGCGACGACGAAGGCGCCTCGTGGAGCAAGCTCTCGACGCCCAAGATGCCCGAGCATTGCAAGGGTCCCTTCGCCTCGCGCGTGATGCGGCTCGCCCAACATCCGACGAGGCCCGACGAGATCTTCGCGGCGCTGGAGATCAACGGCGTCATGCGCTCGACCGACGGCGGCAAGAGCTGGAGCGACTGCAGCGACGGCCTCCTGAAGCTCGCCGAGCTGCCGCATCTCAAGAGCCAGATCGTGAGCAACACGACGGCCGAGGGCATGCTCGACGGCCACGCCATCTCCATCAACCCCGCGCAGCCCGACGCCGCCATCGCGGCGCTGCGCATGGGCCTCTTCCGCACCACCGACAAGGGCAAGACCTGGCAGGACATGGAGGTCGGCCGCTTCTCGCCCACGACCTACGGCCGCGACATCCGTGTCTCGGCGAGCGAGCCCAACACGATGTACGCAGCACTCTCGGTCGCGGCCTCGAGCCACGACGGCGGGCTCTATCGCAGCCAGGATGGCGGCCAGAGCTGGCAGCGCTTCGACAAGGTCCAGGTGCACGGCACGATCATGTCGATCGGCCTGCACCAGCGCGATCCCGGCCAGGTCTATATCGGCGCGCGTTACGACGGCGAGGTGTTCGGCACGCAGGACGGCGGCAAGAGCTGGCAGGCGATGCCGCTGCCCGGCGAGGTGCAGCACATCTACGCCGTGGCCTGCGGCTAGCCGACGATCGCCGGGAACTGGCTGAGGTTCGCAGCCCAGGCGCGGTCGTATTCGAGGATGCGCGCCGTTTCGGCCGCGACCTCGGCGCCGTAGAGGCGCTTCAAGAGGTGAAGCATGGCGTCGATGCAGAGCGAGACGCCGCCGCCGGTGATGACGGGCCCCGCATCGACGAGGCTCGCCTCGCGCACGTCGATCGCGGGATAGCGCTCGCGCAGCAGGCCGATCGGCGGCAGCTCGGGCGGCACGACACAGCGCTTGGTCGTGGCCTTGCGGCCGTCGAGCACGCCCGACGCCCCCAGGATCATGCCGCCGGTGCAGACCGAGACCAGCAACGTGTCCGCGGCGCGGGCCTTCAGCGCGTTCAGCGTCTCGGGCCGCTGGCTCTCCTCCGCCCAGCCGGGCCCGCCCGTCACGATCAGCACGTCGAGCTTGGGCGCTTCCCCGAGGGCATGGTCGGCCTGCACGACCAGCCCGTTGGAAAGCTTCACGGCTCCCTTTTGCGGCGCGAGGGTCGTGATCTCGATGTCGGGCCTGATGCGCCGCGCCATCGAGAGCACGCCGAAAGTCGCCAGGTCGATGGGCTCGACGCCCTCGTAGATGAACACCCCGAACTTCATGTCGCATGGCTATGGCATGAAACATGCTCAAGATCGACCATCGTCATGGGGAGACGACAATGACCACAGCGACAATGGGCGCCCAGGCCGCGCCGCAGAAGAGCATGACCGCGATCGCGATCGCCGGAACCTTCGGCACGATCATCGAATGGTACGACTTCCTGATCTACGGCACGGCGGCCGCCCTGGTGTTCAACAAGCTCTTTTTTCCCACCATCGATCCCGACGCAGGCCAGCTCGCGGCCTATGCGACCTTCGCGGTGGGTTTCATCGCCCGGCCCGTCGGCGGCGCGCTGTTCGGCCACTTCGGCGACCGCATCGGGCGCAAGTCGATGCTTCTCCTCACCATGATGATCATGGGAGTCGGCACCTTCCTGGTCGGGCTGCTGCCGACCTACAATCAGATCGGCATCGCGGCGCCCGTGCTGCTGGTCGTGCTGCGCTTCGTGCAGGGCGTGGCGCTGGGCGGCGAATGGGGCGGCGCCTCGCTGATGGTGCTGGAGCATGCGCCCGAGGGAAAGCGCGGGCTCTACGGCAGCTTCGTTCAGGTGGGCTTCTCGCTCGGCCTCGTCACCTCGGCGGGCGTCTTCGCACTGATCTCGATGATGCCCGAGGCGCAGTTCATGAGCTGGGGCTGGCGCATTCCCTTCCTGGTCAGCATCGTCCTGGTCGGCATCGGCCTCTTCGTGCGGGCGCGCATTCCCGAGACGCCGGTGTTCGAGGACATGAAGGCGCGCCAGGACATCGCCGCCAGCCCCTTCCTCGAGGCGGTCCTGAAGCATCCGC
>DATJWN010000050.1:0-20042 GCA_035501235.1 Reyranella sp.
CGGCCACACCTTCAAGGCCAAGCTCCAGACCGCCACCGGCTTCAAGCTCGACCTCAGCGGCGAGGCGGAGAAGTAGAGCTTCACTTCACCTGCACATCCTCGACCTTCACGTCGGCGCCCGCGACGCTGTAGACGATCAGAAAGGTCGGCGCGAACGGCGCCTTGACGGCCTGTACGGGTCCACTCGCCTTGCCGTCGACCGAAGCCTCGGCCGTGCCGTCCTCCGTCCAGCGCAGCCGCCAGGCCGCTTGGCCGCCCTTGCCGATCTCGGGACCGACGAAGACTTCGTGAGTGCTGCTACCGACCAATTTCGCCGCAGCGGTCGACGCGCCGCGCAAATAGAGGACCTGCAGCGCGACGTACTGGCTGTTCGCTCCCATGACCGTGATACCGAACGTCGCTGGCATTTTGCCCGCCGACACCAGAACATCCCGCATGGTGATCTTGGCCTCGATCTGCCCCGAGGCCGAGGGCGAACGCATCTGCCATTGTGCCGCCGAGCACGGATAGGCCGCGCAGGGCGCCGAGGGCAGGAACAGCGTGAATATCGGCATCGACTCCTTCGGCGCCGGGCCTTTCGTGCCGCCCTTGCTCGCCGCCAGCGTTTCGCGCGCCGCCTTCAGCGCATCCTGGCGCGCACGCAACGCATCCTGCGCGGCATTCAGCTCTTTCTGCAGGTGGGCGACCGTGTCCTGGCTGGCCTGGCGCTCCACGTCGCTCGCAAGCACCCGCTTGCGCTCTTCGGCCAGCGCCTCGCGCACCCGGTCGATTTCGCCCTCGGCCTTGATCTCGGCTTCCGCCGCCTGCTTCAGCCTGAGCTGCGCCTCGACCTCGTCGACCGGCTGGGCCAGGCAGGGCGGCAGGACGGCCAGCGCCAGCCACAAACCGCAGATGACTGCACGCCCCACGCGACCCATCGCCCTTTCGCCCCTTCCGGCTTTCCTTTGTCCGCGCCGCCTGCCTTAATGTTCGCACAAGAAACGGGAGAGGCGCCAGCGTGACGACGAATATCGCAATACAGGAGAAGCCGCTGAAGGGGGCGTGGGGCATCACCGCACTTCTGTTCCTCTTCATGCTGATCAACTTCGCCGACAAGATCGTGGTCGGCTTGATCGGCATGCAAGGGCTCGGCTTCACGCCCGAACAGTTCGGCTTGCTGGGTTCGTCGTTCTTCTTCCTGTTCGCGTTCTCCGCCATCGTCGTCGGCTTCGTCACCAATCGCGTGCAGGCAAGGCGCACGCTGCTGGTCATGGCTCTGATCTGGTCGGTCGTGCAGTTCCCCATGCTTGTGACCGCGAGCTTCGGCGTCATGCTGGCCAGCCGCATCATCCTCGGCGCGGGCGAGGGGCCGGCGGCGCCGGTGGCCACCCACGCCATGTACAAATGGTTTCCCGATTCGCGGCGCGGCCTGCCGACCGCGATCCTGGCGCAGGGCTCGGCGATCGGTGTCATCGTCGCGGTGCCGATCCTGACCGAGATCATCGCCCGCTTCTCCTGGCATTGGGCATTCGGCTCGCTGGGCATTGCGGGCCTGCTCTGGGCCCTGGCGTGGCTCGTCTTCGGACGCGAAGGCACGCTGGTCGACCCGCCGGTCAGCGAGGCGGCGGGCGGCGTCGACCGCGTGCCCTATCGCTATCTGCTGACCTGTCCCAGCATCGTGGCCGTCGCCTGCGCCGGCTTCGCGGCCTACTGGGGGCTCGCGCTCGGCCTCACCTGGTTTCCGTCCTATCTGATCTCCGGCCTCGGGCTCGGTGAGAAGATCGGGCGCAACCTTACTGTCCTGCCCTGGATCTTCGGCAGCCTCGTCGTTCTGACCGGCGGCTACATCTCGCAGCACCTGAAGTCGAAAGGCGTGTCGAGCCGCGCCTGTCGCGGCGCGCTCGCCGGGGCCACAATGGTGATCGGCGGCTGCGTCCTGCCGCTGGTCGGCAGCATGCCGTCGACGCCGCTCAAGATCGCGGTGCTGGTGTTCGGCTCGGCGATCGGCAGCGCGATCTATGTCGTGATCCCGATGGTGGTGAGCGAACTCACGCCGCAGTCGCAGCGCGCCGCCATGCTGGCGATCGTCAATTCGGTGATCACGCTCGCCGGCGTGCTGGCTCCGCTGATCATGGGCGAGATGGTCCAGCACGCGGCGACCCCGGTGGCGGGCTTCGAGACGGGCTACGTCGTGTTCGGCGTGCTGCTGCTGGCCGGCGGCTTGATCGCCCTGCTGTTTGTGCGCCCGGAGGCCGACCGCAAGCGACTGGCCGCGCGCGCCGCGGGCGGGATGGCGCTGCGGCCGGTCGGGGCCTAGCACCTTCGCGGCACGACTCGTGCTAGGCTGAGCGGGGTTGGCCCGGGAGCCTCGTGCGCATGGATATCGGCGTCTTCATTCCGATCGGCAGGAACGGCTGGATCGTCTCGACGACCTCGCCGCAATACAATCCGAGCTTCGAGCTGAACAAGCAGACGACGCTCAATGCCGAGCGTTACGGCTTCGACTTCGCGCTGTCGATGATCAAGCTGCGCGGCTTCGGTGGCCAGAGCGGCTTCTGGGACCAGAACCTCGAATCCTTCACCCTGATGGCGGGGCTGGCCTCCATCACCTCGCGCATCAAGCTCTACGCCACCGTGCCGACGCTGGTCATACCGCCGGCGATCGCCGCGCGCATGGCAGTGACCATCGACTCGATCTCCGGCGGCCGCTTCGGGCTCAATATCATCACCGGCTGGCAGCGGCCGGAATATTCGCAGATGGGCCTGTGGCCGGGCGACGAGTACTTCGCGCGCCGCTACGACTTCGCTGCTGAATACACGCAGGTCATGCAGGATCTCTGGACGACCGGCGTCTCGAACTTCAAGGGCGAGTTCTTCAAGATGGACGACTGCCGCCTGCTGCCCAAGCCGCAGGCGCCGATCAAGCTGATCTCCGCCGGCCAGAGCGAGGCCGGCATGAAGTACATCGCCAAGTACGCCGACTACAATTTCGTGTTCGGCATGGGCTTCAACACGCCGACCGCCTGCGCGCCGACGGTCGAGCGCCTCCAGAAGGCGAGCTCGGCCACCGGCCGCACGGTGGCGACCTACGGGCTGTTCATGATCATCGCCGGCGAAACCGACGCCGAGGCGCTCGCCAAGTGGCATCTCTACAAGAACGGCGCCGACCAGGAGGCGCTGAAGTGGCTGACGCAGCAGAGTTCGGCCGACACCAAGTCGGGCGCCGACACCAACGTGCGGCACATGTCGTCGGAAGTGAGCAACGTCAACCTCAACATCGGCCTGCTCTGCGGCTCCTACGCCTCGGTCGCCAGCATGATGGACGAGATCGACGCCATCCCGGGACTCGCGGGCGTCCTGCTGACCTTCGATGAGTTCGTGAGCGGCACCGAGATGTTCGGCGAGCGCATCCAGCCGCTGATGAAGACCCGCCGCAACGTCGCCTCCATCGTCAAGAGCGCCGCATGAGCAAGCCCGCCAGCTACTTCCCGATCGACGATCCGGCCGGCCGCCATCTCGAGGCGAGCCCCGAGGCCCTGATGATCAAGCCGGCGGAGACGGCGCTGATCGTGGTCGACATGCAGAACGCCTATGCCTCGCCCGGCGGCTATCTCGATCTCGCAGGCTTCGACATCTCGGGCGCCGCGGCCGCCATCGAGAACACCAAGAAGGCGATCGAGGCTGCGCGTGCCGCAGGCGTCACGGTCATCTACTTCCAGAACGGCTGGGACCCCAACTACGTCGAGGCGGGCGGTCCGGGCTCGCCCAACTACCACAAGTCCAATGCGCTCAAGACCATGCGCGCCAAGCCCGAGCTGCAGGGCAAGCTGCTCGCCAAGGGCGGCTGGGACTACGAGATCGTGCAGGAGATCCCACCGCAGGGCAGCGACATCGTGGTGCAGAAGCCGCGCTACAGTGCGTTCTTCAACAGCAACCTCGACAGCATCCTGCGTGCCCGCGGCATCCGCACCCTGATCTTCACCGGCGTCGCCACGAACGTCTGCGTCGAATCCACCTTGCGCGACGGCTTCCACCTCGAATATTTCGGCGCCGTGCTGCACGATGCGACGCACCATGCCGGACCCGACTTCGTGCAGAAGGCGAGCCTCTACAACATCGAGAAGTTCTTCGGCTGGGTGTCGTCCGTCGAGGAGTTCCGCAAGGCCCTGCAACAGAACGCCAACCCGACGCTGAAAATCCAAGGAGGAAACTGATGCCCAAGAAAGCCATCTTCCCGCCGGGCGCGGGCCCGACGCTCGCGCCCTACTCGCCCGGCACGTCCGCCGACGGCATCGTCTACGTCTCGGGAACCTTGGCGCTCGACAAGGAGTTCAACGTCGTCCATGTCGGCGACGCCGCCAAGCAAACCGAGTTCGTGCTCGAGCAGATCAAGGCGGTGATCGAGGCGGCCGGCGGCACCATGGCCGATGTCACCTTCAACCACATCTTCATCACCGACTGGGCGCACTACGGCGCGATGAACGGCGTCTACGGCAAGTACTTCCCCGGCGACAAACCGGCGCGCTACTGCATCCAGTGCGGCCTGGTGAAGCCGAACGCCCTGGTGGAGATCGCTTCGGTCGCGCATATCGGCAAGAAATAGGTGACCTTCGACATCCACGAGAGCGGCCGTCCGGGAGCCCCGACGGTCCTGCTCTCGGCGGGCCTGGGCGGCACCGCCGGCTATTGGATGCCGCAGCTCGCCGCGCTCAAGGCGCGCTATCGCGTCGTGACCTACGACCAGGCCGGCACCGGCCGTGCCCGCCGGCCGCTCGATCCGGGCCACAGCATCGCCGCAATGGCGGACGAGATTGCCGCCGTGCTGGAGGCGACCGGAACCGAGGCCGCGCATGTCGTGGGCCACGCGCTTGGCGGATTGGCCGGCCTCGAGCTCGCGCTCAGCCAGCCGAAGCGGGTGAGTTCGCTTACCGTCGTCAATGGCTGGGCCGCCGCGCACGCCCATACCAAGCGCTGCTTCGAGATGCGGCTTGCCCTGCTGAAGCATGAAGGGCCGGCCGCCTATGTGCGGGCGCAGCCGATCTTCCTCTATCCCGCCGACTGGCTCGCGGCCAATGCCGAGCGCGTGGCCCAGGAAGAGGCGCACGGGCTCAGCGGCTTCCAGGGCGCCGACACTCTGCGCGCCCGCATCGCCGCCCTCCTCGCCTTCGATGCCCGTCCGCGGCTTGCGAGCGTGGCCTGTCCCACGCTGATCTCCGCCGCGCACGACGACGTGCTGGTGCCGAGCGCCATGTCGCGGGAGCTCGCCTCGGCCATCCCCGGCGCCGAGCTGCATGTCGAGCCGTGGGGCGCGCACGCCGTCAACGTCACCCAACCCGCCGCCTTCAATGCGCGGCTGCTGGACTTCCTCGATCGCCAGCCGGGCTGAGCATGAAGCGCACTTTCGGCGTGGCGATCCTGCTGCTGCTGGCCATGGTCATGGGCGGCGTGGGGGCGCCCTACCTGCCGGCGCTGAAGTCGCTGCTCGACCGACAGCTCGCCGGCCGGCCCACGCCGCCGGCCGACGATCTCGATGCCCAGCTCAGGCTCCGGCGAGCGGCCGAGCGGTCGGTGCAGGCCGAGCAAAAGGTCGGCCTGCTCCAGAAGACGCTCGATGCCGAGAAGACGCGCGTCGTGGCAACCGACGTCGACCGCGAGCTGAACCAGGAGACGATCGCCCGCCTCGCCAAAGAGCTCGCCGCGGCGAGGGAAGACCTCGGCAAGCAGCAGGTCGCTCTCGCGACCGCCAAGGCCACTCGCCGGACCGTCGAGGCGTCGCCGTCCAAGCCCCCGCCGACGGCCTCGCCGCTTCACGGCGTGAAGACCTGGCCGGATGGCCTGCGCTGCGAAGGCGACATGCGCAATGGCCATATGAACGGAAGCGTGACCTGCCGAGATGCCGGCAACGCCCGCTTCGACGGCCAATGGATCAATGACAAGCCCAACGGCGAGGGCACGTTGATCGTGCCGGGACGGGTCGCCTACAGCGGGACGTGGCGCGACGGCTGCCTGTGGGCCGGTCGCGACTGGATCACCGTCGCGACCTCAAAGCAGGCTTGCGGACGGCCCTGAGGCCCGGTCGTCGAGAAAAGAGCGCAGCCGCGACGAGCATTGGCCGGCATGAGAAAAGGGCAGGCCGTGCCGCGCGTGGCCGAAGACATGCAGCTCCGCGTCCGGCAGCAAACGATGCAGCTCCGCCATGATGGGAACGGGAATGAACGGACTGCCGTCAGGATGGAGCAGCAGCGTCGGGCAGCGTATGTCGCCCAACCGTGGGCCGAGATCGGTGCCGACCAGCACGCCGAGTGCCCGCAGGATCGTCTCGCGCGGCCAGCGCTCCTGTTGCGCGGCGAACCAGGCGCGGCGTGCGGGATCGAGATTGTCGTCGTGGAAGCGGTCGCCCATGAAGATGTCGGACCACAGCTTCAC
Organism: Reyranella sp.; assembly: GCA_035501235.1. GTDB lineage: Bacteria > Pseudomonadota > Alphaproteobacteria > Reyranellales > Reyranellaceae > Reyranella. The sequence continues at coordinate 6,406 of DATJWN010000050.1, forward strand.
GCCTCCGTCGTCGAGCCGCTGGCGCCAGGCCTGCACGCTCTGGATCGAGGCGCCGAGATGCGCACCGTTGCTCACGATGAGCGTGGCGATGCGGTCGGGCCGGGCGAGGACTGCCGCCATGGCCACCGTACCGCCGATCGACTCGCCCACGAGATGGAAGCGCTGCCAGCCCAGCGCATCGGCGACGGCGAACAAATCCTCGACCATGCGGTCCATCGACCAGGCGAAGCCCGCGGGCGGGATCGACGATCGTCCGCAGCCGCGCATGTCGAACGCCGCCACGGGGTAGCGATCGATCAGCGCCGGATACCAGCCGCGCCACAGCTCGCCGCACGAGCCGATGCCGTGGTGGAACAGGATGGGCAACGAGGCCGGCCGCCACGGCGCGGTCGCCTCGACCGCATCGTAATGCAGCGCACCATCAGCTGTTTGCGCAAGAGGCATGGCCGCCACCATACTCGCTTCGATGTCCAAGCTCACCCGTCGCGCTCTTGCCAGCGCCGCCCTGGCCGCCCCCTTCGTCGCCCGCGCCCAATCGGCCGACTTCCCCGACAAGCCGCTGCGCTTCGTCGTGGGCTTTCCGCCCGGCGGACCGAACGATCTCCTCGCGCGCTTGATCGCGCCCGGGATCGGCGAACGGCTCGGGCGCTCGATCGTCGTGGAGAACCGCGCCGGCGCCAATGGCGAGGTCGCCGCGGCCTCGGTCGCCAAGGCGCCGCCCGACGGCAGCGTGTTCATGGTCGGCTCCAACGGCCAGACGACGATAGCGCTCGCGCTGAACAAGAGCCTGCCCTACGACGTGCGCACCGACTTCGTGGCCGTGGCGCCCGTCGGCATCAATCCCATGCTCATGGTCGTGCGGCCCGATTTCCCGCCCAGGACTGTCGAGGAGACGTTGGCCCTGGCGCGCGCCAAGCCCGGCAAGCTGAACGGCGCCTCGGCGGGCGCGGGCGGCGCCACGCATCTCGCCCTCGAACTCTTCAAGTCGATGGGCAAGCTCGACATCGTGCACGTACCCTACAAGGGCGGCGGACCCGCGATGGCCGACCTGATGGCGAGCATGGTCGACATGTACTTCGGCGGCCTCTCGACCGCCCTGCCGCATGTGAAATCGGGCAAGCTGCGCGCGCTCGGCCAGACCGGTGCCCAGCGCTCGGCTGCCGCGCCGGACATCCCGACGATCGCGGAGGCCGGCCTGCCGGGCTACGAATGCGCGATCTCCTACGGCATCTTCCTGCCGGCGGGCGCATCGCCGGTACTGGTCGACAAGCTGCACGACGCCGTCGACGCAACGATCCGCTCGCCCGCCATCGCGCAGAAATACGCCGAACTCGGCGCCGACCCGCAATTCGGTTCGCCCCGGGAATTCGCCAAGTATGTGGCGGACGATCTCGAGAAATGGACCCGCCTCGCGAAGGAGGCGGGCCTCAAGGCGGAATAGATCCTTCGGCGACGCCTCAGGATGACAGCTTCGCTGTCACTTCACCGACGAGAAGGCCGTCGGCGCCAGGAACTGGTTCGAGACGTTCATGACGATCTGTCCATCCTTCTCCGTCTCGGCGCGCTTGGTGTGCCATTCGGGATCGGCGGCGAAGGCGTTCCACTTCTTCTCGCGGTCGGCCAGCGACTCCCATTGCAGGAAATAGGTCAGCTCCTGGTTCGACTCGCCGACCAGTGTGGTGAAGAAGCCCGCCTGCTTGATGCCGTGCTTCTCCCACAGCTTCAGCGTGATGGTGGCGAAGCGATTGAGCAGCGCCGGCAGCCGGCCCGGCACGCACCGATAGACTCGCATTTCATAGATCATTGACTGTCTCCCTCTTCAGAAGTTGTCGGCGAAGCGCGGCGCGAAGCCCGCTCCCTTGTGGTCGATGTGGCAGTGGAACGGTGCGCCGAAATGGCAGGGCAGCAGCATCGCGCCCGAACCCGCGACATGCTCGACGGTGGCGCGCCGGCTCTTGCGGGCATTGTCCTGGTCGAGACAGGCGAAGCTGTTCCATTCCGGGTGATAGATCTGCAGCGCGTGATGCAGGATGTCGCCGCAGAACACCGCCTTCTCGCCTTTCGATTCGAATTCGATGCGGATCGTGCCGGGCGTGTGGCCGGGCGCGGGCGTGACCTTGAGACCATCCTCGATCTCGGCGCCGCCCTTCACCATCTGCACCAGGCCGGCATCGACGACAGGCAGCACGGAGTCGCGGAACGAGCCGCCATTGGCCGGCCCTTTCTCGGGATCCTTGTCGAGCTCCTTGTAAAAATCGAAGTCTTCCTGGCTCCAGACGTACCTGGCGTTCTTGAAGGTCGGCACCCAGCGGCCATTGTCGAGGCGTGTGTTCCAGCCGACGTGATCGACGTGCAGGTGCGTGCACATCACCATGTCGATCTGGTCCGGCGTCACGCCCGCTTCCTTCAGCCGGTCGAGATAGGGCGTGTCCATCATGTTCCATTTCGGCCGGTGCAGGCGTCGCTTGTGGTTGCCCACGCACGTGTCGATCAGGATCGTCTTGCCGCCCACCCGGAGCAGCCAGCTGTGGATGCTGAGCTTCAGGAAGCCCGACGCCGTGTCATAGTGGTTGGGGCTGAGCCAGGAGCCGTGCTCGCGCACGATATCGGGCTTCCAATCGGGGAAGAACTTGGCGGCATCGAAGTTCGGCTCGTAGCTCTCCTCGATGCGCGTCGCGGTCGCCGCGCCGAGCTTGATCTCGACCATGTCCCCTCCCCTTCAAGGGGCGCGAGCTTAAGCCGCGCGACGGCCCGGGGAAAGGCGTGCCGTATTTCGCGGAACGGTGTGCCGTCCGCCTCAGAAGAAGCGGCGCATCGAGCGGCGGAAGCCGAACCAGCCCGCCGTCGCGCCCAGAAGCGCCGTCACGGCGACCAGCATCACGACCAGCTGGCCGACGATGTGGGCATTGACCAGCCCCGGCTGCGCGACATCGATTGCAAGCATCACGATGAAGTAGATGGCAGTGCAGGCTTCGGCGACAGCGGCACCGATGAACACGCTCCATCCCTGATCAAGGGCCCAGCGTCGTCCGCCTTCGAACCCAGCCGCGAGCGCCGCAATACACGCGACAATGGCGCCTATGGTTTCCATGGTGGTACTCCTTGGTACGCTTGAGGAAATATCTTCCTTCAACTACGCACGAGATGAAACGAGCGATCACGCATGTCTGAAGAGCTCACTTGGATAAACGCTTCCGACCTCTCGCGCCGATATGCGCGCCGCGAGCTTTCTCCGGTCGAATTCGTTCGTGAAACGCTCGCGCGCGCCGAGAGGTTGCAGCCTCGCTTAAATTTTTTTGTGCTACTCGACGCCGAACAAGCAACAGAGTCTGCGAAAGAATCCGAGTCGCGTTGGCAGAAGGGCGAGCCATTGTCGCCGCTCGACGGCGTGCCGGTTTCCATCAAGGATACGACCAACGTCAAAGGCTGGCCGACGCGCTACGGCAGCCATGCAACCGACGAGTCGCCGGTCGCGGAGGACGCCGCCGTCACCGCCCGCCTTCGCGCTGCCGGCATGGTCATCATCGGCAAGAGCACGACGCCGGAATTCGGTTGGAAGGCGCTGACCGACTCGCCGCTGCAAGGCACGACGCGCAGCCCCTGGAATCCCGCGCACTCACCCGGCGGCTCGTCGGGCGGCGCCTCTTCGCTCACGGCGTCCGGCGTCTGCCCGTTCAACCACGGCAATGACGGCGGCGGCTCGATCCGCATCCCCGCCTCGCACACGGGTCTTGTCGGCCTGAAGCCCTCCTTCGGCCGCATCCCGCAATATCCCGCCGACTCGGTGTTCGCCGATGTCGTGAGCCAGGGCGTGCTGGCGCGCTCGGTGCTCGACACGGCGCTGGCGCTGAACGCGACGGCCGGACCCGATGCGCGCGACTGGCGCTCGCTGCCCGCCGAGCCGCGCGATTACACGCTCGGTCTCGATGCAGGCGTGCGCGGCTGGAAGATCGGCCTCAGCCTCGACTTCGGCGAAGTGAAGGCCGATCCGGAGGTGCGCGAACTCGTCGCCCAGGCGGCGAAGCGGTTCGAGGAACTCGGCGCGCACATCGAGGATGTCGGCCCTTTGATCGCGCCCCTGCAACCGCAGTTCGAGGCGCTCTGGATCGGCAGCTTCGCCGTACGCCTCGGACAGATCCCGACACAGCTCCACGGCAAGCTCGATCCCGGCTTCCGTGCCGCCGCCGAAAAGGGTCGCGCGATCACCTTGGCCGACTATGCCCGCTCCTACGAGGCACGCTCCCGGCTGGCGCGCGACATGGCGCTCGTGCATCGCAAGTACGACCTGATCCTGGCCCCTGTGGCACCGACCGCCGCGCCGCCGGTCGAGACGCTCTACAACACGGACGCCTTCCCGCGCTGGACGAAGGGCGCGCCCTTCACGCTGCCCTGCAACCTCACCGGCCAGCCCGCCGCTTCCATGCCTGCCGGTCTCACCAAGGCGGGACTGCCCGTCGGCATCCAGCTGATCGGCCCACCGCGCGCCGACCATCTCGTGCTGCAAGCCATGCGCGCCTACGAAAGCGCCGCCGGCTGGACCTGGCCCCAGGCGAAGGTCCTGGAGCAACTCGCCAAGCTCTAGGCCCGATCGCTTGTTTCCCGGTCATCCGGGGAAGACGGCAACGCCTGTCGCTACTACATCTAGTAGTAGTTACTAAAGGTTACCGTTAAACATATCAAATTTAGCCAGAATCTATGGCCTGACGATTCCTGCCACCGCGCTTGATCTGCCCCAACGTGCAGCGTCTCCTGCGGTCCCCGCGCTTCGGCCAAACAGCCTTGGATCCGGGTCTCCAGCCGCGGAGCTTAACGCGGAGACGCCGGCCGTCGGGATTCTGATCAATGGATCGGCGAGCCTAGACGCCGATATCCTCGTTCCACAGCGAGGGCTTGGCGGCGATGAATTGGCGCATCAACTCCTTGCAGGCGGGATCGTCGAGCACCTCGACGACCACGCCGCGGGAGCGCAGCAGCGCCTCCTCGCCCATGAAGGTCTTGTTCTCGCCCACGATCACCTTGGGGATGCCGTAGAGCAGGATCGTGCCGCTGCACATCGAGCAGGGCGAGAGCGTCGTGTAGATCGTCGACTGGCGATAGACGGCGGCGGACAGGCGGCCGGCATTCTCCAGCGCATCCATCTCGCCGTGCAGGATGGCACTCCCCTTCTGCACGCGCCTGTTGTGGCCGCGGCCGATGATCCTGCCCTGGTGCACCAGCACCGAGCCGATCGGGATGCCGCCCTCTTCGAACCCCTGCCGCGCCTCGTCGATCGCGGCCTGCATGAATGCATCCATCAGTCGAGATCCAGTCCGTTCATGCCGGCATTCTTGCGCGCCTTCTTGGCGAGCTCCATCAGGACCTTGCCGGCCTGGTGCGGATCGAGGATGGGCTTGGCCTCCGGCCCCTTGTGCCAGCCTTCAGCGACGGCGAACTGGCCGTTGCCCGCCTGGAAGACGCGGCCGGTGATCTCGCGGCTCTCCTCGCTCACCAGCCAGGTGGCGACCGGCGCGATCCATTTCGGGCTGCGCGTCTCCTTGTCCTCCTCGGTATAGGTGCGCAGGTCCTCGGTCATGCGCGTGAAGGCCGACGGCGAGATCGAGTTCACCGTGATGCCGTAGCGGCCGAGCTCGCGCGCGGCGATCACCGTGAACGAGGCAATGCCCGCCTTGGCCGCCCCATAGTTGGTCTGCCCGATATTGCCGTAGATGCCCGAGACCGAGGTCGTGGTGACGATGCGCGCATCGACCGGCCCGCCTTTTGCTTTCGCCTGGTCGCGCCAGTAGGCCGCCGCATGGCGCGCCGGCGCGAAAGTACCCTTGAGGTGCACCTTGATGACGGCGTCCCACTCATCCTCGCTCATATTGACCAGCATGCGGTCGCGCAGGATGCCGGCGTTCAGGACCACCGCGTCGAGCTTGCCGAAGGCCGAAATGGCCTGATCGATCATGTGCTTGGCGCCGTTCCAGTCGGAGACGTCGTCGCCATTGGCGACCGCCTCGCCGCCCTTGGCCTTGATCTCGTTCACGACCTGTTGAGCCGGTCCCACATCGTTGCCCTTGCCAGCCCGGTCGCCGCCTAAGTCGTTCACGACCACCTTGGCGCCGTGCTCGGCCAGCATCAGGCAGTGCTCGCGGCCCACGCCGCGGGCCCCTCCGGTGACGATCGCCACCCGGCCCTCGCACAATCTCGCCATTGCTCCCTCCCGTCTTTTGCGTGTCTGGAACCCGATTTCCTAGGCTAATCTAGCGGTGCAGCAAGGAGAACCGCCATGGATACCCTGCCCCTCGTCTCGCCCGACCAGGTCGGCCTTTCCGCAGCGCGGCTCGGCCGAATCATCGGCTGGATGAAGCGCTGGGTCGATAGCGGGCGCCTGCCCGGCATGACCGTGGCGGTCATGCGCCGGGGCGAGCTTGCCTTTGCCGAGACCTACGGGCGGATGGACGTCGAGCGCAACAAGCCGATGCGGCCCGACACGATCGTGCGCATCTACTCCATGACCAAGCCGCTCACCTCGACGGCGATCATGATGCTCTACGAAGAGGGTCACTTTCAGCTCGACGACCCGATCTCGCGCTACATCCCGGCCTTCGCCAATTCGCGCGTCGCGGCCGGCGGCAGCCGCGGCAAGATCGACACGGTCCCGGCCGAGCGCGACATCACCTTCCGCGACCTGCTCAGCCACACTTCCGGCCTGACCTACGGCTTCATGCAGAGCGGCCCGGTCGATGCGCTCTACCGCACGCAGGGCATCGATTTCGGCTCGACCAAGAGCACCCTCAAGGAGATGGTCGAGAAGCTCGCGACCTTCCCGCTGATCGCCCAGCCCGGCCAGGCGTGGAACTACTCGGTCTCGACCGACGTGCTGGGCTACCTGGTCGAGGCGATCTCTGGCCAGCCGTTCAACGAATATCTCGTGAACAACGTCGTCAAGCCGCTCGGCATGGTCGACACGGATTTCATCGTGCCGAAGGACAAGCTCGAGCGCTTCGCCGCCAACTACGAGCCCAGCGCCGAGGGCAAGCTCAAGCTGCTCGACGATCCCGCGAAGAGCCCCTATCTCGGCCCGCGCGCCTCCTATTCGGGCGGCGGCGGCCTGGTGTCGACGGCGTCCGACTATCTCCGCTTCTGCAAGTTCGTGCTGAACAAGGGCCAGCTCGACGGCGTGCGCCTGCTCGGCCGCAAGACCGTCGAGCTCATGACCATGAATCATCTCGGCGGCGACATGGCCGCGATGGGCATGCCGCGCTTCTCGGAGTCGCCCTACTACGGCATCGGCTTCGGCCTCGGCTTCTCGGTCATGCTCGATCCGGCCAAGGCGCACATCCTGGGCACGCCCGGCGAATATGCCTGGGGCGGCGCCGCCTCGACCGCCTTCTGGTGCGATCCGGCCGAGGAGATGGCGGTCGTGCTGCTGACGCAGCTCCAGCCTTCGTCGACCTATCCGATCCGCCGCGAGCTGCGCGTTCTGGCGTACCAGGCGATCGTCGACTGAAGGACGCCCGATGCGCAACACCGGCCCCCTCACCGTCAAGAAGCTCCACCCGCTGTTCGGCGCGGAGGTCTCGGGCATCGACATCACCCGCGAGCTGACACCGCGCGAGTTCGGGCCGATCCGTGCCGCCTTCGAGGAGCATTCCGTGCTGCTGTTCCGGGACCAGCACATGGACGACGAAGCCCAGGTGCGCTTCAGCGAATATTTCGGGCCGCTCGAGACGACGGGCAGCGCCAATCCCGCGGCCGGCACCCAGTTCCAGCGCCAGTCGAACCTCGACATCATGACCGGCGAGCCGATCCCGCCCGACGACATGCGCATGATCTACCAGAAGGCCAACTACTTCTGGCATTCGGATTCTTCGTTCAAGCGCGTGCCGTCGCTGTGCTCGATCCTGACCGCGCGCATCTGCCCGGCCGAGGGCGGCAACACCGAGTTCCTGTGCATGCGCGCGGCGTGGGATGCGCTGCCGGCCGCGATGAAGGCGACGATCGAGCCGCTGGTCGCCGAGCACTCGCTGCAATATTCGCGCGACCGCGTACAGAAGGGCATCCTGAACGATAAGACGCTGAAGGAGCTGCCGCCGGTCAAGCAGCGGCTCTATCGCGACAATCCGGTCAACGGCCGGCGCGCACTCTATATCGGCGCGCACGCGGGCTTCATCGTCGGCTGGCCGCGCGCCACCGGCGAAGCGCTGCTCTACGAGCTGTCGCAGCGTGCGCATCGGCCGGAGTTCGTCCTCTCCCACGCCTGGCGCGAAGGCGACGTGATCGTGTGGGACAACCGCGCCGTCCTGCACCGCGCCACCTACTACGATCCGGTGAAGTACAAGCGCTTCATGCAGCGCACGACGATCGGCGGCGACCACATGACGGTTCCTCAATAGTGGGCCCGCAATAGAGATGCCCGACTCGAGTAGTGTAGCCGGGCCGACGAAGGTAGAGACGCCCTATGACGGCATGCCGCCCGGCCTGCCGCGCGCGATGGCGATCGCCACGGTGACCATCGGGCTCTCGATGGCGGTGCTCAGCAACTCGATGACCAACCTCGCGCTGCCCTACATCGCGCACGATCTCGGCATCTCGGCGGAGAACTCGATCTGGGTCGTCAACGCCGCCCAGATCGCGCAGATGGTGACACTGCTGCCCGTCGCGGCGCTGGCCGACATACTGGGCTACCGCCATGTCTATCGCAGCGGCATCCTGCTGTTCTGCGTCGCGTCGATCGCCTGCGTGCTCTCGCCCACCCTGCCCTGGCTGATCGCCGCCCGCGTCTTCCAGGGACTGGGGGCCGCGGCGATGATGGGCATCCAGCCGGCGCTGGTGCGCTCCATCTATCCGCGCAACATGCTGGGACGGGGCCTCGGCTTCAACACGACCGTGATGGCGACGGCGCTTGCGGCCGGCCCGACTCTCGGCGCGGTGCTGCTCACCATCTCCTCCTGGCAGATCCTGTTCGCGGTCTATATCCCGCTCGGCATCACCTCGTTCCTGCTGGGCGAGCGCTTCCTGCCGCGCACCGTGCACATCAGGCGGCCCTTCGACTTCCTGTCGGCTGCCCTGTCGGGGATCACCTTCGGCCTGCTGATCTTCGCCATCGACGGCGTGGCGCACGGCCATTCCTGGAAGGTGATCGTGGGCGAGTTCGCGGCCTCGGTGGTCTTCGGCGCCGTGTTCGTGATGCGCCAGAAGCGCCTCGTGCAGCCCATGATGCCGATCGACATCTTCAACCGGCCGATCTTCTCGCTCTCGCTCGCCGCCTCGACCTGCACCTTCACCGCGCAGGGCCTGGCCTTCGTGAGCCTGCCGTTCTTCTTCCACACGGTGCTGGGCCGCAGCGCCACCGACACCGGCATCCTGCTGACCGCCTGGCCGGTCGCCTTGGCCACCATCGCGCCGATCGCCGGACGCCTCGCCGACCGCTACCACGCGGGCGTGCTGGGCGCGATCGGCCTCACCAGCATGACCTCGGGCCTCGTCCTGATGGCCCTGCTGCCGGCCGATCCCTCCGCCTTCAACGTCATGTGGCGCCTGGTGCTGTGCGGCGCGGGCTTCGGCATCTTCACCTCGCCCAACAATCGCCTGATGATGAATGCCGTGCCGCGCGAGCGCAGCGGCAGCGCCGGCGGCACGATCGCCACCTCGCGCACGCTCGGCCAGACGATGGGCGCCGCGCTGGTCGCGCTGATGTTCGGCCTGTTCGATTTCTCCGCCGGCGGCGGCCAGGCGTCGGCCGCCGCTCACGCCGCCCTCTGGCTGGGCGCGGCCTTCGCCGGCACGGCCCTCATCGTCGGCAGCATGCGCATGCGGCTGCAGCGGTGAGCCCCGGGCCGTTCTTCCTCGCCTTCTTGCTGGCGATCCAGCTCGCCGCCTGCAACGAGACCGCCGAGCAAAAGGCCGCGATCGACGAGATGGATCGGCGGCACACGGAGGTCATCGAGACCATGAGCGGCACGGGCGGTCACTAGGCCGCCCTAGGCCGCGCGATGCATCTCGCGGAACAGCGACGGCGTCATGCCGAAGCGGCGCTCGAAGGCGGCGCTGAGGCGGGCCGCTGAATTGAGACCGACGCGAGTCGCGACGGCCTTCATCGGCAGCCCCTTGGTGAGCAGCGAGCGCGCCGCATCCAGACGCAGGCCCTCGACGAAGTGCGCCGGCGTCTTGCCGGCCGTCTCGGTGAACTTGCGATAGAAGCTCCGCTCGCTGAGCCCCGCGCGGCGCGCCAGCTCAGGCACGTCGAGCGTCTGGTCGAGATGCTCCTGCATCCAGGAGATCAAGGCGGCGAACGGCGCCTCGGCCGCCGTCTGCGCCTGCAGGAGCGGACTGAACTGCGACTGGTAGCCCGGGCGCCGCGCATAGAGCACGAAATGGCGGGCGATCAGGTTGGCCGTGGCGGCGCCGAGATCGGCCTCGACCAGCGCCAGCGCCATGTCGATGCCCGTCGTCACGCCGGCCGAGGTCCAGACCTTGCCGTCCACCACATAGAGCGCCTCGGCATCGACCGACAGCTCGGGATGCTTTTCGGCAAGCCGGGCGCAGCTCGCCCAGTGCGTGGCAACGCGCTTGCCGTCGAGCAGACCCGCCGCCGCCAGCACGAAGGCGCCGGTGCAGACCGAGCCGAAGCGCCGCGTGCCCGGCGCCATCTTGCGCAGCCAGCGCCGCACGTCGGCCCGCGCGCAGACGACGCGCAGCCCGGCCGATCCGCCCGCCACCAGCAAGGTGTCGGGCTGGCCGCCGATCCGGCGGCTCTGCAGCGCCACGCCGCTGTTGGTGGTCACCAACCCGCCGTCGGGCGAGAGGATCTGCAGATCGTAGGCCTTGCCATCCGCCGCCTCGTTGGCCGCGCCGAACACGGCGGCGGGGCCGGTGACGTCGAGGAGCTGGCAGCCTTCGTAGGCGAGGATCGAGAATTTGTGGGGACGGATCATTGGCAGAAAATAGACGATCTTTGTCATTCCTGCCAAGCGCGTCGGCACGCTACCTTGGCCTCCAACGAAGGAGACCTCGCATGGCCAACCCGATCGAGATCGGCATCCTGCTCTATCCCAACGTCACCCAGCTCGACGCCACCGGCCCGGCGCAGGTGCTGGCGCGCGTGCCGGGAGCGAAGCTGCACATGATCTGGAAGACGCGCGATCCCGTGCCGACCGATGCCGGCTTCTCGATCGTGCCGACCACCAGCTTCGCGGATTGCCCCAGGCTCGACGTGATCTGCGTGCCGGGCGGCGGCGGACAGGTCGCGCTGATGAACGATCCCGAGACGCTCGACTTCCTGCGCCGGCAGGCCGCGACCGCGCGCTACGTCACCTCGGTCTGCACCGGCTCGCTGGTGCTGGGCGCGGCGGGACTCCTGAAGGGTTACAAGTCCGCCTGCCACTGGGCGTGGCGCGATCTGCTCACGGACTTCGGCGCGATCCCGGTGGCCGAAAGGGTCGTGCGCGACCGCAACCGCATCTCGGGCGGCGGCGTGACGGCGGGCATCGATTTCGGCCTCACGGTCGCGGCCGAGCTCGCGGGCGAAGAGGTCGCGAAGTCGATCCAGCTCGTGCTCGAATACGATCCCAAGCCGCCCTTCGACTCGGGCTCACCCGACAAGGCGGGTCCCGAGCGCGTTCAGCGCCTGCGCGATCGGCTGAGACCGATGCTCGAGAGCCGCGTCAAGGCCAACCAGGAAGCGGCGGCGCGGCTGCAGTAATCAGTCGGGCCGGCACATCCTCATCCTGTAGCTACAATAAAGATCAGCGGCTGGCCGACGCGCTCTCGATGGTGATCGCCTTGCCGGCGGCCTCGTCGTACTTGAGGCGCTTCACGTGGTCGAGGTCGCGGCCGGTCACGCGCACGAAGCGGCTGCCTTCCGGATAATCGATCGCGTGCACCGCGCCCACGTCGTAGACGCCGGCATGGCCCGGCTCGAGGCGGTAGGACTTCACCTTCTCGAGCCTGGCGTCGCCCGCATCGTTGCCGCCGTCGATGCGCTTGTACACGCTCATGTCGGTGTACTTGATCGCCTGGCCGTAGACGGCCCAGGACGAGCCGTGATCGTGCGGCGGGCTCTTGTGGCTCTTGGCGTTGACATGCGCCAGCACCACGAAGCCCAGCTCCTTGTCCTCGTAGAGCTTGCGGGTGCCCATGGGCGCGGCCGGTCCGACGGCCTCGTCGACGAACTGCTTGTTGGCCAGGAGCTTCTCCAGCAGGACGCGGACCTTCTCGCGTCCCGTGGGGCTGTTGTCGGCGCCGAGCGCCGACTGGGTATCCTTCACGAAAGCGTCGAGCGTGTAGGTCATGGGACCTCCTATCTGCCGCCCAGCAGGCGGCGGGCGATGACCATACGGTGCACCTCCGACGGGCCTTCGTAAACCCGCATGGTGCGCACCTTCTGGGCGAGCCAGGAGAGCGGCAGCTCCTGCGTCACGCCCATGGCGCCGAAGGCCTGCTGGGCATGGTCGATCACCTCGGTCGCCATCTCGGTGGCATAGACCTTGATCATCGAGGCCTCCATGCGGACGTCGAGGCCGTCGTCCTGCTTGACGGCGGCGTCCATCACCATGAGGCGGCAGGCATGCAGCTTGGTCGCGGCGTCGGCCACCCACCACTGGATGGCCTGACGGTCGGCAAGCTTCTGGCCGAAAGTCACGCGCTGGTTGGCGTGCTCGACCAGCATGTCGAGCGCGCGCTGCGCCATGCCGATGCACCAGGCGCCCATCTGCAGGCGGCGCACGGTGAGGCGCAGCTGCATGGGTGCGAAGCCCTGGCCGATGCGGCCCAGCACCTTGCTCTCGTGCACGCGGCAATCCTCGAACACGACTTCGTAGGTGCGCTGGCCCGCGAGCATGGGGATGGCGCGCGCCACGACGAGGCCGGGCGTGCCCTTGTCGACCAGGAAGGCCGTGATGCCGCCCCGCGCGCCGCGCTCGGGGTCGGTCACGGCCATGGCGATGGTGAAGTCGGCCTTGGCGATGCGGCTGATCCAGATCTTGCGGCCGTTGATCACCCAATGATCGCCGTCCTTCACCGCGCGCGTCTTCATGCCGGCGGGATCGCCGCCCGCGCCGGGCTCGGAGATGGCGATGGCCGACACGGTCTCGCCCGCGGCATAGGGCTCGAGATACTGCTTGCGCTGCTCGGGCGTCACCGTCGCCAGCATCATGTGCAGGTTGGGAGAATCCGGCGGGAAGGTGAACGGAACGGCGGTATAGCCCAGCTCCTCGTTGACGCCGACCAGCGCCGTCCAGGGCAGGTTGGCGCCGCCCGCCTCCTCCGGCACGTCGAGCGCCCACAGGCCGAGCTCCTTGCATTGCTTGAAGAGCTTCATGTTCTCTTCGTCCGACAGAGCCGCCGGCTGGCCCGCGGCGAAGCGGTCGAGGATGTTCTTCTCCAGAGGCATCAGCTCGTTGCGCACGAACTTCTTCACCAGATCGCGCAGCATCTGGTGCTCTTCGCTCACCTTGAACATCGCCTTCTCCCTGCCGCCTCTCAGGCGGGCTTGCCGATACCCTTGTTCACGAAATCAAGCGTATAGGCCTGCCGCACGTCCAGCCCTTTCGGGAAGACATCGACCTCAACCATCGACTGGTAGAATTCCGCCCAGCGTTTGTCGCTCATCGCGCCGATGCCGCCGGTCAGCGCATCGCCGGACAGGGCGATGC
>DATJWN010000051.1:0-13948 GCA_035501235.1 Reyranella sp.
ACCAGCCGCGCCGCGCCCAGCATGCGCGCGGTATCCGCCACGATGCGCAGCGCCACGGCGGCGGCGGCGCCGTGCTTTCCCTCGGCAATTTCGCGTTCGGCCTGAACCAGTTGAACCACGGGAGCACTATGGCATGTTGCCGGCGACAAGGGAGAAAAGCGTTATATGCCCGGAGCGTTGGACGGCCTTCTGGTGGTGAGCGTCGAGCAGGCGGTGGCCGCCCCCTATTGCTCGGCGCGGCTGGCGGATGCGGGCGCCAGGGTGATCAAGATCGAGCGGCCCGAGGGCGATTTCGCACGCGGCTATGACTCCTACGTGCATGGATGGTCGAGTTACTTCGTCTGGCTGAACCGCGGCAAGCAGTCGGTCACCCTCGATTTCAAGAAGACGGCCGATTTCGACCTCCTGCAGCGGCTGATCGGCAAGGCCGATGTGCTGATCCAGAACCTGGCACCCGGCGCCGCGCAGCGCGCGGGCTTCGGCTCGGCGGAGATGCGGGCGAAGAACAAGCGGCTGATCACGGTCGATGTCTCGGGCTATGGCGATCACGGCCCCTACCGGAACCGCCGCGCCTACGATCTCCTGGTGCAGGCCGAAAGCGGGCTCGCCTCGATCACCGGCACCGAGCATGCGCCGGGCCGGGTCGGCATCTCAGCGACCGACATCGGCACGGGCATGTACGCGCATGCGGCCGTCCTCGAGGCGCTGATCGCGCGCGGGAAGACCGGTGAAGGCCGCGCGATCAAGGTCTCGCTCTTCTCCTCGATGGCCGAGTGGATGGCTGTGCCGCTGCTCGCCATGGACTATTCGGCCTATGAATGGCCGCGGCTGGGGCTCACGCACCCCTTCATCGCGCCCTATGGCGTCTATCCGTCGAGCGACGAGGTGCCGGTGCTGATCTCGATCCAGAACGACCGCGAGTTCGAGCGACTCTGCCATGACGTCATCGACCGGCCGGGACTGGAGAAGGATCCCAAGTACGCCACCGGCATCGCGCGCAACGAGCGGCGCGACGACACCAATGCGATCGTGCGCGGCGCCTTCGGCAAGATGGCATTCACCGAGCTCGCCACGCGCCTCGACGCCGCGCAGATCGCCTGGGCGCGGGTCAGTGACATCGCCTCGCTGTCCAAGCACCCGCAGCTTCGCCGCATGAACTTCAAGTCGCCCAAGGGCGAGGTCTCGGTGCCCGCGCTCGCCGCCTCCTGGGAGGGCCAGGGCGAGCGGCTGGGCGACGTGCCCGAGCTCGGCCAGCACACCGAACAGGTCCGGCGCGAGTTCGCCGCTTGAAAGGTCGCGCCATCGAGGGCGCACGGCTCGCGTCCTTCGGCGCGGCCTACTTCCTCGCTGCCGGCGCCTTCGCAAGCTACTGGCCGGTTTGGCTGCGCGATCGCGGCATCACCGACCCGGAGATCGGCACGCTCTTCATGACGCGCCAGGTCGTGAGCGTGGCGGCGATGCTCGGCATGGGCTTCCTCGCCCATCGGCTGGGCCGCCTGCGGGCCCTGCTCTTCGGCCTGTCGCTCGCCTCCGTCGTCATGATGGGCGCCTATCAGATCTCCTACACCTTCCTCGCGCTGCTGATGGCCGGGATCGTCTGGGGCTTCGTCTGGTCGCCGGTGCTGGCCCTCTACGACGGCGTGCTGGTGAACGAGGCCAAGCGGCGCGGCTTCGTCTACGGCA
This sequence comes from Reyranella sp., assembly GCA_035501235.1. Classification (GTDB taxonomy): domain Bacteria; phylum Pseudomonadota; class Alphaproteobacteria; order Reyranellales; family Reyranellaceae; genus Reyranella. Next base: position 1,684 of record DATJWN010000051.1, read on the forward strand.
CGCTGCGGCTTTGGGGCTCGGTCGCCTTCATCCTGGGTACGTTCCTCGCGGGCGTCTCGGTCGATCGTTTCGGGCCGCCCTGGGTGCTCTATATCGGCGCCGCGGGCGTGGCGCTGCTGGTGCCCTCAGCAATGCTGCTGCCCCCAGCCGAGCCGCGCGAAGCGGGAGCCGCGCGCCACGCACCGTTCGGCCTGTTCGCGCTGTTCCGCAACAAGCCCTTCATGCTGTTCCTGATCGCCGCGGGCTTCTGCCAGTCGAGCCATGCCGTGCTCTACAGCTTCGGCACGCTGACCTGGCGCGGCGCCGGCATCGACGATGTCACGATCAGCCTTCTGTGGGGCGAGAGCGTCGCGGGCGAGATCCTGATGATGCTGATGAGCGGCTGGCTGCTGCAGCGCATCGGCGTGACGGGGCTGATCGGCCTCGGTCTCGCCTGCGGCATCGTGCGCTGGACGGGCCTCGCCTTCACCAACGCGCTGCCAGCGCTGATCGTCCTGCAGGCGCTGCACGCCGCGACCTTCGCCGCCTGTCACCTCGGCGCCATGGCCTTCATCCAGCGCGCCCTGCCCTCGTCAGGCGTAGCGTTGGGCCAGAGCATCTATTATGCGCTCGGAACCGGCGCGACGCAGGCCGTGATCTTCCAGTTCGCGGGACTTCTCTACGCGCGCTACGGCCAGCATGCCTTCCTCGGCATGACCGTGATCAGCGCGATCGGCCTGGTGGCGATCCTGATGCTGGCGCGGCTATGGAACGGCGGCCTGGTCGTCCGCTCAGCGTGAACGGCCGCGCGCCGTCACCGGCCAGATCTCGACCAGCGTGTCGCCCTTCACGACGTGATAGCTCTCGTAGAGATTCACTGTCGGGTCGCAATGCGGCGGGATCAGGATCACCTGCTCGGCCAATTCAGGCGCTTCCTTGCCCTCGGGCGCGACTACGGCCGTGTATTCGTCGCCCGAGAAGCGCGTGGTCGCCCCCTCCACCGCGCCCTTCAGGATCATCGGCGGGCCCTTTTCCGTGGCCATCGCCTTCAACCCGGCATCGATCGTGGCCATGCCGGGCGTGTTGGCGCTGATCACACGTGCGTCGATCTGCAGCGCCTGCTCGAAGGTCGGCTTGCCTGCGCCACGCAGGTCGCAGACGTTGTAGTCGTGGTCCATGAAGACATAGGAGCCGACCTGCAGCTCGGTGAAGACTCCGGCCTTGGCGTCGATATAGTGCGTGCCGGTGCCTGACCCCGTGACGATACCAGGCTTCAGCCCTGCCGCGGTGAGCTGGTCGATGATGCCCTTCAGGTAAGCCGTGCGCTCCTCAATCTCGGCCTTGCGCTGACTGAAATCAATGATGTGCTGGTGCCGGCCGCAATAGAACTGGACGCCCGCGTACTCGAGCGACTTCAGGCCCGCGACCTTCTTCACCAGCTCGACCACGCCCTCCGGCGTGGCAACGCCGGTGCGATGCATGCCGGGGTCTATGTCGACGATCACGGTGAGCGGCTTGCCGGCCTTGGCGGCCGCCGCGGCGATTGCCTCGACGTTGGAGGGGTGATCGACCACGACCATCAGGTCCTTCACCTTGCCGTTCAGCTCGATCAAGCGTGCGATGCCCTGCGGCGTCACGACCGCCGAGGTGATGTGCATCGCCTCGATGCCCTCCTCGGCCAGAGCCTCGGCCTCGCCCAGCTTGGCGCAGCACACGCCCAGCGCACCCGCCGCGATCTGGCGCTTGGCGATATCGGCCGACTTGTGCGTCTTGGAATGCGGGCGGAGCTTGACGCCGTTCGCCTTCGCGAAATTCGCCATCTCGGCGATGTTGCGATCGAGCATGTCGAGGTCGAGCACCAAAGCGGGCGTGTTCAACGACCGGCGCGAGCCCTGCTGGCCGATCAGGTGACGGTGGAGACGCTCAGCTTCGCTCATTTCTTCGGCTCATTGGGTTGGAGATGACGCACGACCATGGCCTCGCCGGTCGTGCCGCGGTTGACGCCCGCGGTCTTGAGGAAAGGATTGTCGCGGCCCATGCCCCAGAGCGCGATGCCCTGGGCGAGCAGGCCACCATCGACCTTGATGGTCTCGCCGGTGATGAAGCGCGCCTCGTCGCTCGCCAGGAATGAGGCAACGTCAGCGATGACCTCGGGTTCGCCGCGGTCGGGCCATGGCTGGTGATGGAACTGCTTCTCGAATTTCTCCGGCCGGCCGCGATGAACCAGAGGCGTCGAGATGACGCCCGGCGCGATGCCCACGACGCGGATGCGCTCCGCGGCATATTCGACGGCCGCGCCTTCGATCAGGCTGATGACAGCGGCCTTCGCCGCCGAGTAGGCGTGGCTGCCGCCGCCGCCGACCATGCCCGCGATCGACGCCGTCACCAGGATCGCGCCGCCGCCATGCTTCTTCAGGACGGGCGCGGCGTGCTTCAGGCCCAGGAACACCGAGCGCGTCAGCACGGCGAAGGTATAGTCCCAGTCCTCGACCGTCGTCTCGGCGAGCGGCCCAAAGGCACCGCCGACACCGGCATTTAGATAGGCGATGTCGAGCCGGCCGAAGCACGTCTCGGCCTCGGCGACCATCGCTGCAACGTCGGCTTCTTTGGCCACATCGCTGCGGATGAAGGCAATGCGATCACCCTGGCCGTTCGCCTTGGCAACCGCCAGCGTCTCCGCGCCATTGGCCTCGTTGAGATCAGCGACCAGCACCCTGGCGCCATCGGCGAGGAAGCGCATGACGGTCGCGCGGCCCATGCCGCTCGCGCCGCCGGTGACGATCGCCACCTTGTTTTCCAGCCGCTTCATCCCGTTTCGCCCTCCGGCGGCATGGTGGAGTTGCGCCGTCCGCACTGCAAGCCTAGCGTTTCGCAATCACGTAGGAGGACGTCATGAGCCGAGCGGACGCCTTGCCCATCAGGCTGCACCACAATGCCTATGTCTGCGCCGATCAGGAGCGGACCCGGCACTTCTACGAGGACATCATCGGCCTGCCTCTGCTCGCGACCTGGATCGAGGAGGCCGAGTTCCCGGAATTCCCCGGCAAACGGCAGAGCTTCTGCCACACCTTCTTCGGCATCGGCGACGGCGGTGCGCTGGCCTTCTTCAACTTCGCCGATCCCGACGCTGCGGCGGCCTACAAGGCCAAGAGCCAGTCGCGCTTCGTCCATATCGCGCTGGCCGTCACCGAGTCCGCGCAGAAGGCGATCAAGAAGCGTCTCACGGATGCGCAGATCGCGGTGCGCGAGACCGACCATGGCTACTGCACGTCGATCTACGCGGAGGACCCCGACGGCATGATCGTCGAATTCACCGCCGATCCGGCGGATGTCGGCATGATCAACGCCCGGCAGCGCGAGACGGCGCACGAGACCTTGCGGCGCTGGGCCGCCGGCGACCGGACGGTCAACAACGACATCCGGCCGCATCGATGAATGGTCCGCCTCCCGCCGGCGAGCCGATCTCCAGCGAGGCCGGGCAAGCGTTGATCCGGCTCGCCGCAGAAGCAGCGGCGGCGGGCGACTTCGACAAGGCGATCGCCGCACAGCGGCAGGCCGCGGAGATGGCAGGACATCTCTTCGGCGACGACTCGCTCCAGAAGGCGACCGCGAACGTGAACCTGGGATCGCTGTACTTGCGGGCGCAACGGCCGGGAGACGCCTTCGATTCGTATCGCGACGGGCTGGAGCGACTCTTCGCTCAGGGGATGGCCTCCGACGCCCATGGCGGAGCCCTCGAGAACCTCCTGGAGAGCGGCCTGCAGGCGGGCCGGCCCCGGGAAACCGGCCAGGCGCTCCTGACGCTCGCGAAGCATGCCAAGGCTTGGCCGGGCGCGATCAATCTCGCCAAGCTCGCCGCCATGGCCTTTGTCACCGCCGAATTGTTGCCCCCGGCGCTCGACGCCTTCGAAGTGGCGCTCGCCTGTCAGGCCAGCCTGGATCCGGCGGAGGCGCGGAAATGGGCGACGCCGATCATGGGAATGGCCGCAGGCCTGGCCCAAAGCCTGAAGGAGCCGGAGAGGACTGAGCTCGCGGCTCTTGTGACCCGCTTCGCCGCGACGGCGACGAAGGGAGGCTGGAGCGACGCCGTTCTCGGCACGCCGCGATGGGCCGAGCTCATGGCCGATCTGGCTCTTCCCCAGGAGAGCGGCGCCGCAACGCCTCCCGCAGCCGAACGGGATACGAAGGGCGGGTTCCTCCGGCGACTCTTCGGCTCGCGCTAAGCGAGACCTACCACGGGTACAGACGGCCGGCGGTCGGTGACGGAAGCGAGCAGCTTGCGCGCCTTGTCCTGCTGGCCGGCCTTGAGATAGGCCGCGAGCAGAGTGTTCTGGATCACGTCGCGCTGGGCGCGGCTGCCGCCAATGCGCACGGTCTCGGCGAGCACGGGCTCGAGGATCGCGATCGCGCCCGTCCAGTCGCCCTTGCCATAGGCCGAGAGTCCCTTGGCGAGACGCGGCACGACATCGCCGGTCGGCGCCTTGGCGGCACGTTCCTCGAGTTCAGCGACGATCGGCCCGAGGGCGGCGGTGTCGCCAGCCGCGACGGCCGACAGCGCACGATGCACGTCGACGAAGGCGATGCCCGCCTTGGGGAACGACTTCTGCGCATAGGCGTGAACTTGCGCCCAGGTCTCGGCGCGGCGCGGATGGCCGGCCAGCTCGGCGCGCCACAGGAAGGCGGGTGCATCGGTGGCGACGTTCAGCGCCGGGCCCCAGGCGCCGCCGGGATGGACGCCGGACTGATAGACGCGCCAGGCCTTGTCCGTGTCGCCCAGGATCAGAGCGAACAGCGCGATGTGCCAGGAGATGTGGCAATGCATCATGCCCTCGCGCGGATAGCCCGCCATCCAGCCTTCGAGGTAGTCGAGCGCCTTGCTGTCCTCGCCCCTCTCGTAGAGCACGTGCGCCTTGATGTGCGCACCGTGGGCGCTCAGCGGATTGGCCGCCAAGCTGCGCTCGATCTCATCCAGCGCCTCGTCGAGCCGGCCCACCTCCTCCAGCGCGAAGGCCCAGACCATCTGGAACCACCAATCGTCGGCCAGATGCTTCCTGAGCGGCTCGAGGAACTCTACCTGCTCGGGCTCGCGGCCTTGCCGGCCGCTGAAGCCGATCAGGCCGAACACGCCGGTCGCAGGCGAGGCAACCAGGGCGTCGCGCGGGAACTCGGCGAGATGTGCCCGGGTCGCCGCCAGCGCATCGACCGGCTTGCCTTCCATGGCGAGTGCCAATGCGTTGATATGCCCCTGTTCGCGCGGCGTCGTCTTCGGCGCCAGCTCGCGCGCCTTGGCGACCTCGGCGCGGGCGGTGGCGATGTCGGCGACGATGAAGCTCGAGCGGGCAAGTGCAATGCGCGCCAGGGCGAAGTCGGGATCGGCCTCGATCGCCCGCCGCAGGTCAGCCTTGTCGGCGGGCCCCGCCATCAGCACGCCGTCGGCACCGGCAATGTAGGCCGCACGCGCGTCCTGCGACGACGTCGTGATCGGCAGCCCGTATCGATCGGTCAGCATCCGGTGGCTCCTCCGCTCAGGGAATCTCAATGATGCCGGCGCCCCCGGCGTAGAGCTTCTCGACCAGCGCCTTGCGCCGCTCGAGCGTGGCGCGTTGGTTGATGTAGCCCTTGTCCGTGATCTCGCCGCCATCGACCGACGGCGCCTCGGTCATCAGGAGCACGCGGCGCACCTTCATCGACGAGCCGCCCTTGCCCTCGGCATTCATGCGCGAGAGGCCCGCCTCCACCGTCTCGACGACGGCGGGATGGGCGAGCAGTTCCTCGTTGGTGAGGCGGACGCCCTCGTCGCCCACGACCTTGCGGCAGGCAGCGAAGTTCGGGAAGCCGAGCAGGCCCACCTCGTCGCGGCCCTCGCCGCACACCACGGCGTCCTGCAGCACGGGGCTCGCCGCCGCGATCGCCGTCGTGCGCAAGGTGCCGACCAGCACGAAGGTGCCGCTGGTCAGCTTGAAGTCCTCGACCACGCGGCCGTCGAAGATCAGGCCCCAGCTCGGATCGTTCGGGTCGACGAAGCGGCCGGCATCGCCGATCTTGTAGAAGCCCTCCTCGTCGAACATCCGGGCCGTGAGCTCGGGCTGCTTGTAGTAGCCCGGCGTCACGATCACGCTCTTGAGGCGAAGCTCGTAGCGGCCCTCCTCGCCGGTCGGCACAAGCTTGAGCTGGACGCCGGGAAACGGCAGGCCGATCAACCCGACCCGCTCGGACGCCCAATGAACCGTTGTCGCCGTCGGCGCCGTCTCGGTCGAGCCCCATCCCGTCGTGAAGGGCAGGCGGTAGCCGGTGTGCTTCACCGCCAACGCCTCCATGCGTTCATAGAGATCGTCCGGCAGGGTCGCGCCGCCGTAGGCCAACGAGCTCAAGTTCCTGAAGAACTTCTGGGCGAGCGCCTCGTCCTTCTCCAGCGCGGTCGCCAGCATGGCATAGCCTGCGGGAACGTTGGCGAAGGAGGTCGGCGACACTTCGCGCAGATTGCGCAGCGTCTCCTCGAACAGGCCGGGCAGCGGCTTGCCGTCGTCGATCCAGGTCGCGCCGCCCTCGGCGAGATTGCCCTGGAAGGTCGCGTTGCCGCCCATCGTGTGGTTCCACGGCAGCCAGTCGAGCTGCACCGGCGATGGCGCGTCGGGTGCCTTGGTGCGCGCCATCTGGCCCATGGCGATGTTGGCGCACATCATCTCCTGGGTGTTGATCACCGCCTTGGGCATGCCGGTGCTGCCCGAGGTGAACAGGAATTTGCCGATGGTCTTCGGCCCGATGTCGGCGACCGACTTCGCGACCGCGTCGGTCGGCTTGGTGGCGACCAGCTCGCTCCATGGCAGCGACTGGCGCTGCGGCGGCGGCTTGTCGACATGGACCAGCAGCACGCCCTCGAGGTCCAATGAGTCGAGCGCGCCGGAATAGATCTCGCCGTTCTGCACGAAGACCAGGCCGGGCTTGATGAGGTCGAAGACATATTTGAGCTTGGAATGGTCGCGGCTCATCACCGAATAGGCGGGCGAAACGGGCGCCACGGGCGCGCGCGCCTGCATGGCGGCCATGGTGAGCAGCGCGAACTCGATGGAGTTCGACGACAGGATCATCACCGGCCTGTCCGGCCCGAAGCCCCGGTCGAGCAGCGCCTGGGTCACCGCATCGACCCGCTTTTTCGCCTCGCCGTAGGTCACCTTCACCCAGTCGCGCGAGGGGCCGCGGCGCTGCGCCAGCCACACGCGATCCGGCGCCTCGGCCGCCCATTTGGCGAGAAAGGCCGGGACGTGCCGCTCGTAGGCCTTCAGCCTGTGGTTCGACTGAAGGATGATCGTGCCGTCGGCGCGCCGCTCCGTCCTGATGTCGCGGCTCAGGAAATCGATCGGCTTGAACGGAACCTGCGTAAGACTATCCAAAGCGTTTCCCCAAGGCGTTTACTCGTCTCTTCATTTCAGGTGTAGGCGAGACGCTGGCCGCTCGACAAGGGCGAGTCTATCCTCGCAGCCATGCTGCGCCCATTCCTGTTGTTTCTTGCGTTCCTTGCCGTCGGCGGTTCAGCCATGGCGCAGCAGCGGTCGGGGCTCGACCTCGCCTCGATCGATCGCAGCGTGCGGCCGCAGGACGATCTGTGGCGCTACGCCAACGGCCGCTGGCTGGCCGCGACCGAGATCCCGCCCGACCGGGCTGCCTGGGACACGTTCGCCGCGCTGCGCGACAAGACCGAGGCGCAGTTGCGCGACCTGATCGAAGGCATCGATCCCGCCACGACGAACCCCGAGCGCCGCAAGATCGCCGACTTCTACAAAGCCTACATGGACTCAGACGCGGCCGAGCGGAACGGAATCGGCGGCCTCAGCGCCGAGCTCGACCGCATCCATCGCCTTTCCGACAAGGCCGAGTTGCCCGCGCTGTTCGGCCATCTCGCGATCTTCTGGGTGCGCACGCCGGTTTTCCTGGACGTCAGCCCCGACGAGCACGATGCCACGACCTACGTTCCCCATCTCCACCAGAGCGGGCTCGGGTTGCCCGACCGCGACTACTACCTGAAGGACGACGTCCATTTCGTCTCGGTCCGCAGCGCCTACCACGACCACATCCTCCAGCTGCTGACGATGGCGGGCGAACCCGCGCTCGAGACCACGGCGCAGGCGGTGATCGGGCTGGAGACGGAGCTCGCCCGGCTGCAATGGACGAGGGTACAGAACCGCGATCCGATCAAGACCTACAACAGGCGCGCGCTCGCCGACCTGCCGGCCTTCGGCGGCGCCGATGGCTGGAAATCCTGGATGGCGGCGCTCGGCGTAGAAGGCACGCCGGCCGAGGTCGTGCTGGTGCAGCCGAGCTATTTTGAAGGGCTGGCGAGCCTGATGCGCGACACGCCGATAGAGACCTGGAAGGCCTATCTCGCCTACAACCTGCTGAGCAGCTACGCGCCGCTCCTCTCGGCGCGCTTCGTCGACGAGAATTTCAGCTTCGAGATGAACATGCTGCGCGGCGTGCCCCAGCAGCTGCCGCGCTGGAAACGCGCCGTCGATTCGACCGGCCGGCTGCTCGCCTTCGCCGTCGGCAAGCTCTATGTCGAGCGCCACTTCCCGCCGGCCAACAAGGCGCATGCCGAGGCGCTGATCGCCAACATGCGCGATGTCTATCGCCAGCGCATCGAGACGCTCGACTGGATGAGCCCCGAGACCCGCAGGCAGGCGCTGGACAAGCTCGCCGCCATCCGGCCCAAGATCGGCTATCCCGACAAATGGCGCGACTACGGCGCGCTGCGGATCGAGCGCGGCGACCTTGTCGGCAACGTGATGCGTGCGCGCCAGCTCGACTATGCCTTCTGGACCGCCAAGGTCGGCAAGAAGGTCGATCGCGACGAATGGTTCACCGCGCCGCAGGTCGTGAACGCCTTCTACAATCCCAACCAGAACGAGATCATCTTCCCCGCCGCCATCCTGCAGCCGCCCTTCTTCGACGCCTCGGCCGACGATGCGGCCAACTACGGCGGCATCGGCGTGGTGATCGGCCACGAGATCAGCCACGCCTTCGACGACCAGGGCAGCCGCTTCGACGGGGTGGGCAACCTGCGCAACTGGTGGACGGCCGAAGACCGCGCCCGCTTCGAGGCCAAGACCAAGGCGCTGGTCGCGCAGTACGATTCCTTCAGCCCGCTACCCGGCTACAACGTGAACGGTGCGCTGACGCTCGGCGAGAACGTCGCCGACAATGCAGGACTCGCCATGGCCGAGCGGGCCTATCACCATTCGCTGGCGGGCAAGGCCCCGCCGATGGTCGACGGCTTCACCGGCGAGCAGCGGCTGTTCATCGCCTTCGCCCAGATCTGGAAGGACAAGGTGCGCGACAAGGCCCGCATCGAGCGGCTGAAGGTCGACCCGCACTCGCCCGGCCAGTTCCGCGCCAACGGCTCGGTGCGCAACCAGCCGGCCTTCCACGATGCCTTCGAGGTCAAGCCCGGCGACGGCATGTACCTCCCGCCGGACAAGCGCGAGTCCGTCTGGTAGAAGTTTCCTTCGACGGCCTTCCCGTTAAAGAAACGGGAAAATATCCAAATCGACTCCGGCGGACCGGCGCTAATTCCGCTAACTCCCGGCAGAGTGCAAAAAGTCGACAGACTCAGCCGCGCTTGATCCGCCCCACAGTGCGGCGTCTCCCGCGGTCCCCGCGCTTTTCGAAGAAGGGTCCGGGTCCCCGGCAGCAGTATGCATGGATCGTCGGAAGGATCAATTATTAATTACCCTCGCCGCATCGTCCCGGGTCGTGCGGGACGCGCCCGTCAGGCCCGGCAGCGATCGAGGTACTTCTCGTCGAACTTCAGCCCCAGCCCCGGCGTGTCCGGCAGTACGAGCATGCCCTTCTCCAGCGCCGGCGTCTCCTCGTAGAGGGCCAGCATCCAGGGCATGTACTCGACCGTGAGCCCGTTGGGGCACGCCGCCACCATGTGCAGAAGGACCTCCGGCATGACGTGGCTCACGACCGGCAGGTTGAAGGCCTCGGCCATGCCGGCGACCTTCATCCATTGCGACACGCCTCCCACCCTCGCCAAGTCGATCATCACGATGTCGACGGAGTGGTGGGCGATCATCTGGCGCATCGGCTCGATGCCCCAGACATACTCGCCGCCCGCGACCGGCGTCTTGAGGGCAGCGGTCACCCGGGCCAGGCCCTGATAATCGTCGGCGGTCGTGACGTCCTCGAGCCAGAACAGGCCGACGCCCGCCTCCTCGACGCGATGGCCGATGTCGATCGCCTGCTCGGGTCGCCAGCGCTGGTTGATGTCGCACATCAGCTTGATGTCCGGCCCGATCACGTCGCGGATCACCTTGACGCGGCGCACCTCGTCGGCCGGCGTCGGGTTGCCGGGCAGGCCCATCTGGGTCTTCATCTCCCTGAAGCCCTTCTTGAGCAGCGTCTCGGCCGCCTGCTGGGCCTGCTTGTCGGTGAGGCCGCGGCGCAGCGAGCCCGAGGCATAGGTCGCCACGCGATTGCGATGGCCGCCCAGCATCTTCCACAGCGGCTGGTTCGCGGCCTTGCCCTTGATGTCCCAGAGCGCTGTGTCGATGGCGGCGAGGGCCAAGGTGAAGATGCCGCCCGGACCGGCATCGCCGCTGTTGTTGCGCAGCTTGGCAACGATGGCCTCGATGCGCATCGGATCCTCGCCGACAGTGAGCGCCGCCAGCTCCTCGACCGCGGCATGGAGCGTGCGGGTCATCTTGCCGTAGAGCGTGACGCCCAGCCCCTCGATGCCATCGTCGGTGCGCAGCCGCAGCGCCACCGCCGGCCGCGTGCGGCCCGCCTCCTCCGGCATGTTGGCCAGTGGATCGTCCTCCGGCACCTTGAGCGCAATCGCTTCGTAGCTGCTGATTTTCATGGTCGTTCCTCCCGCCATCCTCGCTGGGCGTCCGCAAGCCGAAACCCAGAGCGGACCTGAATGCCCGTTCACATTCGCACGGATTTCGGCCAGAGTCCGCCGCAGCACGCAGGGAGAGAAAGATGGATTTCGAATACTCCGACCGCACCAAGGCGCTCCTGGAGAAGCTCAACAAGTTCATGGACGAGGTCATCTATCCGGCCGAGCCCGTCTATGAGGAGCAGATGGAGAAGGCCAAGGACCGCTGGCAGCTGCCGCCGGTGCTGGAGGAGTGCAAGGCCGAGGCGAAGAAGCGCGGCCTCTGGAACATGTTCCTGCCGGCCGATCGCGACTCGGGCGACACGCACGGCACGATGGGCCTCTCCAACCTCGAATACGCGCCGATCTGCGAGGTGCTGGGACGCTCCTCGCTCGGGCCCGAGGCGACGAACTGTTCGGCGCCCGACACCGGCAACATGGAAGTGTTCGCCCGCTACGGCACCAAGGAGCACAAGGAGAAGTGGCTGAAGCCGCTGCTCAACGGCGAGATCCGTTCCTGCTTCGCCATGACCGAGCCCGCCGTCGCCTCGTCCGACGCGCGCAACGTCGAGTGCCGCATCGAGGCGGACGGCAATGACTACGTGATCAACGGCCGCAAATGGTGGTCGTCCGGCATGGGCGATCCGCGCTGCAAGGTCATCATCCTGATGGGCAAGAGCGATCCCTCGGCGCCGGCCTATCGCCAGCAGTCGATGATCGTCGTGCCGCGCGACACGCAGGGCATCAAGATCGTGAAGATGCTGCACGTCTTCGGCTACGACGACGCCCCGCACGGCCATGCCGAAGTGATCTACGACAATGTCCGCGTGCCGAAGTCGAGCATTCTCTTGGGTGAAGGCCGCGGCTTCGAGATCGCCCAGGGCCGCCTGGGACCGGGCCGCATCCATCACTGCATGCGCGCCATCGGCGTCGCCGAGCGCGCGCTCGAGATGGCGATCAAGCGCGCCAAGAGCCGCGTCGCCTTCGGCCAGCGCATCTCGGAGATGGGCGTCACCAAGGCCCATGTCGCCGACATGCGCATGGAGATCGACATGGCGCGGCTCCTGGTGCTGAAGGCCGCCTGGGCGATGGACAAGTACGGCAACAAGGAAGCCCGCCAGCAGATCGCCATGATCAAGGTCGCGGTGCCGAACATCACCTCGAAGGTCGTCGACCGCTGCCTGCAGCTCCATGGCGCGGGCGGCGTCAGCCAGGTCTTCAAGCTCGCCAGCATGTACGCCCACCAGCGCACGCTCCGTCTCGCCGACGGCCCGGATGAGGTCCATCGCGACCAGGTGGGCCGCCTGGAGATCGCCAAGTACAACTAGGGCTTCTGTAACCCTACTGTCGCAAAAGCCTGCGATCCCTCTTCCGAACCAAGAGGGATCGCATGGACAGCTTCAATCCCGA
>DATJWN010000052.1:0-29185 GCA_035501235.1 Reyranella sp.
AGCCCTCCTCTTCCTGGAACGCTTCCTCACGTGCCTTGCGCAGGTTCGGCAGCGCCATCAGCACGAGCAGGATAGCCGTCACGATCAGGAGGCCAAGGCTGATCGGCCTCTGCACGAAGACGGATGGATCGCCACGCGAAAGCAGCATGGCCCGCCGGAAATACTCCTCCATCTGGGGACCCAGCACCAGACCCAGCAGGAAGGGTGCGCCTTCGCAGCCGAGACGGACGAAGACGTATCCCAGCACGCCGAAGATCGCGACCTGCTCCACATGGAAGGTGCTGTTCTGCAGGCTGTACGCACCGACCGAGCAGAAGAGCAGGATGGCGGGCGCCAGGAAGCGGTAGGGCACCGTCAGCAGCTTCACCCACATGCCGATCATCGGCAGGTTGATGACGACCAGCATCAGGTTGCCGATCCACATCGAGGCGATCATGCCCCAGAAGAGGTCGGGCCGCTTGGTCATGACCTCGGGCCCCGGCTGGATGCCCTGGATGATCATGGCGCCGACCATCAAGGCCATCACCGCATTGGACGGGATGCCGAGTGTCAGCATCGGGATGAACGATGTCTGGGCCGCCGCGTTGTTCGCCGATTCCGGCGCCGCGACGCCCTCCACCGCGCCCTTACCGAACCGCTCCGGCGTCCGGGAGATCTTCTTCTCGAGCGTATAGGCCGAGAAGGCGCCGAGGGTCGGACCGCCGCCGGGCAACACGCCCAGGATGCCGCCCAGGATGGTGCCGCGCAGGACCGCGGGCCAGGCCCGCCGTCCTTCCTCCCTTGTGGGCCACAGCGAGGTCACCTTGATCGCGCCCGAGCGCGACATCTTCTTCTCGAGATTGATCACGATCTCGGCGATGCCGAACAGGCCCATGGCGATCGGCGCGAAGTCGATGCCGTCGGAGAGCTCGGGGATGTCGAAGGTGAAGCGCTGGGCGCCGGTGTTCACGTCGGTGCCGACCAGGCCGAACAGCAGGCCGAGGAACACCATCGCGATCGCCTTCAGCACCGAGCCGGAGGCCAGCACGATGGCGGCGACGAGACCGAGGGCCATCAGCGAGCAGTAGTCGGCCGGGCCGAACTTCTGCGCCATCGCCGTCAGTGGCTCGGCGAACAGCACGATCACGATCGTGCCGACGGTGCCGGCGAAGAACGAGCCCAGTGCCGAGATCGAGAGGGCGGCACCCGCGCGGCCCTGGCGGGCCATCTGGTAGCCGTCGATACAGGTCACGACCGACGAGGCTTCGCCCGGCAGGTTGACCAGGATCGACGTCGTCGAGCCGCCATACTGTGCGCCGTAGTAGATGCCGGCCAGCATGATCAGCGCCGAGACGGGTGCCAGGTGGAACGTGATCGGCAGCAGCATGGCGATGGTCGCCACGGGGCCGATGCCCGGCAGCACGCCGATCAGCGTGCCGATCATGCAGCCGACGAAGCAGTAGAAGAGGTTCCAGAGCCCGGTCGTCGTGAGCGGATTGGCGGCGACGTTGAGGCCGAGGGCCAGATTGTGAAGGAGATCCATCTCACCAGACTCCTTCGATGACGGAAATGTTCATGCCCAGCAGGACCTTGAAGACGAGGACGCAGAGGATGGTGAGCACCACGATATTGACGATCACTTCCCACAGCTTGAATTCATCGCCGCCCAGCGAGCTGATCAGGATCAGCGCGACCAGGGCGGGGAACATGCCGGTGGTCTCGAACAGGAGCGCGAAGACGATGATGCCGATCGTGACCAGGATGATCGGGCGCAACTTCGGCGGCTCGACCGTCTCGAACGCGCCTTCCTCGGCGGCGTGAAGATTGCCCAGGCTGCTGATCAGGCCGGACGACAGGATCACGCCCAGCACGCCCGTCACGGAGATGAGCAACAGCCAGTCACTGGAAAGCTGCTTCAGCCAGGGCGATTCGTGCATCGTGAGCGGCAACAGGAAGCGCACTGCCAGGATGAAGACGACGCCGGCGACGCCGAGCGGGATCCAGACGGCCTGCTTTTCGCGTGGCGGCGCGGTGTTCACGAGCGGCGACAGGCAGATGATGCTGCCCAGCAACATCATGATGTCGGCCAGCATGTGCGGCACATAGCCCGGGCCCATGCGCACCGAAGTGCCGAGCGCCAGGTTGCGCCCGAACCACAAGGCGATCACTCCGAAGGCGATGAACATCACCCCCGACAAGAAATTCTTGCCAAGCAATCGATTCAACGATGCCTCCCCCGACGCCTGCTTGATATCTAGATTTTGGGCCCGGACCCCCCGAGCCATCCCATCCGTAATAAACACGAATCGGGCGTCGAGCCCAAGCCCCAAGTGCGGTATCGAAGCGCCTGAGGGGCCCCCTCGACGACATGGGCCCGCTACCCGAAACGTCGCAGGAGCACGAACGAAATGGCACAGCAGACCACTCTCGAGGCTGAAGGGCCGGCGCCGCTCGGTCTGGTCCGGCTCTGTCTCCTTGCCATCGTCGTCGGCATGATTACCGGCTTCGGCGCCGTGGCCTTTCGTGCGCTGATCGGACTGATCCACAACATCGCGTTCCTGGGCCAGTTCGCCGTGCACTACGACGCGAACCTGTTCACGCCGTCCGGCCCCTGGGGCTGGGGCGTGATCTTCGTGCCCGTGGTCGGCGCCGTGATCGTGACCTTCCTGGTGAACAATTTCGCACCGGAGGCCAAGGGCCACGGCGTGCCGGAAGTGATCGACGCGATTTTCTACAAGAGCGGCATCATCCGCCCCGTCGTTGCCGTCGTGAAATCGCTCGCCTCGGCCGTGTCGATCGGCACGGGCGCGGCGGTCGGCCGCGAGGGGCCGATCATCCAGATCGGATCGGCGCTGGGCTCGACCCTCGGCCAGGTGGTGCGCATGTCGGCCGCCCAGAGGATCATCCTGGTGGCGGCGGGGGCGGGCGCGGGCATCGCCTCGACCTTCAACACGCCGATCGGCGGGGTCCTGTTCACGATCGAGCTGATGATGCCGGAGATGAGCGTGTCGACCTTCCTGCCGGTCGCGCTCGCGACGGCGGTTGCGACCTTCATCGGCCGTTTCTACTTCGGCGTGGCGCCGGCCTTCTCGGTGCCCCAGCTCGCGCCCCTGTCGATCGATCTTTCGTCCGCCGTCACGCTCGGCCTCTATGCCGCGTTCGGCATCCTGATCGGTGTCGCGGCCACGGCGCTGATCCGCGGCCTGCATTTCCTCGAGGACCTCTACGACGAGATCGAGAACCGCTACCTGCGCCACATGCTGGGCATGCTGCTGATCGGCGTGCTGATCTACGTGCTGCAGCGGCACTTCGGGCACTACTTCGTCGAAGGGGTGGGCTATTCGACGATCCAGGCGATCTTGTCGGATCAGCTCGCGGCGCCCGGCCTGCTGCTGCTCCTGTTCGTCGCCAAGCTGTTCGCGACCACGACCAGCCTGGGCTCGGGAGCGTCGGGCGGTGTGTTCTCGCCGTCACTGTACCTGGGCGCGACCCTGGGCGGCGCCTTCGCCGCGATCCTGAACGCGCTGCATTTCCCGATCCCGCTGAACGTCGCGTCCTTCGCCATGGTCGGCATGGGCGCCATGGTGGGCAGCGGCACGGGCGCGGTCATGACCGCCGTGGCCATGGTGTTCGAGATGACGCGCAACTACGACATCGTGCTGCCGATGATCCTCACGGTCGCCGTCAGCATCGGCATCCGGCGCGTGCTCTCGCGCGAGAACATCTACACCTTGAAGCTGGTGCGACGCGGCCACGTCATTCCCAAGGCGCGACATGCCAACATGTTCCTGGTGCGTCACGCTGCCGAGGTCATGGACAAGGATATTGTCGTGGCGCCGGCCGACACGAGTTTCGAGGAGTTGCTGGCGCGGCCCGACAATGCGGGCCGGCTGCGCCATGTCGTGATCGGCGACGAGGATGGCCACATCATGGGCGTGCTGCGGGTCAACACCGGCATCCGGTCGGCGCGGGCGGGCATGCATGCCGGCCTCACCTTGCGCGATCTCGCCAGCCGCGATTTCACCATCGTCGGCGAGAACGACGTGGTCTTCGACGTGATCCGCCGCCTGTCCCGCCGCAAGGCGATCATGGCGCTGGTGGTGAAGGACCAGAAGGGCGTTCCCCGGGCGGAAGACGTGCTGGGCGTGATCTCCAAGGAACATGTGGCCGATTCCGTGGCCGCCAGCATCGAGGTCTATCCGGTTGCATCCTGAGGAGGGGCTGAGTTGCGTCCGCCCGGCCGGTCGAGCAGACTGGCCGCAAGTAAACAATCATTCAGGCAGGGCGCGGGTGGCACGCAAAGGTGCGGACTATATCGGCACGATGGAGGTGCAGGAGAGGCATCGCTTCGACGAGGCGAGGCTCCAGCGCTTCATGGCGGCCAACGTCGCGGGCTTCACGGCTCCGGTGAAGGTCGAGCAGTTCAAGGGCGGCCAGTCCAACCCGACCTATCGGCTGACCGACGGCGCGGGCCGCCGCTATGTCCTGCGCCGCAAGCCGCCGGGCAAGCTGCTGCCCTCCGCCCATGCCGTCGATCGCGAGTTCCGCGTGATCTCGGCCCTGAACAAGACCGACGTGCCGACGCCCAAGGCCTACGCGCTCTGCGAGGACGATGCGGTCGTCGGCACGGCCTTCTATATCATGGAGTATTGCGACGGCCGCGTGCTCTGGGATCCGCTGCTGCCCGAGGTGCCCAAGGAAGCACGCCTCGCGATCTTCGAGGCGAAGTTCGCTACGCTCGCCAGGCTTCATGCCGTCGACTACGCAGCCCTCGGCCTCGCCGACTTCGGCCGGCCGGGCAGCTACGTCGCGCGGCAGATCTCGCGCTGGGGCAAGCAGTACAAGGCATCGGAGACCGAGACCATCGAGGCGATGGACAAGCTGCTCGACTGGCTGCCCGCGCACCTGCCGCAGAACGACGAGACCGTGCTGGTGCATGGCGACTATCGCCTCGACAACATGGTCTACCATTCGAGCGAGCCGCGCGTGCTCGGCATCATCGACTGGGAGATCTCGACGCTCGGCGATCCGCTGGCCGAGCTATCCTATCTCTGCATGCTGTGGCGCACGCCCAAGGACTGGGGCGGCCTCGAGGGACACGACCTCGCCTCGCTCGGCCTGCCGACGGAACAGGAGATGGTTCGCTACTATTGCGACCTGTCCAGGCGCGCCGTGCCCGACCCGGCGCTGTGGGAATTCTACATGGCCTACAATCTCTTCCGCGTGTCGTGCATCCGCCAGGGCGTCTACGCCCGCTCGCTCGACGGCACCGCCTCGAACCTGCGCGCGGCCGATTCCGGCAAGCTGGTGCGGCCGGCCGCCGAGCTCGGCTGGAGCTTGGTGCGGAGCATCGCCGGGGCCGCGGCGTGACCGGCAAGCGCAAGACCGCGGCCGTCACGGCGCCCGCTCCTGAACGCGAGGCGGCGCGCGCGCCCGCCGAGCGCGAAGCGCGCCAGCCGGTGGAGGCGATCCGCGCCGCGGCCTTCGCCCAGTTCGCCGAGCGCGGCTATCCGGTGGTGACGGTGCGCGACATCATGAAGGCCTGCGGCCTGACGCAGGGCGCGCTCTACAACCACTTCAAGTCGAAGGACGAGCTCCTGCACGACATCATCGCCTCGACGCAGGCCGAGCTGGAGCGTGTGTGCCAGCAGGCCGTGGCCGGGGCGGGCGAGGATCCACGCGCCAGGCTCGCGGCCTTCGTGCGGGCCTATGTCATGCGGCATTGCCGCTTGCGCGTCGAGGCGCTGGTCGCCAATCGCGAGATCGGCTGGCTGGACGGGGAGCGCGTCGCCGACATCCGTCGCAGCCGTCGCGCTATTCGAGACGTGCTGGTCGACATCCTCGACGACGGCCTGGCGAAAGGCCTGTTCTCGCCGCCCCAGATCGACGGAAGGCGTGATCTGAAGGCCGTGGCCATGGCGCTGCTCGATCAGTGCACGCACGTGTCGATGTGGTACGGCCCCGGCGGCCGCCTCAGCGAGGAGCAGATGGCGCGGCTCTACGCCGAGATGGCTCTGCGGTCGGTGGGCGCCAAAGCCTGAACGGAGCGATGGGAGTATCGAGTATGCACGCGCGTATCACGGCCGCCGCCCTGATCGTCCTGTCGCTCGTTTCCTGCGCGCCACCCTCCGACTCCGTGATGGCGGTCGTGCCGCCCGGACCGGTGAATGCGCCGGCCGTCACGCGCCCCGTGTCCGTCGTGCCGCCGGCTGGGTGGCATGCCGTGCTGGTCGCCGGCGACAACAGCAGCCCCGCCTTCGACAATGGCATCGAGACCTTGCGCGACCGCCTGTCGACGATGGGCGTGCGCAGCATCCGGAGCCTGTCGGCCGATCCGTCGCATTTGAGAGGTAGCGCGCTCTCGAGCTCGACCAACGTACGCGACGCGATCGCGGGCGAGGGCGGAGAGGCCTGCCTCGCCTACATCACCAGCCACGGCGAGCAGCGCGGCTTCTTCCTGCGTCCCGACCGGCGCATCTTCACGCCAGCGTCGCTCGACCATGCGCTGGTCGCGGGCTGCGGCGCGGCGCCCACGGTCGTGGTCGTGTCGGCCTGCCACAGCGGCACGTTCATCAACGAGCAGACCCGGCGGCCCAACCGCATCATCATGGCGGCGGCGGCCATCGACCGCACGAGCTTCGGCTGCGGCGCGAACGACGACTACACCTACTACGACCAATGCCTGCTGCAGACGATCGACACGGTCGCGACCTGGCGCGAGCTGGCGCTCGGCACGCGGGCCTGCGTCGAGCGTCTGGAACGCCAGCTCGGCATCGGCCCCCGCGATGAATCCCGGCCGCAGCTCTTCATCGGCGAGGCCGTCGCCAATCTTCGCCTGCCGGGGCGCTGAGGTGTCGAGGGAGGGGGTGGGGCGAGATTCTGAGACTCGGGCCCCAAACCCCGATGCCATCGGCATCGGGGCGGTCTCACGGAAGGCGAGACCGCCGTCGGGTCTCTAGCCGCCGATCACCGCGGTGAAGTCGCAGGTAACGTGGTTGGCCGCGTTTGCCGGCAGCGAAAGCGTGTGACGTGCCGGTCGCGAGCCGGGATCGGGAAACATCTTTTCCCAGGGCCCGTTCAGCATCTTGCGGCCGACCGCGGGGTCCTTGACCCAGAAGTTCACCTTGAGGACGTCGTCGACGGTGCCGCCGGCGGCTTCGACGCAGGCCTTGATGTGCTTGAAGATGTTGGCGATCTGCGCCTCGGCGTCGGGCGGCATGGTATGCGTCTCGGGATCGCGGCCGCTGATGATGCTCGACATCAGGATGTTGCCCTTGAGGCTCGCATTGGGGATCGGGTTCTCGTGCTTGAAGCCCGGCCACATGATGCTCTTGCGCTTGGACATGTCTCGTTACTCCTTCACTTCATTGATTTACTTCATTCTGGCACTGAGTAGCTCGCCGAACACCTCGAACCGCTCGCCGTTGAAGCGCTGCAGCAGCAGCTCCTCCATCGGCTGGTAGTCGGTCGGGCTGGTGTTCATGGCGATGCCCTTGAGCAGCATGGCGGGATGGAAATCCTTGAGGTTCGCCGCCTGCTTCATGACGTTCTCGCGCGTGAGGTTGTCGCCGCACTGTTTCAGGACCTGCACCATGGTCTGGCCCTGCACATAGCCCACGACGTTCTGCACGTCCTCGAGGCTGCCGGTCGGGAAATACTTCTTCATCCACGCGGTCCAGGCGAGGAACTCGGGATCGTCCTTGTATTGCGGGTCGGTCGGGTCCTTCACGAAGGCCGCGGAGACGATGCCCTTCGAGGCCTCCACGCCCGCGGGCTTCATGACGATGTTCACCGAGGCGGCGGGATTGTCGACGATCTGCAGCGGCTTCCAGCCGAGATCGTGCGCCTTGCGGATCGCCTGCACGGCGAACTTCGGCGTGGAGATGTTCAGGAACACGTTGGCCTTGGTCGAGGCAAGGTCGATGACCTGCGAATCGACGGTGGCGTCGGTGACCTCGTAGCTCACCTCGCGCACCATGATTGACGCCGCCTTCGGCCCCAGCCGGTCGCGGAAGCCCTTGATGAAATCCTTGCCGAAATCGTCGTTCTGGTAGAGCACCGCGACCTTCGGTTCCTTCACTTCTTTCAGCACGTAGGTCGCGTAGATGCTGGCCTCGGCCTGATAGATCGGCGTCAGGGTCATCGTGTAGGGGAAGTGTTCGGGATCGTTCCAGCGGTTGGCGCCGGTCGCCAGGAAGAGCTGCGGTATCTTCTTCTGGTTGAGGTATTTCTGGATCGCCGCGTTGGTCGCGGTGCCGAGCGATCCGGAGATCGCCAGCACCCGGTCGTCCTCAATGAGCTTGCGTGTCTGCTCGACGGTCTTCGGGGGACTGGTGCCGTCGTCGAGCGAGATCAGATTGATCTTGCGGCCATTCAGGCCGCCCTGATCGTTGATCATCGCGAAGTAGGCGAGCTCGGCCTTGCCCAAGGTCGCGAAGCCCGACAACGGCCCCGAGTAGGGCATGGTCTGGCCGAGCTTGATCTCGCTGTCCGTGACGCCCGGATCGTACTTCTTCTGAGCGAAGGCCGAGCCGCCAAGCAACGCAACTGACGCGAACGCCGTTACCGCCACGCGGATGCCCGCCATGGTCTCCTCCCGTTCTTTCCGGCTAGCATAGGCCGCGGTCGAGGGAGGGAACAATGGCGCTGGTGAACTACGAACAGGACGGTCAGGTCGTCACCCTGACGCTGAACCGGCCGGAGAAGCTCAACGCCTTCTCGGACGAGCTGGTCGGCGAGCTGGGCGAGGCGCTGCATCGTTTCGATGCCGACGAGTCCGCGCACATTGCGATCCTGTGCGGCAATGGCCGCGCCTTCTCGAGCGGCGCCGACGTGCATCAGCGTCAGCTGCGCAGCCGCGAGGAATTCCTGAAGCTGGGCGGCCCGCAGGGGCGCGGCACGCACTCCTCCGATCTCCTGACCAAGGCCGTGAACTGGAAGCCGGTGATCGCGGCGGCGCACGGCTATGTGCTCGGCCTCTCCGTTGGCATCGTGCTCGAATGCGACCTGATCGTCGCGGAGGAGGGCACGCGCTTCCAGATCACCGAGACCTCGCGCGGCCTGGGCGCCGGCAAGTACTGGGCGCTGATGCACTATCGCGGCGGCGGCGCCTTCACGATGGAAGCCGCCCTCACCGGCCGCTTCTTCACGGCGGAGGAGGCGCTCAGGGCCAACCTGATCAATCGCGTGGCGCCCAAGGGCAAATATCTCGACGTGGCGCGCGAGCTCGCGGCCGAGGTGGCGAAGAACCCGCCACTCAGCGTGCGCTCGACCGTGCGCATGCGGCGCTACTACATGGATCGCCTCAGCCGCGAGGTCATGTTCATGGGCGCGCCCGAGAAGCTCTATCTCTCGGAGGATTTCGGCGAGGCCGCGCGCGCCTTCGCCGAGAAGCGCAAGCCCGCCACCTTCCGCGGCCGTTGAAGGGGGACGCCGACCATGCTGCGCAGCTCCGATCGCATCCTCACCAGCCATGCCGGCAGCCTGCCGCGCCCCGACGCCCTGATCCTGGCCAATGCCCAGCGCGAGGCGGGCAAGGTCGACGAGGCGAGTTTCCAGAAGACGCTGACGGCGTCCGTCGACGACGTCGTGAAGCGTCAGGTCGCGGCCGGCATCACGGTGCCGGGCGACGGCGAGTACGGCAAGTCGATGGGCTCGAAGATCAACTATCGCGCCTGGTGGAGCTATTCCTTCACGCGTCTCTCCGGCCTCAGGATCGAGAACGTCAACCGCGACACGATGCCGGTCCATCGCTCGGCGCCGGGCAACATCGTGCTATCGACCTTCGCCGACCGGCGCGATCGCATCCGCTTCAGGACCGCCTACGCCGATCCCGAATCGGGGATCACGACCGGGCCGGGCCTGTCGACATGGCCGTTCGCCGTGGCACCGGTGAAATATGTCGGGCACGCGGACATCGCGGCCGACATCGGGAATTTCAAGGCCGCCCTCGCCGCCAACGGTGCCAAGGAGGGCTTCATGACCTCGATCGGCCCGGCGAGCTGCGCGCGGGTCGGCAACCGCTACTACAAGAGCGACGACGAGTTCGTCTTCGCCTGCGCCGACGCGATGCGCGAGGAGTACAAGGCGATCGTCGATGCGGGCCTGGTGCTGCAGATCGACGACCCGGCGATCGCCGAGAACTTCGACCAGATCAATCCCGAACCGACCTTCGAGGAGTATCGCAAGTTCACCGAGCCCAAGATCGAGGCGCTGAACCATGCGCTGAAGGGACTCCCGCAGGACCGCATCCGCTTCCACCTCTGCTGGGGCAGCTGGCACGGGCCGCACATGACCGACATCCCCATGCGCGAGATCGTGGGCCTCATGCTCAAGATCAACGCCGGCGCCTATTCTTTCGAGGCCGGCAATGTGCGTCATGAGCACGAATGGGCGGTGTGGAAGGACACCAAGCTGCCCGACGACAAGATCATCCTGCCCGGCGTGGTGAGCCACGCGACCAACGTCGTCGAGCATCCCGAGCTGGTGGCCGAACGCATCGGACGGTTCACCAGCCTCGTCGGCCGCGAGCGCGTGATCGCCTCGACCGACTGCGGCCTCGGCGGCCGCGTCTATTCCGACATCGCCTGGGCCAAGCTCGAGACTCTTGCTCAAGGCGCCGCCCTCGCCAGCAAGCAGCTCTGGCGCTAGCCGGCGAGGAGCTGCTCGGCGCGGTCGCGCAGCTTGTTGCGCTGGATCTTGAAGCCGTTGGGCGAGGGCGTCTTGGGGAAGTCGTCGATCGCGAAGACGCGCAGCGGCACCTTGTAGTTGGCGAGCCCCAGCTTGCAGTGGGCGACGATCGCTTCTTCGTCGAGCACGGCGCCGGGCTTCAAGATGACGAAGGCGATGGCGCGCACGCCTTCCGGCCGGGGCAGGGCGATGGCGGTGCAGGCCTCGATGCCCGGCGCCTTCTGGATGTGCGTCTCGATCTCCAGCGGATTGACCAGGAAGCCCGAGAGCCGCAGCACGTCGCCCATGCGGCTGAGGAAAGCGAAGCCGCCGTCCGCGTCCATCTCGCCGAGATCACCGGTCTTCACGTAGCCGTCGGGCGTCAGCGTGCTCGTCGTCGCCTCTTCGTTGCCGTAGTAGCCCACCATCACCGAGGGACCGGCCAACTGAAGCTCGCCGTCGACGACACGCGCATGGGAAAGCGGCGAGACCGGGATGCCGCCGCCTCGTTTGCGGCGCGAGATCGGCGCATCGAGCGGCTGGCGCGCATAGAGCGCCTGCACCTCGCTCATGCCGTAGAGGCCGCAGAGAATCAGCCCGCGCTCCTGCGCCCGCTCGGCGATGTCGTCGAGCGAGGCGTTGAAGTTGGCGTAGCCCGCCCATTTGATGGAGGGGAAAGGCCGCTCGCCCGGCACCAGATCGAGCAGGCGGGCGTACATGTCGTCGCTGCCGAACATCGTCGTCGGCTTGTGGTGCGCGATCAGCTTCGCGAGCTGATCGATCTCGTAGGACTCGACCAGCACGCAGGGCCTGCCGGCCGCCAGCGTCGCCATCGTCTGGTTGAAGCCGAACACGCCGCACAGCGGCAGGATCGAGAGCGTGAGCGTGTCGGGATCGCCGAAGCCGAACACCTTGGCGACCTGCTGGGCGTGGCTCGCAATGGCGCCCTGCCGATGCAGCACGAACTTGGGCGCGCTGGTCGTGCCCGACGTCGTGAAGATGTTGCACGGCGCCTTGGCGCTCGCCTGGTTCGTGCCGAGGCGCGGGCGCGTCAGCAGCTGCTCGAACGGCACGCGGCGCAGCTTCTCGATAGCGGGCGGCACCGTCGCCGGCGTTTCGCCCGCGGTGACGATGGCTGCGAGCGGCTCCAGGGTGTGCGGATCGATCTGCGCGAGAATCGAAAGGAAGTCGATCTGCCGGAAGCCCGGCGCGCAGGCCAGCACCTTGGCGCCGGAGCGGCTCACGATGTCGGCCACCTCGACGGCGCGATAGCGCGTGTTGACTGCGACTGCAATGGCGCCGAGCCGCACGCAGGCGAAGTAGAGGATGGGATAGGCCGGCACGTTGGGCAGCCACAGCGCGACGCGATCGCCCGGCCTGACGCCGAGATCGGCGAGGCCTCGCGCCGCCCGCAACGCACGCTCGTGCAATTCGCCGAACGATATAGTTCGATCGCCATGCACGAACGCGGTCGCCTCGGGCGTCTCGTCGGCCCAGTCGGCGAGCATCGTCCAGACGTCGTAGGCGGGGTCGCTCAGCGGCATGGCGAGCGGAGACTACCCCAGACTTCCCTCATCTCAACTATGATGCGCCCCACAGGAGGACCCATGACGGCATCACTGGTCGGAACGTGGCGATTGTTGTCCACCGAGATGGAGATGGTGGACAGCGGCGAGCGCCTGCAATTCTTCGGCGCCAGGCCGAACGGCCGCGCGATCCTGACCGAGGACGGCTACATGATGGCGCTCATCACGGGCACGGACCGGTCGCCGTCGGCCGAGCCGGCCGGCATGGCGGCGTTGCTCACCAGCATGGTGGCCTATTCCGGCGCCTATCGCATCGAGGACGGCAAGCTGATCACGAAATGCGATCTTGCCTGGCAGCCGGGATGGGTGGGCACGGAACAGGTGCGGATCATCTCGTTCGAGGGCGACAAGCTCGTTCTGACCTCGCCGCCGCAGGCGTATCCGGCCGTTCCCGGCCGCGAGGTCCGCGGCGTGCTCGCATGGCGGCGCGAAGCCTGAGACGCCGATTGACCCGGCATGGGGCTTGCTCGACCGTGCCGCGGGGACCGGGGGTATCGAAATGCTGCGTAGAAGTCTGCTGGCGAGTCCATTGGTGCTGGCCGCGTCGCGAGCGTGTGCCGAGTGGGCGCCCAAGCAGCCGATCCACATTCTCGTGGGGTTCGCACCCGGCGGCACTGCCGACATCGCCGCGCGATTGGCGGGCGAGGCGATCCAGCGCCGCACCGGCACGACGGTCGTGGTCGAGAACAAGAGCGGCGCGCTGGGCTACATCGCGCTGAAGGCCGTCGCCAATGCGGCACCCGACGGCTACACGCTCGGCATCGGCATCATGGGCTCGCTCGCCGTCGGTCCGGTCGTGCCCGGCACGCAGATCCCGCTCGACCTCGACAGGGACCTGATGCCGATCTGCAACCTGGTCGGCGTGCCGATGGCGCTGATCGTGCGGCCGAGCGCGCCGTTCAAGACGCTGCCCGAACTCGTCGCCTACGCCAAGGCCAATCCCGGCAAGATCTCCTACGGCTCGACCGGCAACGGCTCGACCAACCAGATCGCCGCCGAATATTTCGCCGCCGAGGCCGGCGGGCTGAAATTCCTGCACGTGCCCTATCGCGGCGGCGCGCCGGCCATTGCCGACGTCGTGGCGGGGCAGATCGACATGTTCTTCGCCAACGTCTCGGAGATCGTGGGCCAGATCCAGAGTGGCCAGGTGAGGGCGCTCGGCCTCGCGGCCCCGCATCCCAATCCGATGGTCCCCGACCTGCCGTTGATGACGAAGGACATCCCCTCGCTCGACGTCAGCAACTGGTTCGGCCTCGTGGGGCCCGCAGCCCTGCCGCCGGACACCGCGCAGTCGCTCGCCAGGCTTTTCCTCGGCGCGATGAGCGATCCCGTCACCAGGCCGCTGCTCGACTCGCGCGGGCTCGAGGCGGTTTCGCAGGATGGGCCCGCCTTCAAGGCCACGATCCTGCGCGACCGCGAGCGCTGGGCCAAGGTCGTCAAAGCGGGCAATATCAAAGCGGAATGAGCACCGCAGCGCCGCTGTCTCTCGGCATCGATATCGGAGGCACCTTCACCGACTTGGTCATCCACGATCCGCGCGACGGCCGCGCCGTCATCTGGAAGGAGAGCACGACGCCCGACGATCCCGCGCGCGGTGCGCTCGAAGGCACGAAGCGCGTGCTGGAGAAGGCGGGCGCGGGACCCGAGCAGGTCGGGCGCGTGGTGCATGCCACGACCCTCTTCACCAACGCCCTGATCGAGCGCAAAGGCGCCAAGACCGGGTTGCTGACGACCGCGGGCTTCCGCGACGTGCTGGAGATCGGCCGCGAGCGCAAGTACGAGCTCTACGACCTCTTCATCGAGATGCCGAAACCCCTCGTGCCGCGCCCGTGGCGGCGCGAGGCGATGGAGCGGCTGGCGGCCGACGGCTCGGTCGAGATCAAGCTCGACATCGATGCGGCGCTGAAAGAGGTGGGCGAGCTGGTCGAGCAGGGTGTCGAAAGCCTCGCCATCTGCTTCCTGCACAGCTACGCCAACCCTGCGCACGAGCGCGCCATTGGCGCGGCGGTGGCCGAGCGCTTCCAGAATCTCTCGATCTCGCTCTCGTCCGACATCGCGCCCGAGATCCGTGAGTACCTGCGCGCCTCGACCACGGTGGCCAACGCCTATATCCGCCCTCTGGCCGAGATCTATCTCGAGCGGCTGGAGCAGGCGCTCGCGGCCTCGGGCATTCCGGGCGGCCTGTTCCTGATGCTGAGCAATGGTGGCCTGACGCATGTCAGCGAAGCCAAGCGCGCGCCGGTGCAGCTCTTGGAGAGCGGCCCCGCGGCGGGCGCATTGGCCGGCGCCTGGTTCGGCCGCAACGCGGGCCTTGAGCGCGTGCTCGCCTTCGACATGGGCGGCACGACGGCCAAGCTCGCGCTGGTCGACGATGGCGAGCCGCTGGTCGCCTACGGCTTCGAGGCCGCGCGCGAGAAGCGCTTCTTGCGGGGCTCGGGTCTCCCCATGCAGATCGCGACCGTGGAGCTGATCGAGATTGGCGCCGGCGGCGGCTCGATCGCGCAC
Source organism: Reyranella sp. (assembly GCA_035501235.1). Lineage (GTDB taxonomy): Bacteria > Pseudomonadota > Alphaproteobacteria > Reyranellales > Reyranellaceae > Reyranella. The sequence goes on from DATJWN010000052.1 coordinate 14,739, forward strand.
AAGAGCGAGCTGGGGACGTTGAACGTCGGCCCCGAAAGCTCGGGCGCGCAGCCGGGCCCGGCCTGTTATGGCCGCGGCGGCACGAACGCGACGGTGACCGACGCCGACCTCACGCTGGGCTATCTCAACGCCGACTTCTTCCTGGGCGGCGCGATGAAGATCGATCGTGCGGCGACCGACAAGGCCTTCGGCGCGCTTGCCAGCTCGCTCAGCGTCGAGCCCGGCCGAGCGGCCTTCGGCGTGCACGATGTGGTGAACGAGAACATGGCGGGCGCCGCGCGTGTCGCCATCGCCGAGCGCGGGCGCGTACCGTCGGAATATGCGCTGCTGGCAACCGGCGGCGCGGGTCCGGTCCACGCCTGGCACGTTGCGCGCAAATTAGGCGTCAAGCGCGTCGTCTGTCCGCCGGGCGCCGGCGCGGGCAGCACCATCGGCATGCTGATGGCACCCGCGCGCGTCGATCGCGTGGCGAGCTTCAACGTGCCGCTCGCCGGCGCCGACATGAGGGCGGCGGAGAAGATCTTTGCCGAGCTGGAGCGCGAGTCGCTCGAGGTGCTGCGCCTCACCGGCGCGGACATCGGCGCGCGCACCGTCACGCGCCTCGCCGACATGCGCTACATCGGCCAGGGCAGCGAGGTGACGGTCGCCATGCCGTCGCCGCTCGCCGATGTGGGCGTGCGCACGAATTTCGAGACGGCCTACAAGGCGCTGTTCGCCCGCACGCCGCCGGGGGCCGCGATCCAGTTCGTGGCGCTGCGCCTCTCGGTCACCGCGCCGATGCCGGGAACGGGTGGGCAGCTCGAGTTGCCTCGTCATAGCTCGGCCACGGCTGAGAAGGGCACGCGGCCGGTCTTCTTTCCTGACCGCAACGAGACGGTGCAGACGAAAGTCTGGGATCGCTATGCGCTCGTCGCCGGAACGAAGATCGAGGGGCCTGCGGTGTTCGAGGAGGACGAGAGCACCTTCATCGTCGGCCCTAACGCCACGGCGCATCTGCTGGCCGACGGTTCCATTCTGGCGGAGGCGAAGTGATGGCGCGTACTTTCGATCCCATCGAGCTCGAGCTGCTCTGGCGGCGCCTGATCTCGGCGGTGGACGAAGCGGCGGTGGCGATGGTCCGCACCTCCTTCTCGACGCTGGTGCGCGAGAGCTACGACTTCTCCTGCGTCATCACGGACGAGACCGGGCAATCGCTGGTGCAGGCCTCGGAGAGCATTCCGAGCTTCATCGGCACGCTGCCCGAGACGGTGAAGCACTTCCTGCGCTTCTTCCCTGTGGACAAGCTCGAGCCGGGCGACGTGCTGATCACCAACGACATCTGGCTCGGCACCGGCCATCTTCCGGACATCACGCTCGCCAAGCCGATCTTCAAGGACGGCAAGCTGATCGCCTTCAGTGCAACGACGGCGCATGCGCCGGACATCGGCGGCAAGATCAGGAGCCCCGAGCCGCGCGAGGTCTTCGAGGAAGGCCTGCAGATCCCGCCGATGAAGATGATCGCGGCCGGCAGGACCGACGAGACCCTGGTCGCCATCATCCGCAAGAACGTGCGCACGCCCGACCAGACCATGGGCGATCTCTACGCCCAGATCGTGGCGCTCGACGTCATGGAGGACCGGCTGCGCGTGCTGATGGAGAGTTACGATCTCGCTGACCTCACCGATCTCGCGCGCGAGATCCAGGGGCGCTGTGAGCAGGCGATGCGGGCCGCGATCCGCGAGCTGCCCGACGGCACCTATCGCAGCGAGCTCAAGACCGACGGCCTCCTGGAGACGCCGATCACCATGAAGCTCGAGCTCACGATCAAGGGCGACGAGATCGTGATGGACTTCGCCGGCACCGACCGCCAGGTCGACCGGGCGATCAACTGCGCGCTTTGCTACACCAACGCCATGGCGATGTACGGGGTGAAGGTCTGCACCAGCCCCAACCTGCCGAACAACGAGGGCGCGTGGCGGCCGATCACGCTCAAGGCGCCGGCGGGCTGCATCGTCAATCCGCAATTCCCCGCGCCCGGCGGCTCGCGCATGCTGATCGGGCACTATGTGCCGATGCTGGTGTTCGGCTGCCTCGGCCAGATCGTGCCGGAGCGCGTGATGGCCGCCTGCGGCTCGCCGATGTGGGGCATGAACCAGTCGGGCGTGCGGCCGGACGGACAAGGCGGCGGCAAGCCCTACGCCAACATGTTCTTCTATAACGGCGGCATGGGCGCGAACACGCAGCGCGACGGCGTCACCTGCCTCAGCTGGCCCTCCAACGTCTCCTCGACCGCCATCGAGATCAGCGAGCACATCGCGCCGCTGCGCTTCCATCACAAGAAGCTCCGCCCCGATTCGGGAGGCGCCGGCAAGCAGCGCGGCGGGCTGGGGCAGGAGATCCTGATCGAGAGCCGCAGCGACACGCCGATCGCCGTGTCCTTCCTCGCCGAGCGCACCATCTTTCCGGCCTTCGGCATCGAGGGCGGCAGGGACGGCGCGCCGGGCGAACTCAGGATCAACGGCGAGAAGACCGATCCCAAGAAGCAGTACGTGATCCACAAGGGCGACACCGTGTCCCTCGGCACGCCGGGCGGCGGCGGGCATGGTGATCCGAGGCAGCGCTCCGACGCGGCCCTCGCGGCGGACATCGCGGCCGGTTACGTGACGGAGCGCGAACCCTACAGATAACGTCCCGGCGGAGGGCATGATCTTTCGTCTCGTCCGTGCCCTTGCTGCAGCAGCCTTCCTCCTGGCGCCGGCCGCCGCCGGGGCGGCGGTGGGTGTCACGACGGCGGTCGAGGGCGAACCGACGGCTGCGGCACCCGGCGAGACGGCGCGCACGCTCGAAGTCGGTGTCGACGTCGAGGTCGGCGAGACGATCCGCACGCGCGCGGATGAGCGCCTGCACCTGGTCTTTTTCGACGGCACGTCGCTTACCGTGGGACCGGAAGCGGAAATCGCGGTCGACCGCTTCGACTACGATCGGCAAGCGAAGAGAGGCGAGCTGGCGCTGACGGCGCGCCATGGCGTGCTGCGTCTGGTCGGCGGCCATGTCAGCAAGATCGGTGCGATCGAGATCAAGACGCCATCGAGCGATTTGAGCCTGCAAGGCGGCATTGCCATCGTCGACGTGGCGGAGGGCGGAACGATGGCGGCCTTCATCCTCGGCCTCAAGCTCACGGTGACCGGCGCCGGGCGAAGGGAAATCCTGACGCGCCCGGGTTCCAGCATCGTCACGAAAACCGGTGGCGCGCCGCAGTCGCCGCTCGTTCTGCAGGCCGGCAGTCTCGAGACGCTGCTCGGCCGGCTGGAGCGCGGAGGCGCACCGGATGGTGTCGTCGCAGCATCCGATGTCGATCGGCGGGCGGCCGCGCTCAACCTGCCTCGCCACGCCGTCCAGGAGACGCTCGTCCAGTTGCTCCAGCACAGCGGCCACCACGCCGACAGCATCCGCAAGGTCAACGAGGCGGTGAAGAACTCCGGCCACCAGAAGGCCGTGAACGACGCCCAGCGGAATCCGCGTTAGAGCGGCTTCCCGTCGTATGGAACCGGAACGGAATATGCTCCAGCCTTCGCTCGCCTCCGCAGCCGTGGCGCGGTATGGATCGTCGATCGAACATCGAGGAAAGACGAATGAAGCTCGCCTACTCTCCCGCCAGCCCGTATGTGCGCAAGGTCACGGCCTGCGCGATCAAGCGCGGCATCAACGACAAGGTCGAGCGGCTCAAGATCGGCACCACCGATCCGGCGCTGCTGCAGTACAACCCGCTGTCCAAGGTGCCGACCTTGATCGCCGATGATGGCACGTGCCTCTACGACAGCCCGGTGATCTGCGAGTATCTCGACTCGATCGGTGCCGCGCCCAAGCTCTTCCCGGCACCGGGCCCGGCGCGTTGGAAAGCGCTGACTCAAGAGGCGCTGGGTGACGGCATCCTCGATGCCACGCAGCCGCGCCGCCGCGAGATCGCGCTGCCGCAGGACGAGGGCCGCAAGAGCTACATCGCGCTCCAGCAGGGCAAGGTGAAGGCGGCATTGGCCGAGTTCGAGAAGCAGGCCGACTCGCTCGGCAACCTCGACACGATCGGCGAGATCACCATCGGCTGCGCGCTGGGCTATCTCGACTTCCGCTACGCCAACGAGCCGTGGCGGCCGGGTCATCCGAAGCTGACGGCTTGGTACGAGAAGGTTGCCAAGCTGGCGCCGCTGGCCGAGACCGTCCCCGTCGGCTGAGCGCCGATGTTCGACCTGCTGCTGCGCGATGCTGCGGTCGCCACCATGCGGGAGGGCGCGCCCTTCGGTCTGGTGGCGAACGGCGCTGTCGGCATCACCGGTGGCAAGATCGCCTGGATCGGGCCGGCGGCAGAGGCGCCGTCCGATGCGCGCGAGGTCTGGTCGCTCGGCGGCAAGGTGGTGACACCGGGCCTGGTCGATCCGCACACCCACATCGTCTACGGCGAGGAAGGGCTGATCGATTTCGAGGTGCTGAGCCAGGGCGGCAAGCGCTGGGACCTCGAGCCGCGCGGCGGCGGCGTGGGCGCCATGGTCAAGCGCACGCGCGCGCTCTCCGAGCAGGCGATCTACGACATGAGCCGCGCGCGGATGAGCCGGCTGATCGCCAACGGCGTCACGACGGTCGAGAGCAAGTCCGGCGCGTCATTGGATAAGGACGGCGAGCTCCGCCTCATGCGCATCTCGCGCGCCTTGACCAAGGACCTGCCGGTCACTGTGGTGTCGACCTATCTCGGCGCACATGGGCTGGCACCCGAGTACGCCGGCCGGCGCGACGACTACGTGACCTTCATGTGCGACGAGGTGCTGCCTGAGGCGATGCGCCAGGGTCTGGTCGATCAGGTCGACGGCTTCTGCGACAAGGTCGGCTTCAACCACGAGCAGATGGGCCGGCTGTTCGCCAAGGCGCAGTCTTATGGCCTCGGCGTGAAGGCGCATTCGGACCAGTACACCGACTTCGGTGCCGGCGGGATGGTCGCCAGGCATCGCGGCCTGTCGGCGGATCATCTGGAATACGCCTCGCTGGCGACGGTCCGCGCGATGGCGGAGGCGGGGACGGTCGCGACCTTGCTGCCGGGGGCACACTTCGTGCTGCACGAGACGCGCAAGCCGCCGGTCGAGATGTTCCGCGAGTTCGGCGTGCCGATGGCTCTGGCGACCAACAGCAATCCCGTGAGCTCGCCCACCGTCTCGCCGGCGGCGCAGATGAACCTCGCCTGCTACCTGTTCGCGCTGACGCCCGAGGAGGCGCTGCGCGGCTTCACCGTGAACGGCGCGCGGGCGCTTGGCATGGCCGATCGCGCGGGGACCATCGCCGTCGGTCGGGCCGCCGACCTAGCGGTCTGGGACACCGACGATCCGCGCGGCATCGCCTATGCGCTGGGAGGTGCCGCCTGCCTCGGCGTGGTGAAGAACGGCTGCATCGTCCACAAGTCGACGCCGCCGGAGTTCGCGCGGCCATGAGCGTGCGCGAGCGACTGCTGGGCTGGCTCGAACAGGAGAAGGACCGGCAGGTCGAGTTCCTGCAGGCCTTCACCCGCATCGACACCTGCAATCCGCCCGGCGACACACGGCAGGCGGCCGATCTGTTTCGCTCATTCCTCGATGCCGAGGGCCTCGGCCATCGCACCGAGGCACGGCAGGCGGCGATGCCCAACCTGATCAGCAGCTTCGCCGGCACCCGACCGGGCCGGCACCTGGTGCTGAACGGCCATCTCGACGTGTTTCCGATCGGTGATCCGTCGGTGTGGAAGCACGACCCGCTGTCGGGCGACATCGTGGAGGGTCGCGTGTATGGCCGCGGCACGGTCGACATGAAGTGCGGGACGACGGCGCTGCTGTTCGTTCACGCCTATCTCCATCGGCTGAAAGGCGAGCTGCCGGGCAAGGTCACCTTCACCGTCGTGTCGGACGAGGAGACGGGCGGCAAATGGGGCGCCGACTGGCTGGTGCGCAATTGCGCCGACGAAGTGCTGGGCGATTGCGTGCTGAACACCGAGCCGAGCGGCGTGCACACCGTGCGGTTCGGCGAGAAGTCGATGCTGTGGACACGGCTCACGATCAAGGTGCCGGGCGGTCACAGCGCCTATCCGCACACCAGCCCGAGCGCCACCAAGATCGCGGCGTCGCTGATCAAGGACCTCGAGGGCATCGAGGCCATGGTGCCCGCCGAACCGGCGACGGTGAAGGCGACGCTCGACCGGCCGGAGGTGAGAGAGGCCGCGAACCGGTCGCTGGGCGAGGGCGGCGCCGACGTGATGCGGCGCGTGTCGGTGAATATCGGCACGCTGCAGGGCGGCGTGAAGATCAACATGCTGCCGGCGGCCTGCATGCTCGAGGTCGATTTCCGCCCGCCGGTCGGCATCACGCGCGCCGAGGTCATGGCGAAGGTGAGGTCGATCCTCACGCGCTATCCGATGGTGACCTGCGAGGAGCTGCTGGCCGGCAATCCGGAATCCACGTGGTCCGATCCGACGCATGAGATGGTCGGCCACCTGGTGCGCAATGCGGCGCAGTTCATGGACCATGCGCCGCAGCCGATCGTCAGCCTCGGCGGCACCGATACCCGATTCTGGCGGCGCGCCGGCGTGCCGGCCTTCGTCTACGGTTGCTCGCCCGCGGGCATGGGCGGGATCGACGAGGCCGTCAGCATCGCGGAGTTCCACCACGTCCTGCGCACGCATGCGCTGGCGGCGGTGGACTATCTGACGGCGGAATAGGCGGGGTGGCCGCGCATTGGCAGGGTGCCACTCCCTCTTGTATGGTTAATTAATAATAACTATATAATCAATCGAAATTGGTGAGCGAGCGCAAAGGCGGCCGACACAAGAAGCCCGTTAGATTCCATACCCATTACGGCGATCCGGAGGTGTCCACCACAAGATGTTGTGGTTCCGACATGCTTCGGGTTCGGTCGGAAACGCTTTAGTGTCTCCCCAGAAATCGGGAGGATGAATGCCGGCACGGACGGGCGAGCAGTTCCTGAAGGGCCTGCGCGGGAAGCGTGAAGTCTGGGTCGATGGCGAGCGCGTGCGCGACGTCGTCGATCATCCCAAGCTCAGCGGTGCGGCGCATGCGCTGGCCGAGGTCTTCGACCTGCACCACAAGCAGGCCGATACCCTGCTGATGGCCGATCCCGAGACGGGGGAAAAGATCGCCGTCAGCCATATGGTCCCGAAGAGCCGCGAGGATCTGCAACGCCGCCACAAGGCGCTGCGCAGGGTGGCGGAATATTCCGTCGGCCTGATGGGCCGCACGCCCGACTACATGAACGTGACCTATGCGGGCTTCGCCGGCAGTCCCGTCGAGTGGGGCCAGCACGGCAACGAGGCGGGCTACGAGCGGCTGGTCGCCTACCAGAAGTTCCTGCGCCGGGACGACATCTCGCTGACGCACACGATCGTGCAGCCGACCGTCGACAAGGCCAAGGGCGACGCGCCCGCAGCGGGCAACGAATACGCGCTGCGCAAGGTCGGCGAGACGGAGCACGGCATCGTGGTGCGCGGCGCGCGCGTGCTGGCGACGCTTGCGCCCTTCGCCGACGAGATCGCGGTCTATCCGGCGGCGCCGCTGCCGGAGGGTGCCGATGCCTACGCGCTCTCCTTCTGCATTCCCATGACCGCGCCGGGGCTGAAGTTCCTGTGCCGCGACAGCATGTCGGCCCCGTCGTCCAACCGCTTCGACCATCCTTTGTCGAGTCGCTTCGACGAGCAGGACGCCTTCGTGATCTTCGACGATGTCGAGGTGCCGCGCGACCGGCTGTTCATCGACTGCAATCTCAAGTCCTACAACACGGTGATGACGCGGAGCTGGCCGCCCAACGTCCAGCAGCAGACCATGGTGCGCGCCTCGGTGAAGCTCGACTTCGCCTGGGGCCTGGCGCTGCGCATGGCGGCCTCGATCAACGCCGTCGACCCCGAGACGATGCGCATGATCGGCGAGCTGTGGGGCTATGCCGAGTTCACGCGCACCGCGGTGCTGGCGGCCGAGGTCGAGGCGCGCGAATGGCCGGGCGGCCTGTGGACCTGCGCGGCGGGCCCGATGCATGCGCTGCGCTCTTTCCTGCCGATCTGGATGCCGCGCGCCAACGAGATCCTGCGCCTGATCGGCTCGCACAACCTCCTGGCCGCGCCGATGCGCGCGGAGCTCGCCGACAAGGAGCTGCGGCCCCTGATCGACAAGTACCTGCCCGGTGCGAAAGGCCAGGCGGCGGAGGAGCGCATCCGCGTCTTCCGCCTCGCCTGGGATTTCGCGGGTTCGGCGCTCGCCAGCCGCAACGAGCAGTACGAGCGTTTCTATCTCGCCTCCTCGCCGCGCAATCTCGCGCGCCATCTCGCCTTCACCGACCGCAGCCGCGCCGACCGGCTGGTGGACCGGTTCTTGCAGGAGGATTTCTGACCATGGGACTCTTCAGCTGGTTGTTCGGACCGAAGGAGCCGAAGGCCGAGCCGGTCGACGAAATCCGGCAGATGATCATGGCCGCGTCGCGTCGTGCAGCGGCGGCGCCGCCGGCCCTGCCGCCGGAGCTGAAACCCTATGTCACGCGGCTGCGCGCGGTCTTCGCCCGCGTCGGCAGCTTCGCCGCGGGCGAGACGCCGGAGATCGGCCGCGAGATCTACGCCGCGCACGGCCATGACGGCATGGTGAAGGTGTGCGACGCGATTCGCGCGCAGCTGGGCGGCGGACCGGCGCGCGATCTCGAATACAAGTGGAATGGAGTGGGCGAGTGGCGCGGTTGATCGGATGGTGAACGGCTTCTTCCAGCCGCCCCAGGCGGCACGCTATGCGTTGCGTCGCGTCCACATCCCCGCCAGCCTGCTGACGGGTGCGGCACCCGGGCCGGCGGACCAGGACGATCTCGTTCTCTGCGATCTCCTGGTCGAGCGTGGCAAGGTCGCCGATGTCGTGGCGGGCGGTTCGCTTGCGGCGGAGCTGGGGCCCGACCTCGATCGCTCGCTGGTGCTGCCGGGCATGCTCGATGCGCATGCCCATCTCGACAAGGCCCATATCGTGCCGCGCGCCCGCAACAAGACGGGCGATCTGCTGGGCGCGGCCGCGGCCTCGGGGCCCGATCGGGCCGCACGCTGGCATGCCGAGGATGTGCGCCGCCGGCTCGAGTTCGGCATCAGGACGGCCTATGCCAAGGGCGTGGTCGCGATCCGCACGCATCTCGATTCGCTGGCGCCGCAGCCCGCGATCACCTTCCCCGTGTTCAAGAAGCTGCGCGACGAATGGGCAGGGCGGGTCGAGCTGCAGCCCTCGACCATCGGGCCGATCGACATCTTCACGCGCGAGGAGGGCCGCGAGCTCGCCGATCGCGTTGCCGATGCGGGCGGCAACCTGGGCTGCGGCACGCGCTTCCTCGAGCTGAACAACAGTCCCGTGCCGCCCGAGTTCGACATCGTGATGGATCGCATCTTCGCGCTGGCCGAGGAGCGTGGACTGAACCTCGACATGCATGTCGACGAATCGAGCGACGTCGAGGCGCGCACCCTGATCCGCATCGCCCGCCTGGCGGTGAAGCGCGGCTTCAAGGGCCGCATCCTCGCCGGACACTGTTGCGCGCTGGCATTGCAGACCGACGAGGTCATCCGCGACACGATGGATGCCTGCCGGGATGCCGGCATCGACATCGTGAGCCTGCCGGCGGTGAACCTCTACCTGCAGGCGCGCGGCACCGACCGCAAGACGCCTCACTGGCGCGGTGTCACGCTCCTGCACGAGCTGAAGGCGCACGGTCTCAAGGTGGCGATCGGCGGCGACAATGTGCGCGACCCGTTCTACGGCTATGGCGATCACGACATGCTGGAGAGCTTCGCCCAGGCGGTGAAGATCGCCCATCTCGACCATCCGTACGGCGACTGGATCACGGCGGCGACCTCCGTGCCGGCGGCGATCATGCAGCTGCCGCAGTTCGGCCATGTCGGCCGCGGCACACCGGCCGACCTGATCGTGCTCAAGGCGCGCGACTACAACGAGATGCTGGCGCGCTTCCAGGCCGACCGGGTGGTGATCCGCGGCGGCAAGGCGATCGACACGACCCTGCCCGACTATCGCGAGCTCGACGACCTCGTTAGGATTTGAGGTGCCGGAATGGGGAGTGTGCGATGAGCGACATCGACGTCCTGAAACCCGACACGATCGCCAAGCCCAAGGTCGAGCAGCCGCGTATGTACAAGGTGGTGCTGCTGAACGACGACTACACGCCGCGCGAGTTCGTGGTGCAGGTGCTGAAGGCGGTGTTCCGAACGACCGACGACCAGGCCTATCGCATCATGATGACGGCGCACCAGAAGGGCGTCTGCGTCGTCGCGACCTTCACGCGCGACATCGCCGAGAGCAAGGCCAAGGAGGGCACCGACATGGGCCGCCAGAAGGGCTATCCGCTGAGCTTCTCCACGGAGCCGGAAGAGTGACCGGGTTGCCGCAATATCACCTCGACAATGCCTCAAAGCTTACGCCGGAAGTCAGAAGATTGTCAGGAAACCAACCGTAGCCTCCATCCTCCGGGGAGAAGACGTGAGAACGTCATCTCGAGGAGGAAACGATGAACAAGTCGTGGACAATCGCGGCGGCGAGCGCATTCGCCGCTGGCGCACTCGTTGTGTCCGCTGCAAACGCCCAGACCCCGTCGAGCCCGTCGTTCGGGCAGAACTCGACAGACTGCAGGGGCGTCAACGCGTGCAAGGGCCAGAGCGCCTGCAAGTCCGCCACCAATGCCTGCAAGGGCCAGAACGCCTGCAAGGGCAAAGGCTGGGTGCAGGGCGTCAGCACGCTGACGTGCCAGGCGGAAGGCGGCGTATCCGGCTTCGCGGGCGGTGCCTGAAGCTCGGCGGAGCGACTAGGGCGCCGCCGGGCAACCGGCGACGCCCTTTCGCCGCATCAGCGCAAGTCGGCGCAGAAGTCCTTGATGCGCTGGCAGCCTTCGCGCAGCGATTCGAGATCGGTGGCGTAGGAGATGCGGAAGTAGGGGCTCATGCCGTAGGCCGCACCCTGCACCGTGGCGACGTGGCGCTCTTCCAGCAGCGCGGTCACGAAGTCGGTGTCGGTCTCGAGCCGCTTGCCCTTGGGCGTCGTCTTGCCGAGGCAGCCCGCGACGTTGGGGAAGACGTAGAACGCGCCCTCGGGCCTGTGGCACTTGATGCCCTTGGCCTCGTTCAGCCAGCCGACGACGAGATTGCGCCGGTTCTCGTAATCCTTGCGATGGCTCTCGACGAGATCCTGCGGCCCGTCGAGCGCCGCGGCCACGGCGGCCTGGCCGACCGTCGAGACGCCGGCCGTCGCCTGGCCCTGCATGTTCATCATGGCGGCGATCATCGCCTTCGGCCCGCCCGCGAAGCCGACACGCCAACCTGTCATGGCATAGGCCTTCGAGGCGCCGTTCACCGTGAGCGTGCGCTCCTTCAGCTTCGGCTCGACCTCGGCGATCGAATGGGTCTTCAGCCCGTCATAGACGAGATGCTCGTAGATCTCGTCCGACATGATCAGCACCTTGGGATGCTTCAGCAGCACCTCGGTGAGGCCCTTCAGCTCCTCGCGATTGCAGACGGCGCCGGTCGGATTGTTGGGGAAGTTCAGCACCACCCACTTGGTCTTGTCGGTGATCGCGGCCTCGAGATCCTCGGGCCGGAGCTTGAAGTGGTTGTTCTCCGGGCACGACACCGCCACCGGCACGCCGCCGCAGAGCTTGATCTGGTCGGCGTAGCTGATCCAGCCGGGCGAGGGCACGATCACCTCGTCGCCCGGGTTCACCGAGGCCATGGTGGCGCCGAACATGATCTGCTTGGAGCCGTTGGACACCATGATCTCGTCCATCGCGTAGTCGAGATTGTTCTCGCGCTTGAACTTGCGCTGCACCGCCTCCTTGAGCGCCTTGGTGCCGTCCTGCGGCGGGTACTTGGTGTCGCCGGCGAGAGCGGCCTTGTAGCCCGCCTCGATGGCATGCCGCGGCGACATGAAGTCGGGTTCGCCCGAGGACAGGCCCACGATCTTCACGCCTTGCGCGCGCAGCTCGCGCACCTTGCGGGTCATGGCGGACGACGCGGACACCTTGACGTTCTTCAGACGCTCGGCAGGCTCGAACATGTTTCCTTCCCGTTAGAAGCGGCGGACAATAGAGGAGGGTTCAGCCCGACACCAACCCCGCCGCTTCGATTCCCGCTATGCAAACCGCCTCGTCTTCCTCGCCGGTGCCGCCCGAGGCGCCGGCGGCGCCCAGGATCGTGCCGTCCTTGTCCTTGATGACCACGGCGCCGGTCTGGGGGATGAACCGGCCCCGCGACGTCGCCGACAGGGCGCCGAAGAAGGAGGGGTTGCCCTTGGCCCGCTCCAGCAGCACGGCGCTCGACACGCCCATGCCGACGGCGGCCCATGCCTTTCCGATCGCGACCTCGTTGCGCAGCATGCTGGCCTCGTCCTGGCGCTGCAGCGACCGGACGTTGCCCGATTCGTCCAGCACGGCGACGGCGAGCGGCTTCACCTTCATCTCGCGCGCCTTGGCGAAGGCCACTTCGATGATCTTGTTGGCCTGGGCAAGCGTGAGCCTCGACATGGTTCATTCTCCTCGATTCGAGGCCACTTTAGGGGTGTGGCCCCTAAGACGATAGAATTATTGGGAAATTCCCGATAAATCGGGGTTGACGGGTGGTTTGCCTATCCCTATTTTCCGCCCGCTTTCGGAATTCACCCCGGCTTGGCCGGGGCTTTTTGTTGGGACTGGGACCATGAAGATCCGCCATTCGCTGAAGTCGGTGAAGACGCGCCACAAGGACTGCCGCATCGTGCGCCGCAAGGGCCGTGTCTACATCATCAACAAGACCAACCCGCGCTACAAGGCGCGCCAGGGCTGACGCCCGCGCGCCCGGGACAAATTGCAAGCGGCGGAGGCTTCGGCTTCCGCCGCTTTTTCATTGCGCTATGATCGCGGCATGCAGATGCCGCCGCTCGATCCGGACATCCTTGCGCGCCGCGCCGAGATCGTCGCTGCCCTGCGCGCGATCGTGCCGGGCGAGGGCGTCATCGACGAAGCAGAGGGCATGCGGCCCTACGAATGCGACGGGCTCTCGGCCTATCGCCAGATGCCGCTGGTCGTCGTGCTGCCCGAGACCGTGGCGCAGGTCTCGGCGATCCTGCGTTATTGCCAGGACCACAAGGTCAAGGTCGTGCCGCGCGGCGCGGGCACTTCGCTGTCCGGCGGGGCGATGCCGGTGGGCGATGCGATCCTGCTGGGCCTCGGCAAGTTCAACAAGGTGCTGGAGATCGACTACGCCAACCGCTGCGCGCGAGTGCAGCCGGGCGTGACCAATCTCGGCGTCACCAAGGCGGTCGAGCACGAGGGCTTCTACTACGCGCCCGATCCTTCCTCGCAGATCGCCTGCTCGATCGGCGGCAACGTCGCGGAGAATTCCGGCGGCGTGCACTGCCTGAAATACGGCCTCACCACCAACAACCTCCTCGGCATCGAGATGGTGCTGATGAACGGCGAGGTCGTGACGCTCGGCGGCAAGCACCTCGACCCGGGCGGCTACGACCTGATGGGCCTGATGACAGGTTCGGAGGGTTTGCTCGGCGTCGTCACCGAGGTGACCGTGCGTCTCCTGCGCAAGCCCACCGCGGCGCGCGCCGTGCTGCTGGGGTTCCCGACGGAAGCGGGCGGGGCCGATTGTGTCGCGGCCATCATCGCGGCGGGCATCATTCCGGGCGGCATGGAGATGATGGACAAGGACGCGGTCCAATGCGCCGAGAACTATGTAGGCGCGGGCTATCCGCTCGATGTCGAAGCGCTCTTGATCGTCGAGCTCGACGGGCCGGAGGTCGAGGTCGATCATCTGGTCAAGCGCGTCGAGGAGATCGCCAAGGGCCGCGGCGCCACGACCTGCCGCGTGAGCCGCGACGAGCAGGAGCGGGTGCTGTTCTGGGCCGGCCGCAAGGCCGCTTTTCCCGCCGTCGGCCAGATCACGCCCGACTATATGTGCCTCGACGGCTCCGTGCCGCGCGGCCGGCTGGTCGAGGTGCTGGGCGAGATGCGGCAGATGAGCAAGAAGCACCGGCTTCGCGTCGTGAACGTCTTCCACGCCGGCGACGGCAACCTGCATCCGTTGATCCTGTTCGACGCCAACGATCCCGACGAGCTGCATCGCGCCGAGCAATTCGGCGCCGACATCCTGCGCCTCTGCGTGAAGGTGGGTGGCGTGCTGACCGGGGAGCACGGCGTCGGCATCGAGAAGCGCGATCTCATGGGCGAGCAATTCACCGAAATCGATCTCGACCAGCAGATGCGGGTCAAATGCGCTTTCGACCCCGACCACCTGCTCAATCCCGGCAAGGTGTTTCCCAAGCTCCGTCGCTGCGCCGAGCTGGGCCGCGTGGTCGTGCATCACGGCAAGATCCCGTTCCCGGACATTCCGCGCTTCTGACGGGTGCTGCGTCGTCTATTTCGCGCAGGCGATCCCGGCCTGGGTG